>JAJRTU010000081.1 GCA_024278135.1 Gammaproteobacteria bacterium
CCTTCTTCCACGGTAATCACACCTTCCTTACCCACTTTTTCCATGGCCTCGGCAATGCGGTTGCCGATAGACTCATCGGAGTTGGCGGAGATGGTACCTACCTGAGCAATCGCCTTGCTGTCATCGCAGGGTTTGGACAGTTTTTCCAGCTCGGCAACAGCCGTCTGAACAGCCAGGTCAATACCACGCTTGACGTCCATCGGGTTGGTACCGGCTGCAACCGCCTTCAAACCTTCGCGGACAATAGCCTGGGCCAGTACGGTAGCCGTCGTGGTACCGTCGCCGGCGACATCAGAGGTCTTGGAAGCGACTTCCTTGACCATCTGCGCGCCCATGTTTTCGAACTTGTCTTCAAGTTCCACCTCTTTCGCCACCGATACGCCGTCTTTGGTCACGGTGGGCGCACCAAAGCTCTTTTCCAGCACGACATTACGACCTTTCGGCCCCAAGGTCTGTTTTACTGCATTGGCAAGAATGTTAACGCCGTTCACCATACGGGAACGTGCGTCATCACCAAATCTGACTTCTTTTGCACTCATTGTTTCTGCCTCCTGATACTTATTCGATAATGCCCATGATGTCGTCTTCACGCATCACCAGGTATTCTTCACCGTCAACTTTAACTTCAGTGCCGGAATATTTTCCAAAAAGGATCTTGTCGCCTTTCTTGACGTCAAGGGCCCGGACTTCGCCACTGTCCAGCTTCTTGCCATTGCCAACGGCAATGACCTCACCTTCTATCGGCTTTTCCGTGGCACTGTCAGGGATGACAATCCCGCCCGGGGACGTCTTGTCTTCTTCTACCCGTTTGACGAGTACGCGGTCGTGTAATGGACGGATGTTCATTATTGCTTACCTCCTTATCCGTTAAATTATTGAAAATACTTATTATTTCGAGAATTATCAGCACTCTTGCTGAGTGAGTGCTAGAAATATAGTCGAAATTTTTTTTATGTCAACCAAAGTTGGTCGAAACTGCCAGAAAATTTGAGTTTCAGGGGTGCCGGCCTCGTATCTGCTTTGGGGAAACTGGCACAATTCCATCACAGGCATTAAAATGCCGACTGTTTCCTGAGGGGAGAAGATCATGGCAACCGAAGTTGGACCAATTGATACCAGCAAAAAGAACTCCGAAGTTCTCGGGCCCGCCAGCGATGAGGCCACTGTGCAAATGGATCAGCTCGAAGAAAAATGCTACTGGAACGATGCCGAGTTTACCAGTGGTGACAGAGTCGAAGCCGAGGACAAATGTTATGAGTGCAGCTTTGGTCGCTGGATTGAGGTTGAACGCTGATTAATGAATTCCGGCCGGCCTGGCATTGGTACACTACTTTATCTGCGGGCTGCTGATATATCCAAACCCGTCCCTGCCTTTGACTATGTCACCGACCCGTAGACGGTAGTCCTCGCGTTGTTGATCTTCGAAGAAAAACCGTAATGTATGCCTGATAGTGGAAAAGGCCAGGTCATCCCAGGGGATATCTTCTTCTTTGTACAGCTTGACCTGCAGGCTTTCCACCCCCGGGGAAAAATTCAGATCCAGTAACCGTGAGCGAAACATCATATACACCTGACTGACATGGGGCAGGTTCATCAGGGCATACAGGCCCTGTAATTCGACTCTGGCATTGGCTTCTTCCAGAGTTTCACGTAATGCCGCTTCCGTTGTCGTTTCCCCCAACTCCATAAACCCGGCCGGCAGAGTCCAGAACCCGTGCCGTGGCTCTATCGCACGTTTGCACAGCAAGACCTGGTTTTCCCAAACCGGTATGCAACCGGCGATAATTTTCGGATTTCGGTAATGGATAAGCTCGCAGACATCACAAACATGACGAGGTCGATCATCATTGTCGGGGATTTTCAGACTGAGCGTCCCGCCACATTGATCGCAATATTTCATTTCAAAGACCTGACACTTTTACAAAATCCAACATTCGTTCGCTGAAATATTAGTCTTTCTCCAGCAGTGGCTGCAAACTCACCCAGACAGTATCCAGCATCCGTTGCTGGGCCTCTGCTCGCGGATGTATGCCGTCACTTTGCATCAATTCCGGTTTATCAGCAATATCCTGCAAAATGAAATCTCCCAGCACAACACCGTGTTTTTCTGCCAGCGCCCGGTAAACAGCCGTGAAGCGATTATTGTAGGCCTGACCGTAATTGGGCGGCAGACGCATGGGTATCAGCAATATATTGTTATCAGCCGGCCTTAATGCATGAATGATCGCAGCGAGGTTGCTTGACATCTCTTCCAGTGACAGTCCGCGTAGTCCGTCGTTACCGCCCAATTCGATGATACTGATATCAGGCGGGGCTTGCGCGAGTATATTCGCCAGCCTTGCTCTCGCACCGCGCGTCGTATCGCCACTGATACTGGCATTATTCACTTTGTAACGGTAGCCTAAGTCACTGAGTCGTCTTTGTAATAAATAAACCCAGCCCTGTTGAAGGCTAATCCCATAAGCGGCACTGATACTATCACCCAGTACCAGCAGATTTTTATCCTGCGCCTGGGCGGACAATGACAGACAGAAAATTACGACCAGGCAATATATACGCATTTATGAACAATTCCTCCAGTATCATTGTGCAGGCGATAGATCTGACAAAGCAAGTACTTAGTCCGGCAGGTGAGCTCATTATCCTGCAGGACATTAATTTTTCCATAGATGCGGGTGTCAGTCTGGCCGTCGTGGGTGTATCGGGTTCGGGTAAATCCACATTACTTGGACTGCTGGCCGGTCTGGACATTCCCAGCAGTGGCCGTGTCTATCTGGACGGCATAGATCTTGGCACACTGGATGAAGACGGACGGGCAAGATTGCGTAATCACCGGGTCGGCTTTGTCTTTCAGTCTTTTCAGTTGCTGCCCGGTCTCACTGCCCTGGAAAACGTTATGCTGCCACTGGAACTGGCTGGAGAGGAAAATCCTGCAAAAAAAGCAAAAAAGAGGCTGGCAGAAGTAGGTTTGCGTGAACGTCTGCAACATTATCCCAGTCAACTCTCCGGCGGTGAGCAACAACGCGTTGCCATTGCCCGTGCTTTTGCCGGAGAGCCGAAAATCCTGTTTGCCGACGAACCCACAGGCAATCTGGACCAAAAAACCGCACAGCAGATTATTGATCTGATTTTCAGTTTAAATAAAGAGTACGGCACAACACTGGTACTGGTCACCCATGATCCGGCCATCGCTGATCATTGTGATCAGCGCCTGACGCTTGCCGGTGGCAGCATAGTCGAGGTCTGACTGACATGCTGACACTCTCGCTGGCATTCAACAGCCTGAAACGCGACTGGCGCGCGGGTGAACTGGGGCTTATTGCCGGCGCCATTGTGATTGCCGTTGCCAGTCTGACCACTGTCAATTTTTTTACCGACCGGGTACGCCAGGCCACGGAAACCCAGGCCACGGAATTACTCGCCGCCGATCTGGTGCTGTTATCCAGTGCCCCCATTGCGCAGGACATCATAGACAAAGCCCATACCGGTGGGCTGGTCAGCACCCCTACCACCAGCTTTCGCAGTATGGTCGTCGTTGGAGACAAGTTACAGATGGCCGAGGTGAAGGCCATTGAAAAGGCTTACCCCATACGCGGTAAACTCCGCACCAGCAACAGCTTGTTCGGCGATGAACAGATTGAATCGAGCATACCGATGCCAGGTGAAGTGTGGGTGGATGCACGATTACTGCAAATCCTGGGTATAGACACAGGTGATAAAATCCATCTGGGTGCGTCACAGTTCACCATCGCAAAGATCCTCAGCTACGAACCGGATCGTGGTGGTGATATTTTTAATATCGCACCGAGATTGTTAATGAACGCGAGCGACGTACAGGCCACTCAGCTGATTTTGCCTGGAAGCCGTGTGCAATACCGATTGTTGCTGGGTGGCTCCGGCACGGCGATAGCCGAATTTCGAGCTGAAGTAAAGACGCAGGAAAAACTGGATATTCAGGGGATACGCGATGCCAGACCGGAATTAAAATCCGCGCTGGAACGCGCCGAACAATTTCTCGGACTCGCCGCACTGGTCAGTATTGCCCTGGCGGGCCTGGCCGTTGCCATGTCTTCGCAACGCTATGCCAGCCGGCATTTCGACACCTGCGCCATTATGCGTTGTCTGGGGGCGGAGCAAAAAACCATTACCCGTGTCTTTCTGTTGCAACTGCTGTTACTCGCGCTGCTCAGCAGCCTGGCAGGCGTTGTTATCGGCTATTTTGCCCAGCAGGTTCTCGCTACGCTGATGACCGGCCTGAGTCACAGCAGCTTGCCGGCACCATCGCCTGTACCGGTATTCATCGGCCTCGCTGCGGGTATGGTGACGGTGCTGGGCTTTGCCATGCCGCAATTACTGCGCCTGCGTCATGTCTCACCGCTGCGGGTGATAAGACGCGATCTGGTACCGCTGCCGCTCAGTGGTTTTTCCAGTTATGGCGCCGCCATCATCACGCTGGTATTGCTCACACCATGGCAATCGGGCAGTATCAAGTTGACCCTGTTTACCTTTGCCGGCCTTGTTGCCACCGCCTTGCTGCTGGTACTGGTTTCAACACTGCTCATCCACAGCCTGAATCACCTGCGCTCGCGGGTCGGCGTGGCCTGGCGTTACGGTCTTGCCAATGTTGCCCGGCGGGCCAATATGAGCCTGGCACAGATCCTCGGTATCGGCCTGGGCGTCATGATTATGTTGTTACTGACATTGATCCGCACTGATCTGCTGGAAAGCTGGCGTCACCGACTGCCGGAAAATACACCCAATTACTTCCTCATTAATATTCAGCCGGATGAAGTTGAGGCGGTTAAATCACTGCTGCAGGCACGTACCGCAGCGGATACGGACATTTATCCCATGATTCGCGGGCGCCTTATTGCCATTAACGGCGTCGCCGTAGATGCAGATGACTACCCGGATCAAAGGGCACAACGACTGCTGACACGTGAATTCAATCTTTCCTTTGCACAAAATATGCAGGCAGAGAACCGACTGCAGGCAGGTACATGGTGGTCCGATTCTGAAACTGAGGCGCTGCTCTCTGTTGAAGAAGGTATAGCCGACACCCTGGGTATACAGATAGATGACACGCTGACCTACGCCATCGCCGGACAGGAGGTCATCGCCAGAGTCGCCAATTTGCGTTGGGTGGAATGGGATTCATTTAATGTCAATTTTTTTGTTATTGCCAACCCCGGCACGCTCGATAACTATCCCTCCACCTACATCACCAGCTTTTTCCTGCCGGCCGGTAATCGCTCCCTGTTGAATGATCTGATCAAACGCTTTCCCGGTATCACCGTGTTTGACATTGACGCCTTACTCACTCAGGTACGCATTATTATGGAACAGGTCATCAGGACAGTTGAATTTGTATTCAGCTTTACGCTGTTGGCGGGCATTGTCGTCATGTTGGCTGCTCTGCAAACCACGCATGCCGAAC
This sequence comes from Gammaproteobacteria bacterium, assembly GCA_024278135.1. Lineage (GTDB taxonomy): Bacteria > Pseudomonadota > Gammaproteobacteria > Eutrophobiales > Eutrophobiaceae > WLWS01. Next base: position 5,438 of record JAJRTU010000081.1, read on the forward strand.
GCAGTTATGAATCAGCCCTGTTAAGTTCCCTCGGCGCCAGCCGTAAACAAATTCTCGCCGGCCTGAGCGCCGAGTTTGTCACGCTGGGTTTGATAGCCGGAATACTCGCCGCTTTCTCGGCCAGTGCCGTTGAATTGTTGCTGGCGAAATTTGTTCTAAAAATAGATATCACCATCAATCCATGGATCTGGGTGATTGCACCGCTGATTTGTACACTCATTATTGTCATCGGTGGCCTGGCGGGAACCGGGAAAGTGCTGCGTACGCCACCGATGCTGGTATTAAAGAAACTGTAATATCCTAAAATTACTCGATTAAACAATGGTATTGCGCTAGTCTGGGCCAATACATGAACGGCAGGGCGATTTCCCCCATATCCGCCTGAAAAACCGCATACCGGCATGAGTAAAATATATTTTGGTGAATTCAGGATCTATGTCATCCAGCACATAAAGCAGCTTGAAAAGCTTGATTACGAAGCGGATTCGGTCGAGTGGTTTTTACTCAAATATTTAAGACGGATTGTACGGAGCACTGAGACAGAAAATACACCGGGCCGGGTCGAAGGCAGTATGCGTTCTCTGGTTCGTTTTTATGTCGATAATATTGACGAACGATCCGAGCTGGGAGATCAATGTATGAAGATTTATGAAGAATATCGAAAAATGCTTCGCCACAGCCAGACTGTTTGAGCCAGCTTATTGAGTCCCTGTTATGGCAAAATACACCGGCAACCCTGATTACTCCCACGACAAACCTGCATGCCTCGGCATTTTGCTGACGAATCTTGGTACGCCGGATGCGCCAACCCCCACTGCCGTGCGTCAATACCTGGCCGAATTTCTTTCCGACCCGCGTGTTATTGAAATGGCGAAACCGCTTTGGTGGTTGATCCTGCACGGCATCATTTTACGCAGCCGTCCCCGCCGCTCTGCCGAAGCCTACAGTAAAGTCTGGAGTGATGATGGTTCACCACTGCTGCATATTGCCAGAAAACAGGCCGCCCTGATTACACAGATCATGGCGGAAACGACCAGGGGACCGGTACATGTGGAGCTGGCCATGCGTTACGGCAAGCCTTCTCTGGCCTCGGCACTGGACAAATTGCGACAGGTTAATGCACAACGACTGCTTGTTTTCCCTCTGTACCCTCAGTACTCGGCGACCACGACCGCCTCGACCTTTGATGCCATTGCCCTTGAATTGAAATCCTGGCGCTGTCTCCCGGAACTGCGCATGATCAACCACTACCATGACCACCCTGCTTATATCTCCGCGCTGGTGGAAAGCATACGTGACCACTGGGCCGAACACGGCAAACCGGAAAAATTACTGTTCTCTTTTCATGGTCTGCCAAAGCATTACTTTCTTGCCGGCGATCCTTATTATTGCGAATGTCAAAAAACCACCCGCCTGGTGGTGGAACAACTGGGACTGGATAAAAACACCTGGTCGCTGAGCTTCCAGTCGCGCATGGGTCTGCAGGACTGGTTGAAACCCTATACTGACAAACAACTGATAGAATGGGGGAAAACCGGTATCAAGAATGTACAGATCATCTGCCCCGGCTTTTCTGCGGACTGTCTTGAAACACTGGAAGAAATTAAATTACAAAATAAACAGTTTTTCCTGGAGGCGGGAGGTGAGAAGTTCTCCTATATACCTGCCCTGAATGACCAGGACATGCATATTAATGCCCTCGTCGACATTATCACGCAACACTGTCAGGGCTGGCCGGAATTCTCCGACAGCTGGGATGAACAACAAAATAAAGAGGCCCTGGACAACACCAGGACGCGGGCATTGGCTCTCGGTGCCGACAGCTAATACCTTCTAACAGATAATCACCGGCAGGGTCTTGCTTGCCCATGGTCGCAGTAAGAATCAATAATAATTGATTGCATAATGACCGGGCCATGAACAGATAATAAATTGAATGATGACAGTGCCGCCGACAATCCCGATACAGCATGCCGGACAGCCTGACCCGGCTTCCACGTCAACACTGACATGATCAACAAAATACTAAGGACCTACAGGGAGAAACTTGGCCCCGGCCTGATGTTCGCCGCTGTTGCCGTTGGTGTATCACACCTTGTGCAGTCCACCCGGGCCGGTGCAAATTATGGCCTGTCACTGGCCGTTTTAATTGTTATCGCCTGTCTGATTAAATATCCGACATTTCGCTTCGCCACTGAATATTCCGCGAATACCGGCAAAACATTGCTGCATGCCTATGAACGACAGGGGCGCTGGGCATTACTGGTCTATCTCATCGGATTCCCTCTCGATATGTTTGTGGCCACTGCCGCTATCGTACTGGTCACCTCCGGCATTTTCAAAAATGTATTTTTTATCGAACTGAACGATATATGGCTCTCATTCATCATTCTCGCCTGCTGTGCCAGCTTACTTGTCTCAGGACGTTACAAACTGTTTGAAGGTATCACCAAAATGGTGGTAGTACTGTTTTCCATTCTCACCATCATCACGGCATCGCTGACGCTGCCTGAGCTGCACCGACAAACAGTTGATCTGACACGGGAAGTGGTATTCGATCAGACCACTATTTTATTCATGATTGCCATTGCCGGCTGGATGCCGACCGGTATCTCCGTCTCGATGTTCCAGTCCTTCTGGGTCTGTGAAAAAGCCCTGACAGCGGACAGCCGTATCACAGCGGCAGATGCACGATTTGATTTTAATCTGGGTTATATCAGCACCATCATTCTGGCCCTGTGTTTTATGCTGATGGGGGCTGCTTTGATGTACAACACCGGCATAGTCATTCAAGCCAGTCCCAGTGGTTTTGCCGCCCAGCTCATCGACATGTTTGCCCAGGTCATCGGCAACTGGGCACGACCGATTATTGCTCTTGCAGCACTGGCCGTTATGCTTTCCACCACACTTGGCTCGCTGGATGCCTGCCCACGTATCTCAGCAGCCATTTTGCGACAGTTGATGCCATCGATGAAAATCGACAGCCGGGATCTTCATCTTGTCATCCTGATTGTCCAGGTTGTCGGTTCAACACTGATACTGGTATTTTTTATGACCTCGTTCAAGGCCTTTATTGATTTTGCCACCAGTGTCGCTTTTATCTCCGCCCCGGTGCTGGCCTGGCTGAACCATCGGGCCATTTATTCGAGTGAAATCGACGCCAAGCTGCAACCGGGCAATTTCATGCGTCTCTGGAGCTTCGCGGGCATTGCGGTCATGCTCACCGTCGCCGGTTACTACATCATCATCAAGTTGTTCTGAAAGTGCACAGAGAGATGAATCGCAGGCTGTCAAATTGTCACAATATTTCTGACCTGCGAAAACTGGCAAAACGACGCCTGCCACGTGCACTGTTCGACTACATCGACGGCACGGCGGAAGACGGTGTGACCGCAAGGGCCAACCGTTCGGCCTTTGAGCGTCACCGGCTCATCCCCCGGACGCTGGTGGATGTCAGCAACATTGACAGTTCAACAACACTGTTCGGGCAAGCCGTCAATTCGCCGATTATACTTGCTCCCACTGCATTTACGCGTGCCTTTCATCATCACGGCGAAGTAGCCGTCGCCAACGCCGCAAAAGCGGCCGGGTTTATTTATACACTGTCAACTGTCTCGAATACTTCCATTGAGGATATTGCCGGAATCGGCGGTGCACACTGGTTTCAAATCTATGTGTATAAAGACCGCAAACTGCTTGAAGATTTTATCGAGCGCTGCAAGCTGGCGAATTACCAGGCCCTGTGTCTGACCGTGGATGCCAGTACACCCGGCAATCGTGAAAAGGATCGACGTAATGGCCTGATCATTCCTCCCCGACCCAGCCTGGCGACGATTCTGGATGCCGTTCAGCATCCCGGCTGGTGCTGGCATATGCTGACCTCGCCCGCTATCATCACCGCCAATATCACGGGCGACAGTCGGCTTGAGGCTGCTGATGCCAAAGCCCTGCTACAATACATGCATGAACAGCTGGATAATCATGTCAGTTGGGATGATGTCGCCTGGATGATGGAACAATGGCAGGGGCCTTTCCTGATCAAGGGTATTCTCAGCGTGGAGGATGCATCGCGTGCAGCGGATCTCGGCGTACATGGCATTGTCATTTCCAACCACGGCGGCAGACAGCTGGATCATACGCCCGCCACGCTTGATGTACTGCCGGAAATTGTAGAGGCGGTTGGCGATCGCTGTGAAATAATCATTGACAGTGGTTTTCGCCGTGGCACCGATATTATCAAGGCACTGGCACTGGGCGCAAAGGCCTGTATGATTGGCCGACCTTATCTCTACGGCCTGGCAGCGGGGGGTGAAGACGGTGTGATAAAAGCACTGCAAATACTGGACGAAGAATTCAAACATAATATGCGCCTGCTGGGTCGCACTGCAGTATCGCAACTGGATCGCAGCTGTTTACAGGCGCTCAACTAACGAGCAGATGAAGCAAAGCACGATGACATCAGACAGCTTAATCGAAAACATCAGGGCCGAACTCGGTGACAAGGCCGTTTTCATCAATGATCAGATAGGAGACAAATATCTGTCTGACTGGAGCGGCGAAACAGCCCGGCTGAGACCCCGGGCCCTGATTCGGCCCGCCGATACCGGCGAAGTCTCCGTCTTGCTGCAGCTTTGCCATGATGCCGGACAGGCCATCGCTGTTCAGGGCGGCATGACCGGCCTGTCTGCCGGTGCCATACCGCAGGACAATGAGCTGGCTGTCTCGTTGGAGCGTATGTCAGGCATTGAAGAAATCGACAGCGATGCCATGACCATGACCGTTCTTTGTGGTACGCCCTTGCAAACTATCCAGGAGGCAGCGCTCGCTGCCGGTTTCAGTTTTCCACTGGATCTGGGCGCTCGGGGTTCGTGTACCATTGGCGGCAATGTCTCCACCAATGCCGGCGGCAATCAGGTGATCCGCTTTGGTATGACCCGTTCACTGATATTGGGTCTGGAGGCGGTATTGGCCGACGGTACGGTACTGTCTTCCCTGAACAAGATGCTGAAGAACAATGCCGGTTATGATCTTAAGCAACTGTTTATCGGTACTGAAGGTACTCTGGGTATTGTCACCCGTGTCGTACTGCGTCTTTTCCCGAAACTAAACAGCCGCTGCACGGCCCTGTGCGCATTTACGCAGCTTTCCGACGTTATTCATTTTTTGCAGCTGTCGGGCTCTGAGATGGGTGGCCTGCTCAGTTCCTTTGAGGTTATGTGGGCCAGCTACTACCGGCATATCATCGACCATGTCCCTCATCTGCACTCCCCCTTTGATCAACAGTATTCGTTCTATGTGCTGATGGAGATAGAAGGATCAGATCAGCAACAGGACAGCAGGCGCTTTCAGTCCATGCTGGAAGCCGCGCTGGCATCCGGCTCGATCCAGGATGCCGCCATTGCCCAGTCGGAAAAAGAAGCCACAACCTTCTGGCAAATACGCGATGGCATCGCCGAAGTACTGCCAACATTGGCGCATTGTGCCAATTTCGATATCGGCGTGCCCATCAGTCGAATGCAGGACTTCATCACTGATGCCGACCAACAATTGCAGACCCGCTTTCCCTCCATCACGACCTTCACTTTTAGCCACATCGGCGACAGCAATCTACACTACATTGCCAGCACCGGGGTGAAAGAAGACAAGGAAAAAATTTATGACATCGTTTACAGGCTTATCGGTGATTACCAGGGATCGGTTACGGCCGAACACGGCATCGGTATATTAAAACGGCGCTACCTGAAATATTCCCGCAGTGAAACAGAGATTAAGGTAATGCGTCAATTGAAAAACGCTTTTGACCCTAAAGGCATCCTCAATCCAGGCAGGGTGATCTGACAGCTACTCGCTCACCTCGACACCGCGCCAGAAAGCCACCTTCCCTTCGATATTTTTTGCAGCATCTTTCGTCTCCGGATAGTACCAGGCGGCATCCCTGTTTATTTCACCGTCGACCTCGATATGGTAGTAGCTGGCTTCACCCTTCCAGGGACAAACAGTATGTGTCTCGCTGGCGCTGAAATATTCCCTGTTGATGGCACTTACTGGAAAATAGATGTTGCCTTCGACCACTTCAAACTTATCACCTTCCGCCAATGTCGCACCCTTCCAGCTTGCTTTCGCCATTACGCATTCCTCCCGTTTTGATCATTCACCGTAAACCGTCACAATGATTTTTCGTATATGTGCCTGCTGCCTGTGTTCCCATAAAAAGATACCCTGCCAGGTACCCAGCATACAATAACCCTCACTCACCGGTATTGTCAGGCTGCCGGCCGTCAATATACTGCGTATGTGTGCCGGCATATCATCAGGCCCCTCTGCATCATGCTGAAACATAGCGTCACCATCAGGTACAAGATGGCCCATATAGGTTTCCAGATCACTCAGGACAGTGGCATCGGCGTTCTCACACAGCATCAGGGAAGCGCTGGTATGTTGAATAAAAATATTGCACAGGCCCTGTACGATACCACTGTTGCTCACACACTCGTTTATGCTGGCACTTATTTCCAGACTGCCACGTCCTGCCGTCTTAACAGTAATTGTTTGTTGTTTCACCATTGAATTGAAATCAGTATTCTTTCAGGCTGACAGTTGGTCATCACCAAGCAGCCGATCAATGATCAGACCGTAAAACCGGCACTCGCCGACAAACAGCCAGCCCAGGTGCTCGCCACAGGCACCGCAAATGGCGATTTGCCAGCTATAGCCTTCGAACCAGCTGTGTTCGCGGCTGGTCGGCCCCACCACAGCGCAACCGGGCGCCTCCTGATAGCAGGCAAAATCAAAACTGCAGCCGGCTGGATTGGTACCATGGTGGATATGATAACCGTTCTGATCGATACCCTGTTGCTTGTCCGTGACGGGTTCATGACAATTTTTACAACGTATCTTGCCCGCCTGACCGGATTTCGCCGCCTGCATTGCCGACTTTGACGAAATATTCCAGGCAGTGGAATGACTGTCAAAGCTGTAAGCGGGTATCACCAGTTCCATACTCACCTCATGTCGGATTGTCAATTTTCTCCTAACTATAGCCAAAAACGGGACGAATACGATATTTAATCAAATATCAACATAATGGGAGTTTATCTCACTATTTTTCCTGCAAGACTTCAAAAACCTCTTCCCACCATGCACAATGGATCTGTATCCGAGCATAAATCAAGCCGTTTTCACAAAATATCTTTTTTGATCATCATGAATTTTAGTGTCCTTGCGGACCGGAAACAGATACTCGTTTTATTGGTACTGTGCTGCCTGCTGGTGTCTTTTCAGACTGTGCCGGCCGAGGACAGTTCACTGCAGGCACAACGTAAACAATACCTGGCGGCAAAAAAATCACTGCGCGCGGGACACCTGAAGACATTTCAAAAAACTGCCGAGGGACTGAAAGATTACCCTTTGTATCCCTACCTGCGTTATGACTATCTCAGACGCCGTCTGTGGAAAGTAAACAATAGCGAACTGATTGATTTCCTGAAGCACTATGGCGATCTGCCTGTGGCCAATGATCTGCGGCGTGCCTGGTTGAAACTGCTGGCCAAACGCGGGCACTGGCAAACCTATGTGGAAAATTATACCTCGCAGAAAGACAGGACACTTCAGTGCTATCAATTGCTCGCTCGCATCAAGACAAAAAACAGCGCCTATTTGCTGGAAGATATCAGAACGATGTGGCTGACGGGTGAATCTCTGCCGCCTCAGTGCGATCCGGCCTTTACTCTACTCTACAAAAGCGATCTGTTGACCGATGAGTTGATCTGGGCGCGTTTCCGTCTGGCCATGGAAAACGGCAAAACCGGTCTGGCTGCTTATCTTGCCAGAAAACTGAGCAAGGAACAGCGGGTCTGGGCAACGCGCTGGATCGCCATGTATCACAATCCCAGCCGGCAAACCCGCCGGGTGAAGTACAAAGACAAGCCGATAGCACGCGAGATCCTGCTGTACGGCATGCATCGTCTTGCCAGGCAGAATATTGATCGGGCCCTGTCACGGTGGAAAAAACTGAAAACAAACTACAGTTTCACCAGGGCGGAAACGGACAGACTGGAACGCACGCTGGCTGTGCGTGCCGCCCGCAAGAATCACCAGCAGGCAAAACAACTGCTCGATAAGCTGGCCATCACTGAAATTGATGCGGAGATCCTGCATCTGCGCCTGCGCACAGCGCTTGAGGATGAAGACTGGCAAACACTGCTGCTTTGGACCCGCGGCGAGCCCTCTGATGAACGTATTCGCCTGCGCTGGTATTACTGGCGGGCGCGGGCACTGGAAAAAACCGGGGATATGGCCGGTGCCGGGGAGATCTATACCCGGTTGGCCAGGGAACGTGATTATTACGGTTTTCTTGCCGCTGATCGTATCAACAGCCCTTACCGGATGAACTACCGCCCCTTGCCCGAAGATCTGGATGAGTGGCAGAAACTGTCGACTTTACCTGCTGTCGTCCGCGCCCGTGAACTCTACCAGTTGGGCTCCCATTACGCTGCACGGCGGGAATGGCACCATAGTCTGACATCGCTGACCAGTTACCAGAAACAGATTGCCGCTGCCATTGCCGGTAACTGGGGCTGGCATGACAGGGCCATTATCACACTGGCCCAAGTTGAAATGTATGATGATCTGGTCACGCGTTTTCCGCTGCCCTTTAATGCCACCATAGAAAAGTTTGCGCGGATGAGAAAACTGGATCTGGGCTGGTTGTATGCACTGGTTCGTGCGGAAAGTGCTTTCATCGAAGATGTACGTTCACCTGCCGGTGCTCTCGGTTTGATGCAGGTTATGCCGGCAACCGGCAAGTCGACAGCCCGGAAAATCGGTCTGAAAAACTACAAAACCAAACAACTGTTGCAATCGAGCAGAAATGTACGTCTGGGCAGCGCCTATCTAAAACAGATGTATGACACCTTTAACGACAACACAGTACTGGCAACCGCTGCCTACAATGCCGGCCCGAGCAATGTTAAACGCTGGTTGCCGAAAAAGAATTGCGAAGAAGCTGACATCTGGATAGAAAAAATACCTTTCACTGAAACCAGAAAATACGTGCGACGTATTCTCTTTTTTGCCAGTGTGTACGACTGGCGTTTAAAACGGGAGATCATTCCGATCCAGGCGCGCACTACCTTGATCCAGCCGAAAAAATTAATTGTTGCCGGCAAGGGCTGCCCTGTAGCTTAAGTTCGAATCTCTGATATTTCCCACTGGACTGCCGGCATCCGCCCATCGACCAGGACATTTTTCTCACCGTAATGGTCGATTCTATTGACTGTGGAGCCTTGAGGCTCGGGATTCCATCGCCGGGAACACAGTCCGGCTTCGTCAGATTCCTGATCTCGCTGTTCTGATTTGTGATTCAATCGGCATTCTGCTTGGTCGCACTATCTCACTTTCAAGTACAATAGCGCCACACACTCGATATGTTGCATGCATAAGTTCAATAAGCCCCCCGCAGGAAGCGGACTTTATTTGACTGGATTCCTGCCCCTGGCCAACAACATGCCAGGGCTGACATCGGCAGGACATGCCACTGGGAGTGAAGCCATAGAGATTCAATACAGATGAAAGTTTACAAAGTGGGTGGTGCCGTTCGTGACAGATTGCTGGGCCTGCAGGTGAAGGATCAGGACTGGGTAGTCGTCGGTAGTACAGCGGAGCAACTGATCGCGCTGGGTTACCGTCCCGTCGGCAAGGATTTCCCGGTATTTCTCCACCCCGACACCAAAGAAGCCTACGCCCTCGCTCGTACCGAGCGAAAGACCGCCCCCGGTTACAAGGGTTTTGCCTTCAACACCGACGGCGGCGTCAGCCTGGAAGAGGATTTAAAACGACGGGATTTGACCATTAACGCACTGGCAGAAGATGACCAGGGCAATATTATTGATTGTTTTGACGGCCGGAAGGATCTCAATGCCGGGATCCTGCGTCACATTTCACCGGCCTTTGTCGAAGATCCCTTGCGGGTATTGCGGGTGGCACGCTTTGCCGCCCGATTTAATTTCCAGGTTGCCGAAGAAACCCGACAGCTTATGCAGACCATCAGTGAATCAGGAGAACTCGACAGCCTGATTGCCGAACGGGTCTGGGCTGAGCTCGAACGGGCGCTGTCGGAGCCCTTTCCGACACGCTTTATTGAGGTACTGCGGGAGTGTAAAGCACTGGAAAAGGTCTTTCCGGAAATTGATTGCCTGTTTGGTATTCCACAACCGGAACGCTATCACCCGGAGATCGACAGTGGTGTACACACTTTGATGGTACTGGAACAGGCCGGCAAATTATCGGACGATCCGCTTATTCGCTTTGCCGCGCTGGCGCATGATCTGGGCAAGGGTAACACGCCGAAAGAGCAATGGCCCAGCCACAGAGGGCATGAGGAACGCAGCGTCGATCTCATCCTGGCTTTGAGCAAGCGCTATCGCATTCCGGTCCGCTACCGGGATCTGGCCGTGATTGTTGCCAGACATCATCTCGATTGCCACCGTATCATGGAAATGCGGGCGGACACCATACTCAGAAAACTCGAAGCGATGGATGCTTTTCGCAGACCGGATCGCTTTGAACAATTCATCATCGCCTGCGAGGCGGATATACGTGGTCGCAAGGGGCTGGAAGATCGCGAATATCCCCAGGCCGGATATCTGCGCAATGCGCTGGCTGCGGCAAACAGCATTGATACCCGCTTTATTGCAAAAGAAAACCTGAGTGGTCAGGAGATAGCAGAGGCTGTAAAGAAGTTGAGAATTAGCGCGATAAACGACGCCATCAACAATTACAGATCAACGGATAATTAGCTCCGGTCAATTCGGGGCGTAAATGATGAAAAGAAACAGGCCCAACAGGACGCGATAAATCACATAGGGCAGCATGCCGGTACGATCCAGTAACTTGAGAAAATAATGTATTGCCAGCAGAGCACTGACGAAGGCTACAGCCATGATGGTGAACAGCGCAATCCAGTCAATATCCACCTGCCCAGAAGAAAGTTTATAGCTTTCGTAACCCGCTGCCAGGATAATGACGGGGATGGCCAGCAAAAAGGAGAAACGCGACGCGGACTGTCGATCCAGGCCGAGCATCAGTCCGGCTGTAATGGTGATACCGGAACGGGAGGTACCGGGGATGATAGCGAGCGCCTGGGCACAGCCGACGATCAGGGCATCGCGCCAGCTGATTCCTGACTGAATGCGTGAATGTGCTCCGTATTTATCCGCCCACCACAACACCAGCCCGAACACGATTGACGCCGTGGCGATAACCTGCGGGCTGCGCAATGATGTTGCGACAAAATCATGCAAAAGCAAACCTGCCAGACCCACCGGTATCGTTGCCAGCATCAAATACCATAACAGGAAATCTTTCTCGGTACTCCCGGCGCTGAACGTAGCCAGCCAGCCTTTGATAATGCCTTGAATATCCTTTCGAAAATACAATACCACAGCACCTAAACTGCCGGCATGTACAGCTATATCATAAACAATACCCTGATCTTTCCAGCCTGCCAGGGCGGGCAACAGAATCAGGTGTGCGGAACTGGAGACCGGCAGAAATTCTGTTAAACCCTGAATTAAACCCAGTATGATTAAATGTAAAAATTCCAATTTGCTTTCCTGGTGCCTGTATCCGGCTCTTTCAAACAATTATTTTCGAAGCGAACAGAATCATAAAATCGGTAAAAATACAGCCGTGGCCATACGCTGAATAATCTTGATTAATGTTCGACTGGTTTTCCCTGCAACAATAATGGCTATTGTATCCTGTAATGCGATGAGTTTGCCAAACAGACGCTCGTAACTGAGATTGGCCAACTCACCCGGACCTGAGTTGCTGTAGAGATATAATTCGTTGCTCGCATCGACATCATGTTCCAGCTTCCAGACCGCTATTTCAATATTTCTGGCACTGTTGTACAGATTTTGTGGATCGACTGTATCAAATAGGAAAAACTCTGTTTTGTATTCATAGGATGCCATGACCATGGAAGTCAACCCGGCAATGAAGGCAAATACCCGATCACCGCTGAAATCATCGCTGAAAGTCAATCGAACCAGATCTATACCGGTCTTCCCCTCCAGCTCGATGAAATCCCAGTTATGTGCTTGTTCAAACAGCCGATCAATATTTGCCCCTGCCGTTGGATACAGGGATTTTTTCAATTCTCTCGGATTACGCTTGTACAATTTTTCCATCAAGATACGCAGATAACGACGGGCTTCCTGGACGTGGATCTCCATCACCACGCCAATATCGGATTTTGCCAGTGAGTTGACATTGGGTTGTCTTACACCGGGTCCCTCTGCCTTGATAGCGGATTGACTGCAGGCACTGAAAATCAGCCAGACCGTGATTAACGGCGAGACGCTGATGGCAGACTTCAGTCGGTATTTCACAGTTGCAGGGCTATCGTCCGCATTACAATCGCCGGCGATGGTCAACCAGACTGAAACCGCTTAAAGCAGTATGCAGATCCCGACTCAGGGCAATCACCTTGAAGCGCTCTCCCATTTCGCCCGGCAAAGTCAGTATTTTTATTTGTCGGGCGAGTTCCAGTCGCTGTAAATCCGCCAGATCCCCTTGCTCGTGCATTATTTGTTCAAGTCCACAGGCCATCAGGAAATAAGCCTGAGTAGTGAAACCGGCCACTTTCAGATCGATACTGTCCGCAGCCTCTGCCACGGCAGTGAAATCCACCGATGCGGTGATATCCTGCAGACCAACGTAAATAAACGGATCCGAATGTACACGCTGCCGATAATGACAAAGCAGGGTACCCTCGTAACGTTGCTGATGGTAATACTCATGGCGGGAGTAACCGTAATCAATAAACAGCATCAGCCCCTGTTGTAAACAATCAGACAGGGATTTTATCCAGGGCGGTAAATTCAGGTTGATCTCGGAAGTATAGCCCTCACAAAAATCAGTGGTCGAAAGCTGAGTGATCTTCCTTATCTCCTGCTCCAGCTCATCATCCGCCGTCTGCTGACACCAGTGAAAACGCTGTTCACGCCAGGCCACATGCATCTCTTCGATTTTATCGCTGTGAAGGCGAAAACGTCGTACCGGCATGGCATCCAGCACCTCATTGGCCAGAATTACTGCCCTTAATGGTTCTGCCGGCAAAGCATCCAGCCAACACACCCGTGATAGCAGGTCCGGAAGCCTCTGCTCCAGCAAGAGCTTCTGGCGTTGCCGCAGATCGGCGCTGGGTTCCAGTATGTAATATATCTCGGGTAAACAGTCGAGTGCCTGTAATGCTTTCAACACATCACCGGCCATGACGCCGGTACCTGCACCCAGTTCCAGTATCACCCCCTGTTCCAGCTCACTCAATACCTCGGCACACTGTCTGGCCAGACAAATGGAAAACAACGGCGAAATTTCCGGTGCGGTAATAAAATCGCCGCTTTTACCGATCTTGACGGCACCTGCACTGTAGTATCCAAGACCCGGTTCGTACAGGGCCATTTGCATGAAGCGGGCGAAACTGATGTCACCGCCGTGATCGCGAATCTCGGCGCAGATCAGCTCCTGTAAGATCCGGCTATGTGCCAGGGCATACTCATCTGCCGGAGGCAATTCCAGAATGGAGGCTGGACTATTGTTTTGCACGTTTTAATCTTGATGTTAATTTTGCGGGGTACGTTACACTGTCAGTATCGTACGATATTAAAAACGGACTCATCATACCCAAGACATGAGCAGCAAAACAGCCCTCATTACCGGTGCCGCACATCGCATCGGCGCGGCCATTACGCGCGACTTGCACAAGCATGGCATGAATGTGGTCATCCACCATCATCACTCGACAGCCGCAGCCGCGGAACTCGCTGCAGAATTGAATACCGGACGGGGAGACTCGGCCTGTACCGTACAGGGTGATTTGCTCGAAACAGACAGCTACGGCAAGATTATCCAGCAGGCTTATGCCTTCAAACAGCGGCTGGATGTGCTGATAAACAATGCCTCTGCATTTTTTCCAAGCCCGCTCGGACAGATTAGTCTGCCACAGTGGCAAAAGCTCGTGGGTGTCAATATGCAGGCCCCGCTGTTTCTGGCCCAGCATGCGGCTGACTATCTTGCCGAAAACAGGGGCTGCATCATCAACATGACGGATATTCATGCGCTTCGTCCGCTCAAAGACCATGCTGTCTACAGCGCAACAAAAGCAGGGCTGGCGATGCTGACCCGGGCCCTGGCCAAAGATCTGGGGCCGGCCATCCGCGTCAACGCCATATCACCCGGCGCCATCCTCTGGTCGGAAAACCAGGATCAGGACAGGCACGACGATATCCTCGCGCAAACGGTGATGAAGCGTACAGGTCACGTTGACGATATTACCAATGCCGTACGTTACCTGATTGACGGGGCTGACTACATGACCGGTGAGATATTGACCATTGATGGTGGCCGAACGCTTTATTCCTGAGCTATGATAAACTTTCCGTATAATGACAGATGAGCCATTTGATACCGTCATGCTAACAGAAGTCGCCAATGTCAAACAAATTGACGGGGAACCTGAACGTCGCTGGTTTTCATCACCGACACTGGATCTCTTCCTCTGGTATGACGAAAAGAGGAACCTCGTCCAGTTTCAAATCTGTTATGACAAGGGGCCCAACGAACAGGCGCTCACCTGGCACCATCAACATGGCCTGGCGCATCACTCGGTGGATGATGGTGAGAACCGGACCTTCCGTATGAAAAGTACGCCCATTATGCTCAGTGACAGTGATTTTGATGCAAAAAAGATCGCCACACTGTTTGAAGAGCTGGCCGGGAATATTGATCATAAAACCGTTAAATTTATTTTATCCCATATTAAAAACCCCTGATGCGCCCTGAACGAAACAACACCTTCCTGAGTCTACTCATTCTTCTGAGCATCCAGATACTCCCGCCCGCTCTTTACGCGGAAGAATTCGCCCTTGAAAAACTCTGGCAACTGGATGAACTCAGCAATCCGGAATCTGTTGTTTACGATGCAAAAACAGACGTCCTCTACGTATCGAATATTAACGGCGACTCGTTCGAAAAAGACAACAACGGTTTTATCAGCAAGGTCTCGCTGCAGGGACAGCTGATAGACAAGTTCTGGATCACCGGTCTGAACGCACCCAAGGGACTGGCCCTGTATGACGGCCGACTGTTTGTTGCAGATATTGATACATTGGTTGAGATAGATACGGGCAGCGGCAAAATCAGTAATCGTTACGCCGATGCACAGGCAAAGTTTTTTAACGATGTCACCGTCGCCGATGATGGATCTGTCTACGTTGCGGACTCCATAACCAACACCATCCATCAACTGCAAAACGGCAAGTTCACAAGATGGCTTGCTTCGGCAAAACTGAGAAGCCCCAACGGCCTGCTTGCCGAACCTGACAGAATACTGGTCACGGCCTGGGGGACAGGCGAGGGAAGCGAAGCGATCCCGGGACAGGTGCTGGCGGTATCAATGCAGGATAAATCCATCAGCATATTAGGTAACCATCTCACTCAGGGAAACCTGGACGGGATTGAGAATTTTGCCGGGCGTGACTATCTCATCACTGAATGGACACTGGGCAAACTGTTGATGCTGAAACATTCCGGCGAGGTAAACACCTTGCTCAGTCTGGAACAGGGTATGGCCGACCTGGATTACGTGCCGGCAAAGAAACTGCTGTTATTGCCCATGCTGAAAACCAGTAAGCTGATCGCCTATAAAATCCACCGGCAATGATGAATTTATATCGGGACTTCAACTCTCAGGAAGAAATCGATGCGCAATACAACATTGGCGCGGGTATGCCGGACTGGGAATCCTGTATCGAACGCTATACTGCCGACAGCGAAACAGTCCGGCAGACTCTGGACTGTGAGCTGGATATTGCATACGGCCCGACTCTGGATGAACAGCTCGATATTTTACCGTCTGCCCGTCCTGATTCCCCGGTATTGGTGTTTATTCATGGTGGTTACTGGCGCGCACTGTCCAGCAAGGAGTTCAGTTTTGTTGCGCGCACTCTGGTAAAGCAGGACATCACTGTCGTTGTCAGCAATTATTCGCTTTGTCCAAAAGTGTCCATTGCGGAAATCACCCGCCAGAACCGTGCCGTCATTGCCTGGTTGCGCAGACATGTACAACAATATCACGGCGATCCGGACAAGATTTTTATCTCGGGCCATTCGGCAGGCGCACATCTGGCAGCGATGCTCTGCTCCAGCGACTGGCGCGGAGAATATGGTCTGAATCCGGATGTCATCAAAGGCGGGATTGCCATCAGCGGCGTATATGATCTGCAACCGCTGCGCTATTCCTACCTGCAGCCGGTGTTATTGCTCAGCCATGAACTGATCAGAGAACAGAGCCCCTGTTTTGTCATACCGGACAGCGGCCCGGGCATGCTGATGTCAGTGGGTGAAAAAGAAGCATCCGAGTTCCATCGCCAGGCGCGGGACTATCAACAGGCCCGGCAGGCAAAGGGATTGAAAAGCCTTTTCCAGGTCGAAAAGGGTGAATACCACTTCTCGATACTATATCAACTGCTGGATCCGAACAGCGCCCTGTTCGGCAAGGTCATGGAGATGATGACAAGCTCCGACTGAAGCGAACAGCATCAATGTCAACTATTCTCCCGACTCCCGGATCTCAAAATCGTGGGTGATTTTTGCGGTTTTACCCAGCATTATCGAGGCTGAACAATATTTTTCTGCCGACAGGTTTATCGCCCTTTCCACCTGTTTTTGTTTCAGATCCCGGCCTGTCACAATGAAATGAATGTGGATATCGGTGAATACTTTAGGGTGCTCTTGCGCACGGCCGGCAGACAGCGCCATCTCGCAATCCCGAACATCCTGCCTGGATTTTTGTAGAATAGAAACAACATCATAGGCCGTACAGGCCCCCATGCCCAACAACAGGGTTTCCATCGGCCGTGGTCCCAGATGGCGCCCTCCCCCTTCCGGCGGACCATCCATCACAATTTTGTGTCCATCGCCAGTTTCCCCTATGAAGGCAGCACCGCCGGCCCAACGTATTTTTGTCTGCATTCGACTCCCCAACTGGTTGATTTTCTGAAAGAAGAGTAACATAGCTGACTTACAGTAATCATATATAGCGGGAAAAATGCCTGTGCGAGCGCGGGCGAGGGGGAGAATAAACAAATGACTGCGCAAATTAGTCAGGGGCGAGATGCCATTATCGGGAAATTCCTGGATCATTGTCATCAGAAAACATTCCCGGCAAAACACCTCATCATCAAGGAGGGAGACCTTTCCAAAGACCTGTTCTACATCATCTCAGGTTCTGTCACTGTCATGATTGAAGACCACAAGGGACACGAAATTGTGCTCGCCTATCTGAACCCGGGAGATTTTTTCGGCGAAATTGGACTGTTCGACTCGGAACACAAACGCAGCGCCTATGTTCGGGCAAAATCCAAATGTGAAATTGCCCAGATAAGCTATGAACGCCTGAAAGGATTGCACGACCTGTTCCCGGGTCTGCTCTATGCCATCGCCTCGCAACTGGCCCTGCGCCTGCGCAAGACCAGCCGTAAGGTCAGTGATTTGGCCTTCACCGACGTCAAGGGGCGTGTTGCCCGCACCCTGCTGGATCTGTGCAAAGAACCGGATGCGATTACTCACCCGGATGGCATGATGGTAAGAGTCACTCGTCAGGAACTCGGTCGTATAGTGGGCTGTTCACGGGAAATGGTCGGTCGCGTCCTCAAAGATCTCGAAGAAGATCACCTGATTTCAGTATCCGGTAAATCCATGGTGGTGTTCGGTACTCGTTGACTGAAGGCTTTGAAGGAGTTTGTTGAACGACTCCGGTAATCCTATCTTGACATCCGGGAACAGAGTAAAGACAATCCGCTTCCTTGCGATTCCGTAACGGCTATGTAGCTCAGCTGGTTAGAGCGCGGCATTCATAATGCTGAGGTCGGTGGTTCAAGTCCACCCATAGCCACCAAGGTACATACCGGACAGACAGGTAACACTTTTGGCATGAAGGGATTATCTGCCGCTTGTACTTTACTTGCTGTTTTTTCGACGTCTGAAGCCTAATCCTGCCAAACCCAACACACTCAGGGCTAAAGTGGCAGGTGCCGGTACATCTGCAATCATAAAATCAGTTTTACGTGTGATAGCCACATCATCAAAATAGGCGTAAGCACCCCCCGTTAAGCCTAAATCGATAACTGTTCTCACCGTTACCGACGAGGATGCCGCAACAAATTCCTGATAAACAAATTGCCATGCATTAAGGTCTAAACCAAACAGCAGTTCACCAAGACCGGCGTTGGGATCATTGGCGGCATCACTGATATCAATATAAACCTGCGGATTCGGGCTGTTGCTCAAACCAAATGTATTGATAAAACCACTGAGAACATAGGTTTCTCCGATAGTTAACCCACCAACTGAAGAAGAACTGGCCGCAAATCCCGGACCTGAAATTGAGTAAGGTGCCGTCATTTTCCAGCTCCTCGCCCCGGAATAGGCCTGCTCGGTACTGTAGGCACCATAACCACTCCAGCCGATATTATTTTCAAAATCGCCATTGGGGATCAAAGTATATGAAGGGATCAAATTGCCAAATGGCGCCTGTATAACAGTTGCCGTACTGACAGCAGAAAAACCCATGAGGAAAATAAATAACAGTATTTTTTCAGGCAATGGCATAAGTGACTCCATGGTGAATTTTGTATCGATTCGTCGGTGAAACCATGTATAAGCAAAGATTGCACCAACAAGAAAAATCAATGGCTTGCGGCTGACAGCCCGCACACTTGTAAGATTATTCGACACTATTTGCCTGTTTAACTTATTGGAGCCGCCCGCTTTATTGTTTCCTGTGTAAGCCTTCTGTTTGACTGGCAGCTTCCACAGTTTTCGCACTCCTGTTTTTATGCTGTATGGTATACGCCATCCGGCTCAGCAGAGGGAACAGATGATTGTCAGGTCTCACAGCTCGACAATATTGATTCAACCGCAAAACTATTGTGGGGTAATGAAAAGGGAAGTGGCTTCCTGTGTTCCACTTGTATACAGCATCATGAATCCCGGATAATGTCGTATAATATAAGACCTGACACCGGCCCCTTGCCCCTTTGGCGGCAGGGTGAGTTGCCCCATTTTCAGGGCTTTTTCCCGATCCGATCCCTGCTGTGGTGGATTGATTGTCTGCATCAGGTTTTGGGTATATAACTAAAATATTGATCTGGATCATCGCTATTTGTTGGGTAAATCGCTAAAAAGCATATCCTTATGAGAAATTCAGAAAAAATAAATGGCTGCTGAGCTGATCTTTGACAAGGATCTGATCTCCCGCTATGACAAGGCGGGTCCCCGCTATACGTCCTATCCGACGGCGGTACAGTTTCACGAAGAATTCGGCTACCAAAGTTATTCTGAAAATGCCTTGCGTACCAATGAAAACCCCGTTCCGCATCCTCTGTCTCTCTACTTTCATCTGCCTTTTTGCAGCACTGTTTGCTACTACTGCGCCTGTAACAAGATCATTACCAACAATCGTAAACATGCCGCGCCATATTTGAAATTATTACATCAGGAAATTGAATTACAGGCAGCCTTTTTCGACAAGGACAGAGTGGTGAATCAGCTTCACTGGGGAGGAGGTACGCCAACATTCATCAGTACGGAGCAAATGACCGATTTAATGGCATTCACTCGCTCCCATTTCTCTCTTGCAGATGATGATGAAGGCGAATATTCCATCGAACTTGATCCAAGAGAATGCAACGCCGAAACCATTTCACTGCTGCGCAGCCTGGGATTCAACCGAGTCAGCCTTGGCGTTCAGGACTTTAATCCAGAGGTACAAAAATCGGTTAACCGAATCCAGACGGAGGAAGAAACTTTTGAGATCATTGAAGCCTCCCGTCGAGAGGGATTCAAATCAGTCAGCCTGGATTTAATATATGGATTACCAAAACAAAGCGCCGGAAGCTTCAGCCGGACACTGGAAAAAGTAATTGCCATGCAGCCGGACAGACTGTCCATTTTCAATTATGCGCACATGCCTGATCGTTTTAAGGTACAAAAACAGATC
This sequence comes from Gammaproteobacteria bacterium, assembly GCA_024278135.1. Lineage (GTDB taxonomy): Bacteria > Pseudomonadota > Gammaproteobacteria > Eutrophobiales > Eutrophobiaceae > WLWS01. The sequence continues at coordinate 25,503 of JAJRTU010000081.1, forward strand.
AAAGAAACCGATCTGCCTGATCCCGCGGTAAAACTGGAAATTTTCCAGAATAATATTGATACGCTGATTCAAGCCGGTTATGTCTATATTGGTATGGATCATTTTGCGAGGCCTGATGACGAGCTGGCTATAGCACAGGCACAGGGAAAACTGACACGGAATTTCCAGGGCTACTCCACCCATGGTGACTGCGATATTGTCGGCATGGGTATCAGTGCCATCAGCAAAATTGGTGATTGTTACGCACAAAATATACACGCTATTCCAAAATACGAAAGTTGTATAAATTCCGGCACAATACCGATATGTCGCGGCTTCAAGCTGGATAACGATGATTTACTTCGTCAATACATCATCACTCAACTTATTTGTCATTTATCTCTGAATTTCTCGGATGTTGAAGAGAAATACCTGGTTGATTTCAGCGAATATTTTTATAACGAATTACAGGCATTGAAGATCATGCAGGATGATGGTTTATTGAGTATAGATGTAGAAGGAATAACAATATCCCCGGCTGGAAGATTACTGGTACGCAATATATGCATGGTCTTTGATAAATACCTGAGCCATGCAAAAGCAAGCCAGGTATTTTCCAAAGCGATATGAATGAATCGGCTGATAAGCAAATTTCTTACTGCCCTGTTTCCTCCCGTCCCGCGTGATTTTCCCTGTCGTCGGACCATACGTATGGTGTTACGTGCGACGCATATTGCATGTACGGGCATTTTACTGGGTGGCTGTATATTCAGTCAGCCCTTGAGCGCGTTGGAACCCTGGCTGATTGCCACGGTTCTAACAGGACTGCTTATCATGACCTGCGATCTCCATGCCAGTCTTGCTGTTTTTTTTGAACTCAGGGGGCTGGCGGTACTACTTAAAACGGGTTTATTATTGGTCATCCCTGTTTACCCTCAATTCAGCATCCCGGTGCTTGTTGTGGCACTTTTCATCGGTGTTTTTGCCAGTCACATGCCCAAGCAATACCGACACAAAATGTTATTCTTCGGGAAGTATTTTGTACCCGACCGACGCAGTGGCTAATCGCAACAGGCCGGCTCGTCTTTTATCCGCATTTTGATTCTCCACAATTAAGGCAGGTCAGGCAATTGTCCAGTTGAATCATTGCCTTTGTCTGACACTTGCTGCAGAGTTGGGCATTATCAGGAAATTCATCGGGTGCAGACTGTTCTATTTTATCCAGGGTCCGTTCGTATTCGAGGCGTTTTTCCGCAATTAACTTTCTCTGGTGCTCATCGGGACCATCATCCTTGAGTAATCCAATCATCCGCATATGGCTTTCCAGTACATCACCGATTTCGGCTACCAGTGACGGCATAAACTTCCCGCCAGGTTTAAAATATCCGCCCTTGGGGTCAAATACTGATCGCAACTCTTCCACCATAAAAGTCACGTCACCACCTTTACGAAATACTGCGGAAATGATTCGGGTCAATGCCACAATCCATTGGAAATGATCCATGTTTTTTGAATTAATAAAAATTTCAAACGGCCGACGCAGTTCGTGCTCCGTACCGAGATTGAGGATAATATCGTTTACGGTGACATAC
>JAJRTU010000082.1 GCA_024278135.1 Gammaproteobacteria bacterium
GCGACAGATCTTGTGGGAGAAAATAATGTTGACGATCTGAAAGATCCTGTACTCGGTTCCGAAGACTTTGCCTACATGCTGGAAGCCCGCCCCGGTGCCTATATCTTCATTGGAAATGGTGTGGGATCTGAAGGAGGGTGCATGGTCCATAATCCTCAATACGACTTCAATGATAAAATTCTGGGTCTTGGTGCCAAATACTGGGTTTCCCTGGCAGAGTCTTTTCTTTCCGGTCCGGCTGTTCAATGAGGAATCGGCCGGAGCAATTCACTGCCGTGCATCGTCTGCATTCTGTTCGTTCGGGGTATGTCCGGCGTCTGGCCTCCTGCGGTTGAGTACACGCTTAACGCCCTTGTTTGGAATATTGCATAAATCTTTTGTCACTGATTTCCTGACGGCAAGACTGTAATCTGCAAGTTGATTTTCTTTCATCAGGCAGTTCTTCATCACTGAAAGCCAGTTCATTTGCCCTTTGAGCAAAAATACGTATATTTTCCTGATCTTCAGGTAATGCAATACGGACAGCTTCGCATATAGGCTCGAAAACCGAGTGATGAACACTGGCAGCTCTGAATTTACAGGCGTAATAGCTTTCCGGCTCAAAATACACTATTGATCTTCAGGACAAATCTCTCCTGTTTTTATACCTGGCTCGTAAACATTGATGTCAAATTCACGCTGTCATCAGTGAAGCTGATGTGTTCGGTTCTAAAAACTATCGAGGTATTCCCAGCGTTCATAGCTTGCTTCCAGTTCTTCTTTTATCTGCGCAAGGCGCGACAGGGTAGCGGTGATACTGTCTCTGTCCTGTTTGTAGAAATCACCGTTGGCCATCAGCGCTTCAAGTTGTTGTTGCTCCTGTTCCAGTATTTCAATACTGTTCGGCAGGGCGTTCAGCTCCCTTTTTTCCATATAGCCGAGTTTGGTTTTGGCTTTGACAGGCCGTGAACGTACCGTCCCCTGTTCATTTTCCGTCTTTGTTTTGTCGGCAGTGACAGGGGCGGGGCGTTGTCTGAGCCAGTCCTTGTAACCGCCGACATATTCCGCTACGTGACCATCACCCTCAAAGACAAGGGTGCTGGTGACGACCCGATCAAGGAAGGTACGATCATGACTGACCAGCAACAGGGTTCCGTCGTATTCAGATAACAGTGCTTCCAGTAATTCCAGCGTTTCCACATCCAGGTCATTGGTGGGCTCGTCCAGCACCAGCATGTTGGCGGGTCGGGTAAAAATTCTGGCCAGCAACAGCCGGTTGCGTTCACCGCCTGACAGGCTTTTGGTCGACGAGTTGATACGCTCGGGAGGAAACAGAAAATCTTTCATGTAACTGATTATATGACGCGATTGCCCGTTGATGGTCACGTACTCCGCACCGTCGCTGATATTTTCTCGCACAGTTTTGTCCAGATCCAGTTGTTCCCGCTGTTGGTCGAAATAGGCTGTTTGCAGTTTTGTACCAGTGGCTGCCCAGCCCGTCCCGGGCTTTAGTTCGGACAGTAAAAGTTTCAATAGTGTGCTTTTACCTGAACCGTTGGGGCCGATAATGCCAACCCGGTCGCCACGCATGATGCGGGTGGAGAAATCCCTGATTATGCAATGTTCAGCGTAATGAAAGCTGACATCGCGCAGCTCGACGACGAGTTTGCCGGATACCTTGCCCTGGTCGATCTGAAGGCTGGCTTTGGATTGTCGCTTAAGCCGTTGACCACGTTCCCGGCGCATGTCCTCTAAATGTTTGACACGGCCTTCATTGCGTGTGCGCCGGGCCTTGATACCCTGTCGTATCCAGATTTCGTGTTCGGCAAGTTTTTTATCAAACCTGGCGTTGTTGCGTTCTTCAGCATCAAGCAATTGCTGTTTCTTTGTTAAATAGTGATCATAATCGCCAGGGAAGGAGAGTAGATTGCCACGGTCCAGTTCGATGATGCGAGTGGCCAGATGACGAAGTAATGTTCTGTCATGAGTGATGAAAATCAGGGCGCCCTGAAATGCGAGCAGAAACTCTTCCAGCCAGGTAATGGCGGCGATATCCATATGATTGGTGGGTTCATCCAGCAAGAGTAAATCCGGATCACTGACCAGGGCCTGGGCCAGCATAACCCGTCGTTTGATACCACCTGAACACTCCGAGATATTTTTGTCCTGTGGCAGGGACAGGCGACTGAGTACGCTTTCCACCTTTTGACGGATGTTCCAGCCGTCCAGCATATCAATACCCTGTTGCAGTTCCGATAATGTGTGCAAAGTTTTTTGCTGTGGATGATGCATGACATTATGGTACTCATTCAATAATGCACCTAATTCTCCCAGGCCGGCGGCGACCACTTCATAAACGCTGTTTTGAGACTGTTCGGGGATGTCCTGACGTAAATAAGAAACGCGCAAGGTGTCTTTGTAGCGGATTTCACCTTCATCAGCCTGGGCCTCGCCACTGAGCAGACGAAACAAGGTTGATTTACCTGTACCATTACGTCCCACCAGGCACACGCGTTCACCTCTGTCTACGCGTAGTTCTACGCCGGTCAACAGGGGATGATGGCCATAAGCCAGGGAAATATTGTTCAGGGTTAATATGGACATAAGGATTGGCGTGTTGAGAAGTCAGGGTATATTTTCCTCCCTGAATTATGGAGTTTCAGCAAGTGCTGTTCGGCCGTAAATTCACAGTTGTCTATTAGCGGAATTATCCATTACAGTATTACCTTATGAACAGCTGGTTTGTTTATATTGTCAGGTGTGCTGACGATAGCCTTTATACCGGTATCACGAAAAATATCAGTCGGCGTATCGATGAACACAATACTGATAATCGTCTTGCCGCTGCCTATACTCGGGCGCGCCGACCCGTGGCACTGGTATATGATGAAAATTATCGAACGCGTTCACAGGCTGCAAAAAGAGAATACCAGATTAAACTGTTGACGCGGAAGGAAAAGGAAGTTCTGTTAGAAATAGACCCTGATACGAAAGTGGATCTTTAACAGTGAGTGAAAATACAGAAATTACATTTTTAATCGGCCAGGCCAGGAGTGGTGATGTCACCGCCCAGCTCACGCTTGCCGGTCTTTACGACAGCGGCCTGGGTATGGCACAGAATATGGGGCTGGCAGCCCAGTGGTATCGGGAAGCGGCCAGACAGGGTTCGGTGGAAGCCCAGGCCCGCGTAGGTGAGATGTATCTGGAAGGTCTCGGTATCAAGCAGGATTATGATGAGGCTTTCTACTGGTTGCGACTGGCTGCCGGACAGAATAATGCGGATGCCATCGCCGTGATGGGCTGGAGTCACCAAAATGGTCTGGGAACGACACAAAATTACAAAAAAGCCTTCCAGTGCTATAAAAGGGCTGCCGAGCTGGGACATGCGCAGGCTCGATATAATCTGGGCTATATGTATGCCAATGGTTTTGGTACGCAGGAAAATAATCTGTCTGCAGTCAAGTGGTATCGTCTGGCCGCCAGGCAGGGTAATTTGAAAGCACAACTTAATCTTGGCTTGTGTTCACTGCATGGGAACGGCGTCGCCCAGTCAGATGTGGATGCGGTGGAATGGTTCCGCAAAACAGCGGATCACGGCTTTGCCAAGGGGCAATATAATCTGGGCCTGATGTATTTACAGGGCAGGGGTGTCCCCCAGGATATTGATATCGCCATGGAGTGGTTAAAGGCGGCGGCAGGCCAGGGTTATGACCGCGCCCAATATGAAATGGGGCTGTTTTATCTTCATGGCAAAAACGTGGAACAGGATTATGCCGTAGCCTACAACTGGTTCACCAAAGCGGCGGCTGAAAATTACTACAAGGCCCAGTATCAGATAGCGCAACTCTACGACCAGGGTCTGGGCGTACAAAAAAATGCAAGAAAAGCGGTGACCTGGTATCACGCCGCCACTGAAAAGGATTATGTACACGCGCAATACCAGTTGGGCAAGCATTATGCCGAAGGCCTGGGTGTGGATCAGGACTATTCCATCGCCTGCGCATGGTATCTGAAGGCGGCCATGCAGGGACATCAAGCGGCCCAGTTTCATATGGGTGTCCTGTATGGGCAGGGGAAAGGGGTGAGCAGGGATTACATCAAGTCCTACGCCTGGATGTATGCAGCCTCCCGGAGGAAGGAGAAAAGAGCACTGAAGGGGCTGAACAAAGTGGCTGAAAAACTGGATCACATTCAGTTGATAGAGGCGGAGAGTCTGGGTCGCACTTTTCACGGGAAGTACAGGAGTTGAATTTCATGCGGATATGTACACCCGGCAAATAACAAAAACCGGAGCAAGAGAAATGGGTGATAAACCAGTTGCAGATGAGCCTGACATGCTGAAGAATATTTTTGAGATGCAAACGGAATTGAATGATTATGTCTTTGCCAAAAATAATCTCAATGATGAAGATGGCAAGGCGCTAAGCATGGCGTCGATTTTTTCAGCCATTAACAAGGGTGATCTGAAGGTGAATGAACTGCCGAATACCTGGCTGTCCAGATATTCCAGGGCGATGACTGAAGAAATAAAAGAACTGGACGATGAGTTGCTCTGGAAATGGTGGAGTAAAGATGAAATTGATCTGCAGAATATCCGGGTCGAATTAATTGATATTCTGCATTTCCTGGTATCTGCAATGATCTGCGCAGGACTGACACCCGACAAGGTTTTTGATATCTATCGCCAGAAACATTCGGTGAATCTCAGGCGACAGGACAGTGGTTACAGCAAGTCGGGCAAAACGGAAGCGGACAACCGGGGGATTGTGTAACAATGTCGATTTTATGCAGGGACAGCAGGCAGAGGAACTGCCGATCCAGTTCGTGAATGAACTGAACCGGTATTCACTTAAATTATTATTGTCTTCGAATGTAACAGACTAACGACGGCGACCACCGCGTTTGTTATTACGGGGTTCTTCAAAATTCACACGTAACTGTTTGCCATTGTAGTTTTTGCCATTGAGTCCGGCAATTGCCGCTCTGGCTTCATGCCCTTCCATTTCGATAAATCCGAATCCACGACATTTGCGTGTAAATACATCGCTGACCAGGTGAATGGAACGCACTTTACCAAACTCCGAGAATAGTTCTGTTACTGACTCCTCTGTCGCCTCGCTGGGCAGATTCCCGACAAACATTTTTTTCACCTTGATATCCTCTCTTAATAGATTACGTCCGGCCCGGTGGAGCCCGACGAAAAAACAGCTGTGCTGTATACATGCGGAAGTGCAGTGGTTTTTCCTCGCGACGAGGGTAAGTCCGACAGTCTTGCGGTAATCCCGTGTAGCCATCGCTCAGCATCAATAAATCGATAATTGAGTCAGCAGCTGGATAAGGTAAATTACAGGAGATACCATCTCGAGGTTACTGAAATAACCACAAATAATGTGTACAACAGCGGGGATTCTAACCGACTGCCGACAAAATTACGAATTTATGCGGCAAGCTGGAATTTCTTTCTGCCCACAACAAAATGCGGCGCAAACTCATTCCGCTGCAACGCTGTTGTCGGGGCAGGCATAGTGGACGGCCAAAATCGTGTAGTTTTGCTCTGCCGAGTTGATCTTGAGGCTGATCTCATCATGACAGGATTTTCCCAGCAGCACCCTGGCCAGAGGGGCATCAATGCTGATATAAGTCTGCCCATGATCCAGTTCATCCGGGCCGACGATTCGGTAGCATATCTTCTCTTTCGCATTGTTCTCCAGTGTTATCAGGGCGCCGAAAAATACCCGTGAAGTATCGCTGACGTCTGAGACGATGTTCAGACCGGGCATTCGTTTTTGCAGATAGTTGATGCGGGAGTCGATAGCGCGCAATTCTTTCTTGCGGTAAATGTATTCCGCGTTCTCGGAGCGATCTCCTTCGGCCGCTGCAGCGGCCAGGGCTGAGCATACGCCACTCCGCCGCTGCCACAGCTCTTTCAGTTCGAGCTCCAGTGTGCGGTAACCTTCCGGAGTGATATAGCTTGAGGCTTCAGCCCGCGGTGCGCGCCAGCGTGACATAATTCATGTGCAATGAAACATTCCCGGTTTTTATATCACAAGCCGGCAGGAATGAATATGCATCCTTGAGTTTACATGTAAACATCTTGTTCAGGCCGGCAGCGGCCCAACCGTGATAAACAGGTGGAAGCCGGGCAGGTATTTTACCGCATCAGGCCAATGTTTCGTCGATGACATATTTCATGATGTCCACCACCTGGCCCGGTGTTTGCGCCACGGCCAATGCCGCTGCGTCCACTTCCTTCAGGGCATGTGTCAACTCAGGATCATGCAAAATAATGACGGCTTTGCCGAGAGCGGCCGCGTAGCC
>JAJRTU010000083.1 GCA_024278135.1 Gammaproteobacteria bacterium
AATATCGTTAATCAGTGCGTTGCGAGTAAAAAGTGAATCCATTCTCTTGAGTCACGAAATAAATACCCTGATAAAACATTAATCTACTTACTCGATGAGGATTATTATGGAAAATTCCGAGTTTTCGTTCTGGCACTAACTATCAGCAGTACCATCAGCAACAGGAGGTTTTGAATATTTCCGAAAGAGAGAGGATGGCGTAAGTCATTGATAATATTGGTGCCGGATGAGAGATTCGAACTCCCGACCATCCGCTTACAAGGCGGGCGCTCTACCGGGCTGAGCTAATCCGGCGCATTCTGCAAATATCGGAGTGCGTTGTCAGTACCGCTCTCCGGGGGCTGGACAAAATATAAGATTGGTTGGCCGAACACAAGCATATTTTACCGCAGACAGTCGATTTTCGATTTAGAACGAACCTGGCTGGAACCGGTCTATAATTTGTGCAGGAACTGCAGATCTTGTTGAGCGCAAATAAAGTCGGTTTTGACAAAATGATTTTCTGATGTGAATAATAATAAACGCAGCTAATTATTTGATTTATATACGCTATCAGATTAGCATTCAAAGTTCGTCAGGTAATTATCAGGCAAAACCAACGGACAGTTAATCAGTTATCTCATTTTTATGAATATTCTCATCATTGATGATTCCAGTGATTTTCGGGCTTTGCTACGTCTGTATTTATCCAAAGAGCTGGAGGCTCCGAATATCGAAGAATACGATATTGAGACCCATGGCAAGCCGGCGGATAATTTCGACTGGGCTGCTTACGATATTTTGTTTCTCGATTATCAATTGGGCGAAGAAGAAGATGGACTGGACTGGTTGAAGGATTTCCGTAAACACAGGAATTTCCCGCCCACGGTGATATTGACCGCTGAAGGAGACGAGTATGTCGCCGTCCGTGCTGTCAAGCTTGGTGCCGCTGACTACATCAACAAGAAAGATATTTCTCCGAAACGTCTGAAACAACTGATTGAGGAAGCGCTTGAGTTCGGCAAAGAGACGGTAACGGCGCAACAGGAGTTGATAAATGATGCGACGCATATCATTAAAAAAATCCGCAAAGAGAAGGAAGCACTGCCGAAGCAGAATCTGGATATCGGTTATAAATTTGTACGTTTGATAGGGCAGGGCGCCATGTCCCATGTGTACCTGGCGGAGCGGGTTGCCGATAAACAGTCTCTGGTGCTGAAGGTACTGGATTTGACCAAGGCTGATGATACGACGCTGAAGCAACGTTTTTTACTGGAAGCTGAATTGATTGCGGAACTGGCCAGCCCCTTTGTGGTGCAGATTTATGAGCATGGTTTAACCGAGAGTTACGGTTACATCGCCATGGAGTTTTTCTCCCGCGGTGATCTGAAGCAGCGAATGGAGTTACAGATCACGCCGGAAGTCGCGTTTAATTACATGACCCATATCAGTTATGGTCTGGCGGCTATTCATCGTATTGGTGTAGTGCACAGGGATCTTAAGCCCGCCAACATTATGTTTCGCGGTGACGACAGTCTGGCCCTGGCGGATTTTGGTATCTCCAGGCGAATAGAAAGCAGTAGTGGCTTGACCAGTATCGGACAGGTGTTGGGAACGCCTCACTACATGAGCCCGGAACAGGGCGAGGCACTGTCGGTTGATGCACGTTCAGATTTATACAGTGCGGGGGTGCTTTTGTATGAATTGCTGGTTGGTGAGAAACCCTTTTCCGCACAGACCCCGGCGGCTTTGATTTATCAGCATGTGCATGCGCCGATTCCTTCCCTGCCCGATGAATTAAGCCAATACCAGTCCATTATCGACAGGACATTGGCCAAGAACCCGGTTGATCGATTTCAGTCTGCGATGGAACTCGTCTATGTGCTTGAGGAAGCAGAACGCGACTGTCTGTAGCACAAACAGCAGGCAATACCTGCATATTGTCTTCTACTGTACTTGTCGTTTCGATACTATTGGGTATGAGCCTTCGTATTCGTCTTAGCATACTCATTACGCTGCTTTTTATGGTGGTGTTGGTTGGGGCGGGTGCTTATATCATCACTAATGCACGTCATGCGGTGTCTGAGGAAATTCAGTCCTCCGCCCGATATACCCTGCAACTGGTGGAAGTCCTGCTGGACAGCGTCGACCTGTCGGGCCGGCGTGGCCTGCAGGAAATGATATTGGATAAACTCCCGACTCTGGATTCAGCCAGGCATTTACAAATATCGGTACTTCGACAGGCCCAGAGGGTCAGGCCCTTCCCCCCGCAGATGCGCCCTGTCATTGTATCGGAGGCACCACAATGGTTTGTTCAACTGGTGCAACCGGCACCGATGGAATTTCGGCGTATTATCGCCACGCCGGAGGAACCCTATATGGAAATCATTATTCATGCTGATCCTTCCGATGAAATCACCGAAGTCTGGTATGAGACCCGCAGCGTATTGTTTTTTCTGCTGCTGTTTATTGTGTTGGCAAATGCACTTCTGTATTTCACGCTTGGGCGCTATCTGGCACCGATTGAATCAATTTTGACGGGACTGGAACGTATCGAACAGGGTGATTATCACTTGCGTTTGCCGCGATACAAGTTACCGGAGCTGACGCGTATATCCGACAAGTTTAATCATATGGCGGATGTGTTGTTACGCAGTCGGGAAGAAAACCGACAGTTGACACAAAAAACCCTGATCATTCAGGAACAGGAGCGGCGGCATCTGGCGCAGGAGCTGCATGATGAACTGGGGCAGTCGCTCAGCGCTATCAAGGCCGTTGCCGTCACTATTGAACAGAAGTCCTCCAATATGGATGAATCCGTCCGCGAAAGTGCCAAAGCTATTGGTTCCTTTTCGGAGCGCATGTATGAAGTCGCCAGAAATATGATGCAGCGACTGCGTCCATCGGTGCTTGACGAGCTGGGATTATTGCTGGCCCTGCAGGAAATGATCGACGACTGGAATGAACGTCATGGAGAGGTGTTTTGTCACTTTGAATGTAAAGACAGATTGCTGGCGTTGGGAGAGGAGATCAATATCAATCTGTACAGGATTATTCAGGAGAGCCTGACCAATGTGATCAAGCATGCAAAGGCAGGCGAGGTCTATATTAAAATAAAGCGCTCTACAGAACAGTTGTCAATCGTTATCAGTGATGACGGCAATGGTTTTGATCCCTCTGTCGCCCAAAGGGGATTGGGCTTATTGGGCATGCAGGAACGGGTTCAGGCCTTAAACGGTATGTTTGAAGTGAACAGTGAAATCAAAATGGGTGTCAGGATAAGTATTATGATACCGTTGCCGAATCACAGTGAGGCAGGGGAAAGCAAATAAAAAGATGATTAAAGTCATATTGGTAGATGATCACGCAGTGGTACGTGCAGGTTACAGAATGTTGCTGCAAAATTCCGAAGGGATAGAAATTATTGCCGAAGTGGAAACTGGAGAGCAGGCCTGTAAGGCCTTTGTCGATCATCATCCGGATGTGGTGGTGATGGATCTGTCGTTGCCCGGGATGGGGGGACTGGAAGCGATCCGGCGAATCACGGCGCGGGATGCTCATGCCCATATCCTGGTATTCAGTATGCATGAAAATACCGTATTTGTTGACCAGGCTTTAAGTGCCGGGGCCAAAGGCTACATCACCAAAAGCAGTGCACCGGAGGTGCTGATAAAAGCTATCAAGGAAATTGCTGCAGGGGGGATCTATCTGGATCCGGATATCGCTCAGCACCTGGCATTTCAGAAGGTGCGTGATCAGGATACTCCCTTTTCATGTCTGTCCACCCGCGAGTTCGAAATTTTTTGTCTGCTGGCAGAAGGATTGAACACCAGTCAAATAGCCAAACGTCTGTCCCTGAGCTACAAGACCGTAGCGAACTATACCACCCAGATTAAAAGCAAGCTTGATGTGAAGACGGTGACGGAGATTGCCCGCATGGCCATCAGTCACGACATCGTGCAGGTCTGAATCAAACAGGATTCAGGGGCGGGGTGTCAGACACTGCAAGCGCAGACGGGAATATAAACAATCCATTATGGAGCGCACCGAATCAGTACTTTATTCGGTGCGCTGTGAGTATGTTGGCGATATTTTTTCCCTGAGGCCGGGATCAGATCGCTGTCAATCAGTCGTCTACAACCACGCCCCAGGGGAATTTACCTACTTCTATTGTTTTAATGCGCGTGTTTGAGTCGGTGTCGATAACGCTGACTGTTCCGCTGACACCATCGGTGGTAAAAATACGTTTGCCATCACGTGACATGGCGAGACCCCAAACTCTTTTCCCCACCGGGATGCCCTTGATTAATTTCATCTTGATCGCATCCATCACCAGCACCTGGTTGGAGCGGCCACCGGCAACATACACTGTAAGTTCATCTTTACTCAGCAGAACATCTTTCGGTTTTGCCTTGTCATCGGCTATTTTGGTCTTGGACAGAATTTCGTAGTTGACCATATCGATCTTTTTCACTTCGCCGCTGATCTCGGATGTCGCATAGGCCAGAGTGCCGGCCCGATTGAATGTTGCAGCGCGTGGCCGGGCGCCGACCAGTATATTGGCCGCAATGGTATGTTCAGGTACGGTAATGACATGCAGCATGTTGGTCGATTCGCTGGTAACGATAACCTTTTTGCCGTCAGGCGAAATGGCGACACCTTCCGGCTCCAGACCGACAGGTATTTCAGCAACCTGCTCCCCCGTCACCGGATTGAACACGCTTACCTTGGCATCATCTTCATTGGAAATGTAAATATTACCGTTGGGGTGTACGGCGAAAGTTTCGGGATCGGAACCGGATTTGAATTTTCTCAGTACTTCCAGTGATCTGGGATCAACCACGGCGATGGAGTTCTCTTCGCTGACGGCGATGTAAAGTTCATTGCCATCAGGAGACAGACCGATGCCGCGTGGACGGCCGCCAATATCAATGGTGGCTTCAACCTCAAGCGTATCACCGTTGATGACGCTGATGTCATTGCTTCTTTCATTGGTGACAAAGATCCGGTTGACAGGCTCCGCCTGCAGGCTTTGGCTTAATAAAACAGCGATAATAGTGATAATACGGATGATGTTCATGTATCTCTCCTGGGAATGGTTAAACTATTTTATACACTCGCGAATACCCAGGCTGTCAATGTCGCTGGATACTCCCCTTACCGGGGCTTCACCGATCAGTTTACTGTTTTCTACAATAAGTAGAGGTTGACGTAGCTGGCCGGTTTCCCTGAAATTCATGTCTATTCCTTTTTGACCGTCGAATGAAAGATTGGTTTTCAGATAATGGAGTAAAACGGCCGGATTGCTGATGGCTTCCCGGACAACAGTATCGGCTGTCATCCTGATGGCAGCCCATCCGGCCCAGGCATAGTCATCCATTCCTTTGGCAAAGATCTTGCGATATCTTTTGTTTAAATCACGAGCAGCAAATTTCACGAAGTCTGCATGCCAGGCCTGCGCTGCAGCATGGGAATCGGGATGTTTCACCAACCATTGGGCGGCGGCATCCAGCCTCATCCTGTTGGATGGAATAATACTTAATATATTGCCCAGGCAGGCGCTGCGCAAACTGTCATCATCTGCAACAAGATTAAAAACGGGGATCTGTATGGTGGTTTCGTGCAAGGCCATCAGTTCCTCGGCTGGCAGGGCGGCAACGATGACCAGATAATCATCCAGCTTGTCCGGTAATTCAGCGGCGCTGGAGAAGGCCTGTAATGCATACTTTTTCCCGAGGAACTGACCCTGCAGATTGGCTTCTTTCAGCCCCAGTGTCACACCGGAATATGCAGAGTGTTCGGTGCTCCCCACATAGGCAAAAGTGATTTCCGTTTGAGCAGCACCGACTGATTGGGTAAACAGATACAGCAAGAGGCTGGTGACAACAGAATTGGCCGAGCTTTTCATCATCATTGACAGATCAGTCATTGCGTTGAAATACTGCGAGCATACTTCAGCTTGTTGAAGAACCGGCAATTTGTCAGTTTCACCTGACACGCTCGAAAATTGTGTATAATTCTGTTCATAGTCGTGCCATTATTATAATATGCCCCGCAGAAAAGCTGCGAGGGAGATTTGCTTGAATTCTTCGGGATTTTATCATAAATGTATGTTCGAGAGCACGTTGTGACGGCCTGGGTCCCCTTTATATTGCGAGTAAGCATTCGGTGGCCGAACATGTTCAGAGACTCTAAAAATATTATTTAACAGGAGGAGGCGTGATGCTCAAATCCCTACAGATTGAGCCGGAAAAGTGTACCGGATGTTTGCAGTGTGAAATGGCCTGTTCATATCAGGCTGAGGGCGTGTTCAATCCGGCAAAATCCCGCATCAAGATTTTTACTTTTCACCATGAAGGACGGTTTGTCCCGTATACCTGCACCCAGTGTTCCGAGGCGTGGTGCATGTATGCCTGTCCGGTGGAAGCCATTGTGCTGAATGAAAAGACAGGCGCGAAAGAGGTGCTGGCGGACATCTGTGTCGGTTGCAAGGTGTGCACTATAGCTTGCCCCTTTGGTACGGTTAACTACAGCCCGGACTCGCAGGTCGTCACCAAATGTGATCTCTGCGGTGGTGATCCCGAATGTGCAAAAGCCTGCCCGACAGACGCCATTACTTACGTGAATGCCGTTCAATCGGGACTGACACGTATGCGTGCACATGCGGCAGACAGCGTTGAAACTGCTGCACAAGCTTAACAGGGGGAAATAATATGGCCTGGACAAAAAAAATCTTACGCGTGAATTTAACCGCGGGAACATGTAAAGAAGAAGCCCTGAATATGAAGTGGGCGGCAGAGTATTTGGGGCAGCGAGGTCTGGCAACAAAATATCTGGTAGAGGAAATCGATCCGAAGTGTGATGCACTGGGGCCGGATAACAAAATGATTATGACGACCGGCCCGCTGACGGGCACGATGGCTTCTACCGGTGGTCGCTATTCCGTGGTCACCAAAAGTCCTCTGACAGGTTGCCTGGCCTGCTCGAATTCAGGCGGTTTTATCGGCAATGAGTTGAAGAATGCCGGTTGGGACATGATTATCTTTGAAGGCAAGTCTCCCGAGCCGGTTTATCTGTATATGGAGAACGATAAAGTAGAACTGGTGGCGGCGGATGAAATATGGGGCAAAACGGTTTGGGAAACCGATGAATGGCTGCATAAGAAATATCAGGATCCCGAATTACGTGTTGCCGCCGTGGGCCGCTCGGCTGAAAAAGGCTGTCTGTTTTCGGCCATCGTCAATGATCTGCATCGTGCTGCCGGCAGATCCGGCGTCGGGACGGTCATGGCATCGAAAAATTTGAAGGCTGTGGCGATACGCGGCACCCTGGGCGTTGGAAATATTCATGATCCTGCGGCTTTTTTCAAGGCGACAGAACAAGGTAAAGAGGTGCTGGCAGAAAACGCCGTTACCGGACAGGGACTGCCGGCTTTAGGTACCCAGGTGTTGATGAATGTCATTAATGAGCTCGGTGCGATGCCGACCCGGAATATGAGGGAAGTGCAGTTCGAAGGTTCGGGTAAGATCTCCGGTGAGGCAATGTTGGAACCGCGAGCCAGTGATGGCAAGCCGAACCTGACAACGAACGGAGCCTGTTTTGGTTGCACCATCGCCTGTGGTCGTATTTCGACAATTGACAGCAGTCATTTTTCGGTAAAGGACAAGCCCCAGTACTGGGGTAACTCCGGCGGTCTGGAATATGAAAATGCCTGGGCCTTTGGTTCGGATTGTGGTGTGGATGATCTGGATGCCGCGACCTATGCCAATTTCCTTTGCAACGAAGATGGCATGGATCCTATTTCCCTGGGGTCAACGATTGCGGCCGCGATGGAACTCTATGAGCTTGGCGCCATCACCAAAGAAGACACGGGTGGTGTGGAATTGAAATTCGGCTCGGCAGAAGCCGTTACCTGGGCCACGGAAGTCACTGCCAGGGGCGAGGGTTTCGGGCGGGATTTGGGGCTGGGTTCAAAACGCCTGTGTGAGAAATATGGCCACCCGGATTTATCCATGACGGTAAAGGGACAGGAATTCCCGGCCTATGATCCACGTGCCATTCAGGGTATGGGCCTGTCTTATGCGACCAATAATCGAGGTGCTTGCCATCTACGCGGCTATACCGTTGCTTCAGAAGTGTTGGGGATACCGGTAAAGACCGATCCTCTTGAGACCGATGGCAAACCGGAGTTGGTGAAGGCATTTCAGGATGCCACTGCAGTGGTGGACTCCGCCGGGCTTTGCGTTTTCACTACTTTTGGCTGGACTATGGAAGATATTGCACCACAAATTGCTGCGGCCTGTGAAGGCGACTGGAGCGTTGAAAATTGTCTGTTGGTGGGTGAACGCATCTGGAATTTGGAACGGGATTTTAACCTCGCAGCCGGCATGACCGGCAAAGATGATACTCTGCCCAAACGCCTTCTGAAGGATGCCGCAAAGACAGGTCCAGCCAAGGGACGTGTTAATGATTTAAGCAAGATGTTGCCGGAATACTATTCGATTCGCGGCTGGACGGAAGAGGGTGTCCCAACAGCTGAGACGCGTTCTCGTCTGGGATTATAAGCCGGCAGTTGATACCGAATGCAGGAGAAGATCGAATGAAGCATGTCATTATCGGAACCGGACCGGCAGGGGTGATTGCTGCCGAGACACTGAGAAAGATCGATCCGGATTCACAAATCGTCATGATTGGCGACGAGCCGGAAATTCCATACTCACGCATGGCGATCCCCTACTACCTTCATGGCAGAATCGAGGAGGAAGGCATGCACCTGCGTAAAAGTGCGGCGCACTTCAAGGATCTGAATATCGAGCTTGTGCGGGCACGGGCCGAGAATGTAGACACTGAACGGCAAACAGTGACTCTCGATGATGATGAAGTCGTCTCATTTGATCGCCTGCTGCTGGCAACCGGATCGAGACCCTACAAGATGGATACGCTGGAAATCGGTTGTGAGAATGTACATGCCTGCTGGACGCTGGAAGATGCACGTAATATCGCTAAGCTGGCGAAAGAAGGAGACGATGTGTTACTGGTGGGTGCCGGCTTTGTCGCCTGTATCATTATGTCCGCCCTGGTCTCACGGGGGGTCAATGTCACGGCTATCGTTCGGAGTAAGCAGGTAGTGCGGAGTATGATGAACCCAAGGGCCAGCGCCATGATCAAACGGTGGTGTGAGAAAGAGGGTGTACGGATACTGACAGGGACGACGATTACGGAGGCCAGTAAGGATGATGCAGGTGGCATCGAGGTCACATTCAACAGTGGTGACAAAATGAAGCCGGCACTTGTCATCGTTGCAACCGGTGTGCAACCGAATATTGATTTTCTGCAGGGCAGCGGCATAAAAACGGATTCGGGTATTCTGGTGGATGAGTTTCTGCGTACCAATATTCCCAATATCTTTGCTGCAGGCGATGCGGCCCAGGGCTTTGATTTATCAACAGATGAGCAATCTGTTCATATTATACAACCCACTGCGGTTGATCACGGTCGGTCAGCGGCATTGAATATGGCTGGACGCACATGCAAATTCCAGGGCAGTTTGCTGATGAATGTACTGGATACCATGGGCTTGATCTCAGGTTCATTTGGCAATTGGCAAGGGGTTGAAAGCGGTGAATCAGCTGAAATAGTGGATGAGAAAAATTATAAATATATCAACCTGCAATTCAAGGATGATCAATTAATTGGCGCATTGACGCTCGGGCATACTGAACATATTGGTGTGTTACGGGGCCTGATCCAGACCAAAGTGCATCTGGGTAAATGGAAAAAACATTTGATGGAAGACCCGACAAGGCTTATGGAAGCGTATCTGGGAGCCACCCAGTCCATCGGGCATAATGCAGCTGTTTTTTAGATAATTGCTCGCTGAACTCAGAGCATGATCTGTCTTTATAGACCATATTTTTTCTTTGAGTGATGAAGCTGATCTTTAAACTCTATGCTGGTCTCGGGGAGTATCTTCCCGCCGATGCCAAAAGCAATACAACGCTCATTGACATAGAA
This sequence comes from Gammaproteobacteria bacterium, assembly GCA_024278135.1. Lineage (GTDB taxonomy): Bacteria > Pseudomonadota > Gammaproteobacteria > Eutrophobiales > Eutrophobiaceae > WLWS01. The sequence continues at coordinate 9,994 of JAJRTU010000083.1, forward strand.
GAACAGGACAGCGTGCTTGATGTCATCAGTCAATTCAATATCCCGCCGGAAATGATACACCTGGTATTGTTGAATGGTGTGTATCTACATCCTGAAGAGCGTACTACACCAAAGTTTAATGAAGGAGATTCCCTGGCTATCTGGCCCCCCGTCGCCGGCGGTTAGCTTTTATCGCGACACGTGATCCCTGTAGCAACAATCTTCGAGCGTGACATGACAATTACGCACAAAGACTTTCTGCGCCTGTTGCCGAAAGCCGTTAATGGATTGACCTGTGAAATAAGTGACGGGCAAATTGACATCAGGGATAAAGAAAAGCTGATAAGGATAAATCTGGCAAAGGAAAGCGTCAGGAAAATTGCTTCGTTGACATTACCGATGACAAATGTCCGCATTGAGTTAATAGATTTCAGTCCGTCGGAAATAGAAAGATTTATGTGGCGATTTGATCTTGCCTATCAGAAAGGTGGAGGATAGCGTTGTCGATGGCTGTTCTGCCGACTGCATACCTTACATGTGGTCATCGTTCATTCCGATATTGATACAGTTCAGGAAATACAGGGCTTATTGCAATAAAACACATAGAATACAAACAGTTAAAACAGCTATGTGGGAGCTCATCGTAATGAAGGCTGTGGGTATCGACGATGGCGTCGGCCGAGCGGGATGTTGTGTAAAAGATACAATGTAGAGCATTAATGAATTAATGTTGCAAAATAGTATATCCGGCTTGAAAATCCATTGAATTTATAGTACTTTTCACAACGGTTTTTGCAGAAGAGAAGACCAATATTAAAAAAATAATTTTCTGCCTCTTGTTGCAGTATCTCGACTCATCCGAATCTATGATTGTAAGGGGGAGGGGTCAGGCTGGGGAGGCCGAGTTTATACTCTAGGGCCCAAGTGTTAATTTGCGTCTTTCTTTAGGAGGAAATGATGAAATATTTGAATAGAACCAAGCTTGTTGCAGCTTTCGGCACTGCTGCATTAGCAGCGACACTGAGCGCACCAGCTAATGCCGCTATTGTTCTCGGTGGCGCTGATGGTTGGGAAGTTTCTTACGGTGGCTTTGTAAACCTGTTTTATACCCAGTCGGACTGGGAATATGATAACGGTCTGTCAGAAGACAGCACACACTTGAATGAAGGCCTCCTGCCTGCATTTCACACCTTCACTGTGAAGACGCCCGAGATTAACGGTCTGAAGGGTACAGGGCAAATCACCTTTGCACCTGATTCATCTCAGGACAAGCGTACTCGCTTGAATAAGCCTGGCCTGCTTGGTGGTGATTCCACTCTCGATGTTCGTGAAGTATTTTTCAACGTTGAAGGCGATTTCGGTACTATCAGCGCAGGTAGAACCCTGTCACTGTTTCAACGTAATGCCATCCTGAAAGACTACACACTTTTCGGTGTGGGTGCCATGGGTGGTCCTGATGGCAGCGGTACAACCCTGGGTCGAATTGGCTTTGGTTATGTTTATCCTGATTTCCGCACTCGGTTTACCTACAAGACGCCGAACATCAATGGTTTTGATCTGGAAGTCGGTATCTTCGATCCTCAGGAACCTCTGGGTGCCGGTGCCAATATCAGCGAAACGGACACCCCGCAGTTCCAGGCGGAAGCTAACTACAAAACTGATTTTGAAGGCGGCAATGCCCACCTTTGGGGCAGTTTTCTCTGGCAGGAACAGACAATCACGCTGGCGGGTGGCGGTACTGACGATTCCGAGTCTTATGGCTGGAATATCGGTCTGGATCTGAACATGGGCGGCTTCAATATAATGGGCACCTATTATGACGGTCAGGCTTTGGGTACGAACCTGTTTAACCTGGGTGGAGCGGGTGATGCCGGATGTACTGCGACGGCCTGTGGTGAATCAGACAACGATGGCTTTATCGTTCAGGGTGGTTATACCTTTAACGGCACCACCAAGGTGGGTATCAGCTATGGTGAGTCTACAGAAGAGACCGCAGCCGGTGTTAAAACCAGCAATGAATTGTGGACCGTCGGCGTCTATCATGATGTAAACTCCTGGCTGAAAGTGATGGCTGAATACAGTCAGGCCGATGCCGATGCCGGACTTTTCGGTGGTGCAGGCGCGGGTGAGCAGGATGTATTCTCAATCGGTGGTTTCCTGCTCTGGTAAGTAACGCGAATAGCACGAAGTAGTTTTATTTGATACATAAAAGGCGCACTTTCGAGTGCGCCTTTTTTAGTTGTGAAGCTGCCAATCAATTTTATAAGCGTTCCGGGAAGTTGGGACCTTGCCGGGTTCTTTGGTATGTTGAGGGAACTGTAAACTCAAAAAACGGCCTAAGGGCCATTGGAAAATACTTATTGTTGATACATTTATGAGCATACCCAGCAAGACTCGGATAACGAGCAGTACGATTTTCATATTGTTATACCTGATGCAAATCAATGTTTTTGCAGATGAGGTGTTGTGGAAATCGGGCGAAAATCTCTATATCAAAATTACAAAACAGGACAAGTATAAAAACGGGCGGGTCATTCCCAATCAGCACCCGGCCTCCCTGCAACCTAAGCAAATCAGGAATGCACTGAGTAATATTTATGTCTGGAATAAGAGCTTCTTCACGGGGGCTTTGAAAGAGGGTGAGGAAGCCGAAACGATATTCTCGCGCGAGCAGGCAAGATTATTGGGCTCATTTATTGCTGCGGGCCTGAAAAAGGCCAGGCCTGATGAGGATGTCGTCTTTGCACTTTCCCGCAGGAAAAAGAAATTTCTGTTTATGAAAGACACGACTTATACAGCGGGGCGAGTATTTTATGTAAACGGAAAACTCAACGTGATTATAGGCGACTATGACAGATTGGGTGACAAGTTCAAAGAAAGAGCCTATGCCAGTGCGGGCGGTGTGGAAGTAAAATACTATTTTACTCCCGGTAAAAGAGCAAAACGTTCGGGTTTCAAGAAAGCTGTGATTACCTCTGATGGTTTCAATACTTACACGGAAAACGGTAAAACGCGAAAAGACTGGTTTGTGATAGATCTTAAACTGGCGTCAGAGGCTTTTCTTGCCGAACAAAGCGGTAATAAACCACAGGTAAATACCGTAGAAAACGAAAAACTTCGCCAGGAAGCAGCCAGGTCAGCTAAGGAGCGTAGGGAAATGCGTCTGGAGATGGCCAGATTACGAAAAGAAATGAAACAATCCCAGGGGCAGCAGGCAGGTAAACGCACTGTTGAGGAAAGATTACAGCAACTGGAAAGCCTGAAAGCAAAGAAATTGCTGACGGACGAAGAGTACGAGCTGCTGCGTAAAGAAATACTTGCCGATATTTAGGCGGACGCTTGCCCCTCCCTCGGTGCAGTCTCCACGGGCCGGAGGAGATACCGTAAGTGGCTTTGATGGCAAAGCTGATATTGTATAAGAATACGAACTGTCGTAAATAAACAGCCCCATGTTTTGTTGAACCTGGAATGCGTATACTCTATCCCGAAATTCAGGCCTTTCAGTCTCATCACATTTCAGTTGATGATTGTCATCAAATATATTTTGAACAGAGTGGCAACCCGGATGGTCTGCCGGTTGTGTTTCTGCATGGTGGGCCGGGTTCAGGAAGCAATGAAAACCATCGACGGTATTTTGATCCCGCCAGATATCACATCATTAATTTTGATCAACGTGGCTGCAACCGTTCCACTCCCAATGGTTGCACAGAAAAAAATACAAGCCAGGATCTGCTCAAGGACATGGAGTCGATCCGGCAGTATCTGAATATAGACAGATGGCTGATATTCGGCGGTTCCTGGGGGGCGACTTTGGGTTTGTTGTATGCCGAAGCGTATCGAGACAAGGTAAGTGGAATGATACTGCGCGGTACATTTCTGGCCCGGCAAGCGGATCTCGACTGGTTTGTGAAAGCAGGGGCGAACCGGGTTTTTCCTGATTACTGGCAGGAATTTATTCAACTCGTCCCCGAAGATGAGCGACATGATCCTGTCTGTGTTTACCACAGATATTTGCATGGTACTGATAAACAGGAGCAGGCTGCTGCGGCGAGGGCATGGTCCATCTGGGCAGGCAGGGTCGTGACCTATATGCTCACGGACGTCAATCCTGACAGTTATGAACCGGGAAATATCGAACAGGTCATCAATGAAGTATTAATTGAAACGCATTACGCCAGGAATGTCTACTTCATAAAAGAAAACCAGATCCTGGATGATATCAAGCTGCTTCCCGACGTCCCGGTAACAATCATACACGGTCGTCTGGATCTTACCTGTACATTGGATGCTTCATGGAAACTTCATCAGGCCATGCCCGGTTCAGAGCTGGTTATTGTCAGAGACGGCGGCCATCTTGCCGGTGAGGCGCCGATGGTGGATGCTTTGATAAGCGCCACTGATCGTATGGCGGAGTTGTTGATATGATTTTGACGTCAATTGAACGTCCTTTGCTTATGGGCATATTGAATGTAACACCTGACAGTTTTTCCAATAACGGTGAGCACTTCGATACAGATAAAGCGATACAACATGCTGTATCAATGGTACAGGATGGTGCGGACATTATTGATATTGGTGGTGAATCAACTCGGCCCGGAGCAGTACGCGTTGCCATCGAAGAGCAAATAGAGCGGGTCGTACCGGTGATAAAAGCCCTGCAGGCAACGCACCCGACTGTTCCCATCAGTATAGATACCAGTTCTTCCAGAGTGGCGGAGACTGCGTTTATGGCGGGGGCATCAATTATCAATGACGTGTCTGCAGGCAGAGACGATAAAAATATTCTAAGTTTTGCAGCAGAGACGAAAGCGGCAATAGTGTTGATGCATATGCAAGGGCAACCGCTTAACATGCAAGATGCCCCTGATTACAAAAATGCAGTGGAAGAAATCAGGCTCTTCCTGATTGAACGTGCTGCTGATGCTGAATTAACAGGAGTTGCACGGGATAAAATACTGATTGATCCCGGTATTGGTTTTGGCAAGACCAGGCAAAACAATCTGGACCTGATCGCCAACCTGTCTGCATTGGTGGCAACAGGTTATAGCGTATTGTTAGGTGCAAGCCGCAAGCGTTTTATGGGTTCAATCTGTAACATTGAAAAGTTCAGTGAACTGGTTGCCGCGACCTGCGCCACCACTGCTTTAGCGGTGATGGCCGGTGTGAAAATTATCCGGGCACACGATATCAAAGATAATCGTCAGGCCATTGATGTCGCTTACGCGATTAAACAAAGTATAAAATAAATAATATATCCGCCCGTCATACCTTATGATGGTTCATCGCGCCATTTCTTTTTCACTCAATATCATCGTATATCTCCATACTGAATTGTGCTCACAGATGTTCAACAAAAATCCCTGGAATGCAGTTTCATCTCCCCCAACCAATGACTTCGATCTGCCAACTGTTCAGCGATTAGATGCAGGACGCCATCTTGCTGCTGAATCTTACCGCTGACCTCCAGTAATTTCACACTGGTAATAAAATGACGGTATCGTGTGATGAGTGATGACCAGATGACTGTGTTGATAAAACCGTATTCGTCCTCAAGAGTAAAAAACATCACGCCGCTTGCGGTGCCAGGACGTTGACGGCTGGTGACGATACCGACGACTTTAGCTCTGCTGTCGTTACGAAGCAGCCACAGGCTTTCAGAGTTCGTGGTACCAAGCTTGTTCAGACGTTTGCGCAGCAGGGCCAAAGGGTGGCGGCGAAGACTGAGACTGGTGCTGGCGTAATCTGCCAGGATATTTTCACTTTCCTTTGGCAAGGGCAACATAACATCTGTCTCGTCGACAGCACTGCCCGCAAATAAAGGCGGGGGAGAATTCGTATCCAGTACCTGCCAGTAAGCACGATGCCGGTCTTTACAGATACTTCTGAAAGCGTCGGCATCAGCCAGACTCTGCATATCGCCTTTTGACAATTGTGTGCGTGAGGCAAGTTCCTGAACAGTGTTGTAAGGCTTTTCTCCCCGTGCGTTGACGAGAGTATTGGCAGCAGTCATTGACAGGCCTTTTATCATGCGAAGACCCAGGCGCAGTTGAGCGTGCTGTCCTGTATTGTTTTCCAGCAGTTCCAGGGAACAGTCATATACACTTTGATTGATATCGATGGGTAAAACAGTGACGCCGTGACGTCGGGCATCCTGTACCAACTGGGCCGGGGCATAAAACCCCAGGGGCTGGCTGTTCAACAAGGCGCATGTGAAGGCTGCCGGGTGATAGTATTTCAACCAGGAAGAAACATAGGCAAGTAAAGCGAAACTGGCGGAATGAGATTCCGGAAAACCATATTCGCCAAAGCCTTTAATCTGATTGAATATCTGCCGGGCAAAACTCTCTTCATAACCACGTTCTTTCATCCCGTTCAACAATTTTTCCTCAAATCTTTCCAGACCACCCTTGCGGTTCCATGCGGCCATGCAGCGCCGCAGGTGATCCGCTTCACCGGGGCTGAAGCCGGCAGCAACAATCGCTAGTTGCATTACCTGCTCCTGAAAGATGGGGACACCCAGGGTACGTTCCAGCACCTTTCTTACAGCCTCGCCTGGATAGCTGACCGTTTCCCTGCCACTGCGTCTGGCCAGATAAGGATGGACCATCTCTCCCTGGATGGGGCCGGGACGGACAATGGCGATCTGAATCACCAGATCATAATAATTTTCAGGTTTCAGACGTGGCAACATGCTCATTTGTGCGCGCGACTCGATTTGAAAGACGCCCACCGTATCGGCCTGCTGGATCATCCGGTAAACAGCAGGGTCTTCAGCTGGAATGGTGGCCAGTGACAGAGGTGTTTTTCCATCGGTGTTAAGCAGTTGCAATGTTTTGCGAATAGCGGTCAGCATTCCCAGGGATAGCACATCGATCTTTAACAGACCCAGAGATTCCAGATCATTTTTTTCCCATTGAATAACCGTGCGATCAATCATGCGGGCATTCTCTATGGGCACCAGATGAGACAGGATGCCCTGACTAATGATAAAGCCACCGACGTGTTGTGACAGGTGGCGGGGGAAATGAAGCAACTCTTTCACCAGATAGACAAGTCGTAGAATCAAAGGGTTTTGCAAAGAGAAACCTGCTTTTTGCAGGCGCAGTGATACATCCTTGTCCCACCAGCTAATGGCTTTGCTCAAACGTTCCACCTGCGCTACTTCCATCCCCAGAGCCTTGCCCACATCCCGTATAGCGCTGCGTGTTCGATAGGTGATGACCGTTGCTGTCAGGGCCGCGCGCTCTCGACCATATTTTTTATAGATATATTGAATGACTTCTTCGCGGCGTTCATGCTCAAAATCAACATCGATATCCGGTGGCTCATCCCGTTCTTTGGAAATAAAACGTTCAAATAGCAAATCCATTCTGCTCGGATCCACCTCGGTGATACCGAGACAATAACAAATAGAGGAATTTGCGGCAGAACCGCGACCTTGACATAAAATCCCCTGTTTACGAGCGAATTCGACCAGGTCATGGACGGTGAGAAAATACTGTTCATAGTTCAACTCGTTTACCAGTTGCAGTTCGTGTTCGACCAGGCGAAGTACTTTTTCAGGAACAATATCCGGCCATTTTAAGTTCATGCCTTGTTCGACAAGATATCGTAACCAGGACCCGGGTGTATGATCTTGTGGAACCAGTTCAGAGGGATACTCATAACGCAGTTCATCCAGTGAAAAATGACAGCGTTCAGCAATGCGAACAGTTTCTTTCAGCAAAGCGCCAGGGTAAATTCGTGACAGTTGTTCACGTGTGCGTAAATGACGTTCGCCATTGCTGTGAACAGCATAACCCATTTCGCTTAAGATTTTGCCTGAACGAATGGCACTCAGCGTATCTTGTAAAGGGCGACGTTTACGCACATGCATATGCACATCACCGCAGGCACATAAAGGGATCGCCAATGTGACGCCCAGATGATGCAATTTCTTCATTTGTTGTTTATCAAAACCATTGAGTAACAACTCCACAGCAATCCAGCATCGTTCGGGAAAGAGGCTTGCCAGCCATCTCAGCTCGTCAACTTTTACTTCGTCCTTGCTGAAACCGGGTATGTACAGCGCCAGGCAACCCTGCGGGAGATTATCCTTGAGCAAGGGGCGGTCAATAGAGTATTGACCTTTTCCAGCATGACGTCTGGCCAGTGTAATCAGGTGTGAGAGCCTGCCGTAACTGTCTCTGTCGGTAGCCAGCAGGACGCAATGCAGTCCATCCTGCAAATAAAATTCGCTGCCAATGATCAGCTTTATTTTTTCCTGCTTTGCCCTTGCATGTGCGCGAACCACCCCGGCCAGAGAACATTCATCGGTGATGGCGATAGCCTGATATTTTAGAAACCTGGCCTGACTGACCAGTTCTTCCGGGTGTGAGGCCCCGCGTAGAAAGCTGAAGTTGCTGATACAGTGCAGTTCTGCGTAAGCGGGCAATGGTAAATAATCAGCCGAACAGTCCATGCAAATACCAAAGTCGTCTATCTGTCAGATCATGATAAATCCAGAGATTGCCGGCCAGCTTGTCTATGGCGATATAATAATCCCTGTGTATATCCTTGCCGTTCCACCAGCCTGCTTCTATGCGCTCCGGTCCCATAGCGAGGCGAATAGCACTTTTGTAATAAAGTCTGTTATTTTTTTTCAGTAGCCGCTCTGGTTCGGGGAACAACCAGAAAGGACGCGACCCTGTTACTTGTGTATGGGTGTTGATTCCCGCTTCACTACAGCGATAAGCATATTCAGGTCGATGATCTTCATGACACTTGATACCCCTGATCATGTCATGACCAAGACGGGCGTAGAGCTGTTCCAGCAGCTGTTCAATATTTTGTTCCGTCTTTTCCTTTATGTCCTGAGTGGGAAACATGTCTGCAGTGTATGTTGTATACGCATGGAATGTTTCGGCGCTCAATTTTATCGCCGATACCCGGCCGGCCGGCGCCATTTGACTTATTTTTGTTTCCAGCAGCATCAGGAAGTGTTCCGGATCGCGCCGTGGTTGTCGTAAATCGATATTGATAACAGTGGGTGTGTGCTGTGCGTGTTTAAAATAAAAAATGTAATGACTGGTATAAACATCATGCTTGTGTAAAAAACGGCATAAGTTAAGCAGAAGTTTATAAGCGTAAGGCAACAGTGACTGATAATTATCCACTTCATATGAGATATCGTAAGTATGCTCAAAACGTGGAGGGGGCTGATAGAGCGACAGCGGGTGGGCTAGCTTGCCAAGACTGCGATCCAGGCAGTAAACGAGATCACTGCCAAAGCGACGTGCCAACGCCGCAGCAGGCAGGCGCCAGAGATCACGCAATATACGTACTCCGGTTTTTGCCAGTTGCCGTTTGCGTTTTTCATCCAGTGGCAACAAAGCAATGGGCAAATGACCCAGGGCAGAGCGGAGATCATTAATGTCATTGACCACGACATCAGCACCGGATGTGGCCAGCAATATACTGGCGGCGGGAGCAGGACTGACAGCCAGCGATATCTCATGTCCCCATCTGTTTCTTAAGGTCTGTACTATCTGATTTTTTATGTTATCCAGACCGCCAAAATACTGAATACTACCCTTGATCTCCAGAAGCAGGGAGCAGGGTGGGTGTAAATTGACACGAGGGCTGAATTTCAAGGCCCAGAGCTCCAGATCTTTCAGGGCCTGTTGGCAGGCCCCTGGGTTTATATGATGAACATGCAAGTCTGCACAAAGTGCACAGGCTGCACTCAAAGACATGCCGCTGACAATTCCCAGACGTTCTGCTGCATGCGAGGCGAGGTACACAAACTGCCTGTTGCCTGCTTCTTTCACGATAACAAGCGATTTTGAATGACTGTCTGTTGTTACAATTTCCAGTGCCAATCTGGGTAAATGAACAGCCAGCCATAACTCTGACTGTTTGTTTTTGGTGCCCGGTTTTAACGGAAGTGTTTGCTGATCAGGCGGGCCATCCCAAAGGGGATAAGAGTTGGGTGATTTTAGTATCATGATACATGACAGGTAGTGACTCTGGCAGTCTGGAGCTGTAAAATCAGCGCCACTCCGGATTGGGGTATGTCCGGGGAGGGCATGTCGGAGTGACGCTGTACAAGGTGTGTATTACCAGGCTAGCGTTCCACCCTAGTGAAACGGTAGACTGATCGTCGCAGAGCGATAACGATTTGCACCGCGCGCTTTGATAACGTGAGCATGAATTCCCTGGCTGGTGTGTTTTAAACGCAGTTGTAAGGCGGCGGGCGAATGCTTTGCATCGTGATTTCGAAATAAGATCCCTGAAGTTTGTCCAGTATCAGCAGCCAGCTGTAAACGGCGTACCACACCGTTGGGTAAGCAGTTAAGCCAGGCCATTACCAGTCCACAACTTTCTGATTGCAGCGCTTTTTCCATCGTCCACATCGCATCCTTGCAGGAAGTTTTTGAATCAACAGTAATGAGATAATTAATATCGACACCGGCGTCGGCCAGAGCCGGGGCATAAGGTATATAAGGGGGGGCTATCCACAGCATCCAGCGTTTCTGTTGAGTCACTGTGCGCATCAGCGGCAACAACAGTTGTAATTCACCGAAGCCCCATTGTGGCGTAATCATGTCGATCAGCGCATTTTCAGGCCAGCCTCGTTCAGGCAGGATCGCATCCAGTGAAGGGTAACCGGTGGGGAGGCCGGTTACACCTTCACTCTGCGCCTCATCACCCAGCCATATGTGAGGATTGTTGTGTAGTAAGTGTTGTAATTGGCTGTTCATTATTTATCTCTCCAGGTTTTCCCCATAGTGTATTTTCTGTTTTGATTCCATCGTCGTTTTGCCGAACAGTCCCGGGAATATTTTCGGGTGGCGGAGCGGCGATAAACTCTCTCTCATGACAGAGAAAACAGATCCAAAGGGGGATGCGGTTTTTGTTTAAATATTCAAAGCAGATGCAAACTTCAAAAAGACCGTATTACACCAACAGCGATACCCTCTATATCGAGTGATTCTTCTTTCAGGTTAACTTCAATGTCCTGAAAATCAGGGTTCTCTGCTTCCAGGTAAACCATGTGTTCTTGTTGATTAAGACGTTTGACCGTCACCTCATTTTCCAGTCTTGCCACTATGATCTGGCCGTTTTCGGCAGCGGGCTGACGGTGTACCACCAGCAGATCACCATCAAGAATGCCGACATCCCGCATACTTTCTCCCTGTACACGCAATAAATAATCCGCATTGGGTGTGAAAAGCCCAGGATCCACCTGTCGATAAGCCTCAATATTTTCTTCTGCCAACACGGGCTGTCCGGCAGCAACCCGGCCTACCAGGGGCAGGCCCTGCTCAAACATATCAATCTGCAGCAGACGAATCCCCCGTGAAGCATTGGGGATGAGTTCAATGGCACCTTTGCGGTCCAGGGCCTGTAAATGCCCGCGCACCCCGTTGGTGGAACTCAGGTTCATCGCCTCAGCGATCTCTGCTACGGTCGGTGGCATATTATTGTTTTTGATACTTTCTCTAATAAAATCAAGTATCTCTAGTTGTCTGGCTGTTAATGTAAGCATAGTGTTTTTATAATCAGTGCTTTTATAAGCAGTATAGTAAAATTTCGCAAATGATCAAGCAGGAATGAGAGTTTTTTTATTCAGTGTAAAAAACACAGTTTGCCGGCATGGACGCGACTTCTTTGAATATGGGAGAATCAGTGATGTGTGGACGAATGAATGTGAGTGACAGTTCCTTTGTCAAAGACTTGACGAGGGTGTTGGGCATGTCGGTTCCCCCGGCAGCAAGAAGCAATATTGGCCCCGGCAGTACGGCAGAGATACTTATTCAGAAAGATGGTGGGCGGCGACTGCTGGAGGCAGTATGGTCCCTGCTTATCGAGCCGAAGAAAGACAAACCCGGTTTTCGTCCCAATCCAAAATGGCAGACCTTTAATGCAAAATCCACCCGTCTTGACAGTAGCCGCCTGTGGTCATCAGCGTATCAATCTCATCGGGCCATTATCCCCGCCAGCTGTTTTTTCGAATGGAAAGATAAAGTTTGTTATGCCATCGAAGCAGTGAACAGTGCGATTGCCTTCGCCGGGCTATATCGTCACTGGCAATTCGGCGATGAGGGCGTCTACTCCTTTTCTCTCATCACGCTGCCGACACAGGCTGCTTTCAGGCATATTCACAGGAAAAGCTATCCGCTGATGCTGCAGCCTGATGATTACGATCTGTGGCTGGATCCGGACTTCGACAGTGTGGATGCTTTGCAGTATCTGCTCAATTCCGGTATGCGTACGGATATCCTCGTCAGCCCGGTGGACTCCCCGAAGGGAATGAAAACAACAGGTGCGGGGGAGTTAATAAGGGTGAAAACGACCTGAGCAGCAAGGCCGCTAACGGGACAATATTTTTTCCATTGTGATTAACAGATGTTCGCCGACGAGTTCTGTTGCTCCGGGCAGTCGATGGAAACCCATGTCGGCATAGAATTTTTCAAGATAATGATGGGGATGGAGCACGAGTCGTTTCAGCTCGCGTTGTCTCGCGATACGCTCCAGTTCCGCAATTAACAACCTGCCGTATCCATGTGAGCGAAAAGAGGCTGATACAGCAACCCGCGCAATGATGCCTTCTTTGGCGCTGTTGACGACCATTCTCGCCGTTGCCAGGGCTTGTTCCGGTGTGGAGATAAGGACATGAATGGCGTTTTCATCAAGACCATCTTCATCAAGTTCCGGGGGAATTCCCTGCTCTTCCACAAACACCTGTCTTCGTATCTGTTTGGCGAGGGTTAATTCCGCGTCGGTGGATATTTGCCTGATGGATAAATTCTTTTGCATACTCAGAGAATGATAGCGTATTCGCGAATATATCGGTATGCGCTGTAAAAGCCGGGATTTAAAAAGAAAAACCCTGCTTTTGATTAAAAGCAGGGTTAAGGTTTGAACTAAATCTTATATAGAGGGGGAGTCGTGATTTAGTTCCAGCTTTGTAACTGAATTTTCCAGCTTCCATCTTCCTGACGGGCAATGACGTTGGTCATTTCGCCGTCGAGGTCGGTGGCGACGCCGTTAGAGGTAACGGTGGCTACCCAGACAGCGGTTTGATAGATAAGGTCGCCATCAATACGGACGTTAATCGTCTGTACGCGGAAGTTATCGGTCCCTGTCATAATCTGTTTTGCCCAGTAACTCTCGATTGCTTCCTGTGTATTTAGAATCTCCAGGCTGGGCGGAACAACGATGGCATCCTCTGTATACAGTGCTGCCAGCGCCTGAGTGTCACCCGAATTGAATGTCATCTCCCAGGTCTTGTTATTGACCCAGGTTTCGGATTCACTGGCTGTCGTTGCACTCGCTGTACTGACGAATAATGACAGTATTAAAATGTTGATAAGTTTCATGGTATTGCTCCTGTTAAAGTTAAATTCTTTGTTTTCGACCTGGATATAAAGACAGGTCAGCTCTTGGGAACGAATAATAGCTATTGCCTAATAAGTTTACAATAGCTAATATATCAAAATACTGTTAACTATAAGTAAACAATCGAGTAGGTATTTTGGATAAAACAAACAAGCTGAACAGCATCGAAGTTTTCCTGAAAGTCGCGAAAGTCAACAGCTTCTCTGAGGCGGCAAATCAACTGGGGCTTTCCAAGGCCATGGTGTCGAAGCACATTAGCCGTCTTGAAAATACGCTGGGCGTCCGTTTGCTCAATCGTACTACGCGACAAATCAGTCTTACCGAGGCAGGCATGTCCTACCGAGTTAGGATCCGGGAAATCATGAACGATATGGCGGAGACAGAGTTGGCGATAGCACAACTGAGTTCAGAGCCGCGGGGCACTTTGCGCATTATGGCGCCGACGTCATTTGGCTCATTTCATCTCGCGCGTGCCATTGCTGATTATCGTAAAATCTACACGAATGTGGGCATAGAGATTATTCTCACCGAACGTGAACCGGATATCATTGAAGAAGGGCTCGATATCGTTATTCGAATTGGTATTCTTGAAGATTCTTCTCTGGTGGCGCGTAAGATTGCCGACGCCCGTATGGTTGTATGTGCTTCGGCGGAGTATTTGCAGGAATACGGTGCGCCCGTCACGCCGGATGATTTGCTTGAGCATAACTGTCTGATTTATTCGGGGCGCCAGCCGATGGGTGAATGGCGATTTACAGTGAACGGAAAAATAAAGAAGCTGCGGGTGAAAGGTAATGTTCGTTCCAATGTTGGAGATGCATTGCGTATTGCAGCCATACAGGGCTGCGGTCTGGTGCAGTTGCCCACCTATATGACGGGGCTGGATATCAAATCCAGACGACTCTCAGCGCTGTTACAGGATTTTGAGCCGGCTGCCAGGCCAGTTCATGCCATTTATCCGCATCGTCGCCATTTGTCTGCAAAAGTCAGGACCTTTGTGGAATTTTTATACGAACGCTATCAGCCTGAGCCGTACTGGGAACGTTGGACAGACAAAGATTAGCGGCTGCTCAGCACGATGATAACAAAAAACAGAATACGACTGTTCAGAGCAGGACTGGTTTGTGTTGTGCTTGCCATTTTTTACTTTACGACGACTCCGACACAATACACTGTTGCCAATAATATAAACGATAAGTTGTCTCACGCCATTGCATTCATGATGTTGTCGCTGTTTGTGGATTTTTCTTTTCCACGGAGTAAATTTTCATTAATGAAAATCTACCCCATAGTGGCTTATGGTATTTTGATCGAATGTATTCAGTACTTTCTTCCTTATCGAAGTTTTTCGTTGCTGGATATCGTCGGCGATACAGCAGGCGTCATCCTCTACCTTGTGTCCTTGCCTTTGTTGAAGCAACTGCCCGTGTTGAGGCAACGTTGGGCTGATCCTGTATAGAAAAAACAGGACATGGCTATCTTCCGGTGCTGTAAATTCCGGATTGTTTGAGCATGGCTAAAAGGAATGAAACTGTCGGTTGAGCGTCGGATTTTTTTACATTTGCGGAATTGAACTGGAATCATCATTCCCGATGATTACTTAATTTCAAGTATTTGATTTTAAAGGATCTGCTGTGCATATGTGTTCCTGTCAGGCCTTCCCGGATCGGGAAGGTCGGTGGGATCCGTGTCGATTTATTTTACATATTATCATTAAGCGATATGTATTATCGCTGCAACAATGTAGCTAAATATTTGAAAAATAAAATAAAACCATGTCGGTATGGCTGGTGGCATAAATACTGCCTATTAAGTGGTACTGATGACACTCCGGGGGTGGCTGTGCCTGTTGTTCTTTTTCAATGGGCACATTGATACAGAGGAGAAACTCAGATGAATATCAGACGAATC
>JAJRTU010000084.1 GCA_024278135.1 Gammaproteobacteria bacterium
AAGAATCAAGGACTCCGTGTCCCGATTGAAGTGGGAGTCTGAAGGTCAATCGTTCGGCATCACGCTGAGCATTGGTATTTCAGAATTGAGACTGCCCAGATATAACGAAGAATCCTATTTGAATCATGTCAATGAAATTGTTCAGGTGCTGATCCGGGAAGCTGACCAGGCTCTGTACCATTGCAAGAAAGTCGGGCGCGACGCCGTCACCTTTTATCGGGATCTGCAAAGCGAGCTTCGCAAAACCTGCTGATATAAATGATCACCATCATCACGATACGACCGGCGGCACGGTACCCCATGCAAAAGGATCGGCGAGAATGCGCACTTGAATGATATGGCTGAAGTGACATAATGTGCGCCTTTAATCTCCCGGACTATGCAGCTGGCCGTGGGGAGCGCAGAACAATAATATTGAAACCTCTCCCCGGCTTCGGGAGCACAGAACCAGGCATAATGGCATCGCCACCTGCTGTAAAAACACGTTTTAATGTGAGTTCGGCATAACAAATAGAGACCCATTAGCTGCATTTTCAGCCACTAATGAAAGATTTTTGACTATTTGGGGATATTGTCGATGACGACGAAACATAACAAATTACAAGCCTGGGTGGGTGAGATGGCCCTGCTCTGCCAGGCGGACAACATTGTCTGGTGTGACGGCTCCGCCGAAGAATATGACCGTATGTGGCAACTGCTGCTGCAATCCGGCACGGCTAAAAAACTGAACCCCGACAAACGCCCCAACAGTTATCTGGTCAGATCCGACCCTGCTGATGTTGCCCGGGTTGAGGATCGGACCTTCATCTGCTCGCAAAATGCATCAGATGCCGGCCCCACCAACAACTGGCTGGCACCCGATGAGATGCGCAAGATCCTGAACGAACTCTACAGCGGGTGCATGAAAGGCCGCGATATGTATGTCATTCCGTTCAGCATGGGTCCGATTGGCTCACCCATCGCGCACATTGGTGTGGAATTAACCGACTCACCCTACGTCGTCACCAATATGCACATCATGACACGCGTCGGCAAGCCGGTACTGGATGCGCTCGGAGATGATGGCGAATTTGTTCCCTGCATTCATTCCGTCGGCAAGCCGTTGGCGGACGGTCAGGAAGATGTCGCCTGGCCCTGCAACCCGGAACAGCGTTATATCGTCCATTACCCGGAGAGTCGCGAAATCTGGTCCTTTGGTTCAGGCTATGGTGGTAATGCCCTGCTGGGTAAAAAGTGTTTCGCCTTGCGCATCGCCTCGGCCATGGCCAGAGATGAAGGCTGGCTCGCCGAGCATATGTTGATCCTCAAAATCACCAACCCGGAGGGTAAGGCTAAATACATCGCCGGTGCCTTCCCCAGTGCCTGTGGTAAAACCAATCTGGCGATGCTGGTACCGACCATGCCCGGCTGGAAAGTGGAAACCATCGGCGATGACATCTGCTGGATGAAGCCAGGTGAAGACGGTCAACTCTACGCGATCAATCCGGAGGCCGGTTTTTTCGGTGTCGCGCCGGGGACCAGCATGCAATCCAATATCAATGCCATGTTGTCACTGACAAAAAACTGTATCTTTACCAACGTTGCCGAAACCGATGATGGCGACGTCTGGTGGGAAGGCATGACTCAGGATGTACCCGCACACCTGATAGACTGGAAAGGTAAAGACTGGACACCGACCTCCGACGATCCTGCTGCCCATCCCAATGCCCGTTTCACGGCGCCGGCCGGTCAATGTCCCGTCATTGCCGATGAATGGGAGGATCCGAAAGGTGTCCCCATCAGCGCCATATTATTCGGCGGTCGCCGCGCCACGGTTGTACCTTTGGTAAATGAAGCCCGTAACTGGCTCCAGGGTACATTCTTCGGTTCTATTGTCTCATCAGAAAAAACCGCAGCGGCAGCCGGTAAGATTGGTGAACTGCGACGTGACCCGATGGCCATGCTGCCCTTTTGCGGCTATAACATGGCCGAATACTGGGAACATTGGCTGAAAATGGGGGAACGCGACGGCGCCAGACTGCCAAAAATATTTTACGTGAACTGGTTTCGCAAAAATGATGAAGGTAAGTTTATCTGGCCGGGCTTTGGTGAAAACAGCCGAGTACTGAAATGGGTATTTGAACGATGTGATGGGACTGCCGATGCGGTGGAAACAGCCATAGGCAACCTTCCCACTATCGATGGTCTGGATTTCTCCGGATTGAACGTCAATGATGCCGCCAAAGCCAGGCTGCTGAACGTTGATATTGAAGGCTGGCTTCAGGAAATTCCGTTAATCATAGAATACTACCGACAATTTGGTGAGAAGCTGCCGACGCAACTGATGGAGGAAGTGGAACGCCTGCAAGCGAAACTGGAAAGCGCCAAACAGGCCGCTGCCTGAGGAAGCGGTGGAAGTTTGCTCCTCTTTAACCCACCTACAGGTGAATATGGGTTAATATAACGGTCGTCGAACACATCTCACAGATGTTGAGGCAGGAAACAGGGTCAGGATTGAAGAACTGCGAACCCTGTATACCTCCCTGAAGTCATCCTGATATCTCCAAACCTCTATAAACTTTACAGGTACAGAAAAATGATTGAAATGACCCTGGAAATCGCAGAAAAAATCGCCAAAGCGGCTCACGAAAAAGCACAGCAACTCAACAAACCCATCAGTGTCTCGATAGTCGATGAATCCGGTCGCCTGGTGTATTTCTCCCGCGCGGATCACGCCGGTTTTTTCACCTTTGATACGTCCAGAGCAAAGGCCATGGCGGCAGCATCTTTTAAACGCTCAACAATGGAGATCACGGAACACAAGGATGAAAACCCGCTACTTTGGTACTCACTTCCCAGTGTAGTCCCTGCCCAGGCACTACCCAGCCCCGGTGGCTTGCCGATTTTCAGGGACGAGCATGTCATTGGCGGCATTGGTATCGGTGGCGGCTCACCGGGTGAAGATCACGAATGTGCACTGGCTGGCGCTGCCGCCATCAAATAATACTCCATTGAAGGAATCAGCAACGAAGGAAACTAAGGGTTTTATAGAATATCCTGGAATAACCAGGAAAAATAAGGATATATTCCCCAAAAATGTCGGGAAACTCTACACTTGATAAATGACCGTCAGTATCAGAACAAGCTGTTGATAATGACGAGTATTTAGCCGGGATAAGCTGATTTTCATGATTATTTTGGTCAAAAACAAGTAAAACAAGCAAGTAAAGTGTCGTGTTCTTTTACACTTTATTTGCGCATTTCCTTACAGTTCCTGCTGACGCCCCCTATCCCATTGATTAATAGTTGTTTTTCAATATTAGCATAAATATTGCTGTCTATTACTGGACGGCTGGAAACGGCCAGTTTCAGGGACTTTGGCGGGATAGGGAAATAAACGGCAGGTGACAGGTTTCGGTCCTGGTGCCGTTGTCGGCAGTTTTCAACTCCTCCCAAAAGATGGCACCAACCAGGGGCGAATAGAAGGAGAAAAACCAGTGAACATGAAACTAATTAACACCATGAGACCATCGCTAATAGTCGCAATTGGAGTACTCACACTGTGCGCTACGGCAACGCAGGCGAGTATTGTCCGTTACGAATTCTCGTTTACGGCCGCAGACATGATGAGCTTTATCACAGTGGATGGGGTCGATGGCTCTACGGCTGTAGATAACAGCCTGTTCGACGGTGCCCGTCTGGTGCGGCAGGATCTTGTCCCTGGTGGGGGCAACGGCTATACACGGAGTTACGTGCAGTCCGAGAATGCTGCTTTTTCAAATTGGGCAGACACAACCAATGACCGTTTGCTTGGGTTCAATCTCTGGGGGCTTGACGGTAACGGGGCCAAGTGGGGCGATGACTTCAAGCCGACAGCATGGGTAAGTCAGGGCGACCCAACGGGATGGACCAACTGGCAGTACAATTGGCCTTGGGGAACACCGCCTGCCGGCTACATCACCGACGAGTTTGTCGGCTGGGACGCGTCGACCTACGGTGATGCCCTGGGTTTTGGCGAAGCGGGCAATGCCGGCGTGGAATTCTCCTTCGTGGTTGACCTCAACACCGACAATATGTTCTGGGGCGGTGCCACCAATGGTGCTCCAAACACCTTACCGGAACTTACGTTCTGGTTTGGCGGATGGATGGGCAGCGGAAATTCTGGAAGCGCTATCGACTGGAGCGCCCCCACGTACATGTATGAGGGCAACATGGTCCTCACGGGGACGAAAGTCCCCGAACCCGCCACCCTCGCCTCGTTAGGCCTCGGTCTGGCAGGAATCGGCTTCGCCAGAAAGAACAAAGCGACCTAGCAAGCCACTGCGGTACCCGGCCGCCCAACCAGTGTGCGGGGCTTTTTTGTCGACCAGCCAGCTTTTTGGTTGAGAGTCGCCACATAGAGCCGATTATGGATGTTGGTGCGGAGCCGGGCGGGGCACATGAATTTTCAGGATCAGGGAAAACCCACATCCACGCCTATTCCTTAGTAAGCACCAGCCACCGCCTCCTTTACCAATTGACTCAACTGCGCATAGCCAAAGCTGGGCATGGGCCGTCCATTGACAAAAAATTCCGGGGTTGCCCGGACTTTGAGGACTTTACCGTCCTGTATATCCTGTTGAATGATCTGCGCGACCTCGGCACTATTCATATCATCCGTTAATTTTTTCTGATCCAGATCCAGAACGTTCAATATACTCCGCGCACGCATTGGCTGAGACCTGTGATTGATTACCCAGCGATCCTGGCTGCTGAACAACAGTTCCAGGGCTTGCCAAAATTGACCCTGCCGGCGAGCTGCTTCCAACATTTTTACCACCTCGTCCGAGCCGGGATGAAGCGGGGCGTAACGCAGCATCACCCTGACCTTACCCGGATACCGGTCAATAATCTGTTGCAGGAGGGGATGGAAATCCCGGCAGGTTCCGCAAGCCGGATCTAAAAACTCCACAATGGTGACCCGGGCATCGGCGGGTCCTTTGACAGGGGCGCCTTCGCGTTCCAGTACACCCTGGTTTTGGCTGACAGATTCACTCTGCCGAGTGGCCTTGTTATTTTGAAATATCACCGTGGCAATAACAAAGAACAATAAAAGTAACCCGGCGACGGAGATAAAGAGAGTTTTCCGATTCATGATGATTTCATCCAATGTGTATAAAACAGTAAAACGCCGATAAGAGTAAAGGTCAACAAAGAGAGAACAGGAATATTCAAAAATCCGAATAAAGAGATATAGGTTTCCGAACAGGGGATACCCTGCACACAGGGCTGAACATTTTCCGGAATGATCCCGGCAACCAGCAACACATGGAACAGTGCAATGAGCCATCCCGCCCCTGTCAGCGCCCCGGCATACCGCAGCACTCCGGGATCATATGGAAACAGGCCAATGGCCAGAATCAGCACCAGCGGATACATGGCTATACGCTGATACCAGCACAGCACACAAACCGGAACACCTACGACCTCACTGAAAAAGAGGCTGCCGAGCATCGCCCCGGTGGCCACGATCCAGGCGGCAAAGAGCAGCATCCAGCCAATTTGAATTTTCCCGGGAGCACTATTTTTTTTCACCCCTGTCTCCATAAAAAAGCTCAAATTAAAACCGCTCGCTCCGCTATTGGGACCCAGGGAAAAACCCCTGTCTGTTTCATCCGGATTCTCACATTTTGCAGCGATCCCGACTACTTCGATTTAAACATCATTTGTCCCGAATATCACTGAAAACCCACATAATTCAGGAAATGGACAAAGGGAGAGTTAATTGATTTCCTCCAGCACATCTATTTGCAGCGGTTTGTTTTTAACTTTCCGGTGTCGCTTCAGGATCGGTGCCAAATATTGACCGGTATAGGACGACTTGTGTTTTGCCACCTGCTCCGGTGTACCCGTCACGACGATTTCACCACCACCATCACCACCTTCCGGGCCGAGGTCAATTATCCAGTCGGCTGTTTTAATCACATCCAGATTGTGTTCAATAATCACCACGGTATTACCATGGTCCCTTAATCGGTGTAATACATGCAAGAGCTGGCGGATGTCATGAAAATGCAGGCCGGTGGTGGGTTCATCCAGTATGTACAGGGTTTTACCCGTGTCACGCTTGGAGAGTTCACGGGATAATTTCACTCTTTGCGCTTCACCACCGGACAGCGTGGTCGCATTTTGCCCCAGTCGAATATAGGACAGTCCAACATCCATCAGAGTTTGTAACTTGCGCGCGAGTACCGGCACAGCATCAAAGAACTCCCGGGCCTCTTCCACCGTCATCTCCAGCGTCTCATGAATATTCCTGCCCTTGTATCGAATATCCAGCGTCTCACGATTGTAGCGTTTGCCTTTACAGACATCACAGGCAACGTAGATATCAGGCAAAAAGTGCATTTCCACTTTTATGACACCATCACCCTGACAGGCTTCACAACGTCCGCCTTTGACATTGAAGCTGAAACGACCCACTTTGTAGCCCCGGGAACGGGCCTCCTGCGTGGCCGCATACAAATCACGGATCGGTGTAAACAGTCCGGTATAGGTTGCCGGATTGGAACGGGGGGTGCGGCCAATGGGACTCTGATCGATATCGACAACCTTATCGAAATTCTCGATACCCGTTATAGACTTGTACGGCGATGGTATCGCATTGGCACCATTGATTTCATGGGCACAGATACGATAAAAAGTATCATTGATCAGGCTTGATTTACCGGAGCCCGACACGCCGGTGACACAGACCATCAGGCCAATCGGGATATCCACATTGATCGACTTCAGATTATTGCCGCTCGCCCCTTTCAGTCGTACCTGGCGTTGGCGATTCATCTGGGTGCGGAAAGCCGGGATGTCAATTTGCCTGCGACCGGAAAGGTATTGCCCCGTCAATGAAGTCGGGTGCGTGGCAATATCCAGAGGCAGTCCCTGCACCACCACCTCGCCCCCGTGAACGCCCGCCCCCGGCCCCATATCCACCACATAATCGGCGGCATTGATGGCTTCTTCATCATGCTCAACAACGATAACAGTATTGCCAATATCGCGTAGTCGCCGTAATGTCGCCAATAATCGATTATTGTCACGCTGGTGCAGACCAATGGAGGGTTCATCCAGTATGTACATGACTCCCACCAATCCGGCACCAATCTGGCTGGCCAGCCGTATACGTTGTGCTTCTCCCCCGGACAGGGTGTCAGCACTGCGGTCAAGAGTCAGATAATCCAGACCCACATTGACCAGGAATTGCAGGCGCTCGCTGACCTCTTTCAGAATTTTCTCCGCTATCTCGCCACGACGCCCCGGCAGCTCCATCTCAGCAAAAAATGCCTGGGCCTGCACTACC
>JAJRTU010000085.1 GCA_024278135.1 Gammaproteobacteria bacterium
GGCGCTTTTTTCTGGGAAATGTTCCACAAGGCCGGTCAGGCGGATTGTCTGGTCGAGGTTTTTATGGTCAACTCCTGGCTGGAACATTTACGGCAACATACGCGAGTGACCGTACTCGATAAACAACTCCAGGACAGGATCCGTGCCTTGCATACGGGTGAGGCCAGACCCAGACGTTCACATTTTATTGCCTGATTCGGATGCGGCTTATGGGCACAACGACTTCCCCGTGGACTCCTGAAGAAATTACCGTTATTCGTCAACACCTGGTGAATATGCTGAACAACGCTCTTTTCATTCAGGGCGAAAGGCAAAGCCGTTTTCTGCAGTATATTGTGGAGAAAACCCTGGCGGGCGAGGGCCGGAAACTCAGGCAATTCAATATTGGTGTCGATGTGTTTGATCGCGATGCCTCCTTTGATCCGTCTGTTGATTCCATCGTCAGGGTGGAGGCGGGACGTTTACGCGCAAAATTGCGGGAGTACTACAGCGATGAGAGCAATAATAACAGTGTGCGAATTGAAATGCGCAAGGGCAAATATGCCGTTGACTTTCAATTTCAGGAAAACAGTTCACCTGCCGTCCTGACAGCAAACAGCGAAACCGGGAAAGATGAAGGAAGTCATGCCCTGGATAACAGGCCGGTCATTGCCGTGCTGGCCTTCGTCAATACCAGCGGCGATCCTGAGCAGGACTATTTTGCTGATGGTATATCCGAGGACATCATTACCGATTTATCCAAATTTCCCGGTTTAGCTGTCATCGCCCGTCATTCCAGTTTCAGTTATAAAAATAAAACGGTGGCTTCCCAGGACATAGCCGAACAGTTGGGTGCCGACTATATACTTGAAGGCAGTGTGCGAAAGTCCGGCAGCCGGGTGCGTATTTCCGCACAACTAATAAATTCAGGGGATCTCAGACAAATATGGGCCGAGCGCTATGATCATCAGCTCGATGATATATTTACCGTACAGGATGATGTCACCCGAAAGATTGTGGCCGCTCTGCAGCTCACGCTCAGGCCGAGTGAAAATACCAGCCTGAGGAAGAACGCGACGACCCGGCTGGAAGCCTATGATTGTGTGCTGCGCGGGGCGGAATATGCCCGGCATTCCAGTCGTGAAGATTTAATGCAGGCACAAAGCCTGTTCCGGCGCGCAATATCACTGGATGCGGAATATGCCGAGGCCTATGCCAGGTTGTCACGTCTTTATGTTTATCTGTGGATAAGCGGTCTGGGTAAAAGCAGTGGCGGTATACTGCAGGAGGCGATGGAACTGGCCGGTCGCGCTGTCGAACTGTGCCCGAATTCAGCACTGACACACGCTGCACTGGGCTGGGTCTACCAATGGTTGAATGAAAACGATAAAGCCGTCGCGGAATGGCGCCTGGCCATAGAACTGGATGCCAGCCAGGCAGATGCGCTGAACTGGCTGGCACTGAATCTGGCCTGGGCCGGGCAGACACAGCAGGCCAGAGAGAAAATAGCCTGTGCCAGTCGTCTTGACCCGCTGGAGAAATATTATTTCCCGCGCGGCATGATTGCCTATATGGAAGGCCAGTACGGCGAGGCCATCGAGCTGTTCGAAAAACTGACGATCAACGATCCGGCGTTTATACCGGGCTATCTGTTTCTGGCTTGCAGCTGCAGTCTGAGCGGACAGCAGGAACAGGCACGGGTGGCCGTCCAAAAAATACTGCAGATCAACCCGGACTATAAACTGTCAAGAGCCAACAAAGGCAGCATCACCGTTCCCGATATCAGAGAGCGCTTCAGAAATACTCTGGTGCAACTGGGTCTGCCCCTGCTCGACTGAAGCCCCTTGCTTTTTTATCAAGACCATCGTCATACCGAAGTTCTATAAACAGAAAAGCCTTTTTCGCGTAGTTGTGGATCTGACGGTGGTGTAACGAGCTTGGATCGGGCAGCAAGGACAATATTCGTGTAAGTCTGCATCGAATCAGATCCCGGGCGTTATGTCATGATGTTGGCCCGGTGGATCGCGTTGGATAAAGGATTTGCTTGATCTAAATCATGTGTTATAGTGCAGCTATATATTCAAAACATGAATTATAATTCACTATATTAATGAGGCACTCTGAATCGATTTCTGATCTACGTCTGCTGCGAAGCACGGTTGACGACCATGAAAATTATCTGCTGCGTCTCGGCGAAAGGTTGAAAACCTTACGGGCCAGACGCGGTATTTCGCGAAAAATTCTAGCGATTAATTCTGATATATCAGAACGTTACCTGGCACAAATAGAATCAGGTCGAGGTAATATATCCATCAGTTTGCTGCGACAGATTGCCCATGCGATGAATGTCCCGATTGAAGAACTGGTGCGTGATGGCGCGGAACGTTCGCTGGAGCACGCCTTTTTGTTGCAACACCTGGAAGAGTTGCCGCAGGAGGCTGTCGCCAATATTTACGCCATGATCATGGGGCAGGCCAGACAGGCCTCAGAGCGTGTCAATCGTATTGCGCTTATCGGGCTGCGAGGGGCCGGCAAGAGTACGCTGGGGCAGGCTCTGGCTGCAAAGCTGGGTATCCCGCAGGTGGAGCTGGTGCAGGAAATAGAACGTGAAGCGGGTATGAGTATCAACGAAGTCTTCTCCCTGTCCGGTCAGCACACCTATCGGCGGCTGGAACGACAATGCCTGGAAAATACATTGAAGCGATTCAAACAGGTGGTGATATCCGTGGGTGGCAGTCTGGTCTCGGAACCGGGCAGCTATGAACGGCTGCTGACCACCTGTTATACGGTCTGGCTGAAAGCGGAGCCGGAGCAGCATATGAAGCGTGTCGTCGCCCAGGGCGATTATCGACCCATGGCCGGCAATGTCCAGGCGATGGATGATTTACGTCGCATCCTGGCCGACCGTGAAGCCCTGTACGGCCGGGCCGATGTCAGCATCGATACCACCGGCGACAGTGTTGAGCAGTCGCTGCAGAAATTACTGGATGATCCACAAATTAACAAGCAATTGCATAACACGGGGGTGTAACAGATGCAAAATCTCGCAGAGCAGAACATGTCCACTGACAAGGTGGAGATGACGGACTTTCAAACCCATCCGGAAAAATATCGCCACTGGAAGTTTTCCACCGAGGGCAAGGTCGGCAGGATCGTCATGGATGTGGATGAGACGGCTACTTTCAGGCCAGGCTATCAATTAAAGCTGAACTCCTATGATCTGGGTGTCGATATCGAACTATACGATGCCATTCAGAGAATGCGTTTTGAACATCCCGAGGTCGGAGCGGTGATTATCACCTCGGAGAAAGACAAGGTCTTTTGTGCGGGCGCCAATATCAAAATGCTGGGCGTCTCTTCTCATGCCCATAAGGTCAATTTTTGTAAATTCACCAATGAAACCCGTAATGGCATAGAAGACGCCAGCGAATACTCGGGGCAAAGCTACATCTGTGCCATTAACGGTGCCTGTGCCGGTGGCGGTTACGAGCTGGCGCTGGCCTGTGATCATCTGATGCTGGTCGACGATGGTGCCACGGCTGTGTCACTGCCGGAATTACCGCTGCTTGCTGTCCTGCCCGGTACGGGGGGACTGACACGCCTGTCCGACAAACGCTTTATACGTCATGACCGCGCCGATTATTTCTGCACCATCGAAGAGGGTATTAAAGGCAGGCGGGCGCTGGAATGGGATCTGGTGGATGAACTGGTACCTGCTTCAAAATTTACCGAGACGGTACAGCAAAAGGCCGAACAGCTGGCGGATAAAAACAGTCAGATGCGCGGCGATAAAGGTATTCAGCTGACACCGCTGAATCGCAGTTTCAAGCATAATGACATTGCTTATGACCATATTCACGTCATCATTGACCGTGAGTTGTCCGTGGCGACGATTACCATCAAGGGGCCAA
>JAJRTU010000086.1 GCA_024278135.1 Gammaproteobacteria bacterium
GCCTTTGATGCACAGTCAGCCGTCATCGATTTGCGAAATCAATTATTACAGAACAGGATCGTGTTGCACCTGGCTCTGGGGGGTGATTTTGCTTCTTTGTGAAGCTGCCCGTCCCGGGGGAGAAATACACCATTATTAATATGAAAAAACTGATACCCCTTATTATTCTCATAGTGCTTGGCAGCATGGCCTTCCTGATCATGCGCAATCCTCCGCAGGCCGACAGGCGGGTGCCGCCGGCCGGGCCGCAGATGACAGTCGATGCGATGAAGCTGCACAAAGCACCCTATCAGGTAATACTCCAGAGTTACGGCACAGTACGGCCGCGCACTCAGAGTATGTTGGTGGCACAGGTGGGGGGTGAAATTACATTGATCTCCGACAGCCTGAGAAAAGGCGGATTTTTCGAAAAAGGTGACGAGTTGCTGCGCATTGATGCCAGAGATTATCGGGCCGATGTCAGAATCGCCGAGGCTACATTAATGGATGCCCGACAATCCCTGGCTGAACAACAGGCGCGGGCGGTACAGGCACTGGAAGACTGGAATCGACTGGGCAACAAGGGCGACGCCCCGGATCTGGTATTGCGTAAGCCACAATTGCTGGCGGCGGAGTCCAGGGTCATCTCTGCCGAATCCGCACTTGAAAAATCCAACCTCGAGCTGGAGCGGACACGCATCCTTGCGCCCTATGCCGGGCGCGTCATGCGCAAAATGGTCGATCTGGGCCAGGTCGTGAACAATAACTCGCTACTGGCGGAAGTGTACGCCGTTGATCTGGTTGAAATCAGGCTGCCCCTGCGCAATCGTGATCTGTCATTTATTGATCTGCCTGAAGATTATCGTTTCGAGAATGATCACAATGTGGAGGGTCCGGAGGTTGTTATCTATTCCGAACTTGCCGGTCGCTCACAGTGGCGGGGGAAGGTGGTACGGACCGAAAGCACGATCGATGATAATGCGCGGCAGCTGCATGTAGTGGCACAGATTGATAATCCCTTCGGCATCCATGTCCACGGCAGGATCCCTTTGAAAATCGGGCAGTATGTCACTGCCGAACTGATGGGGAAACAGATACCGGATGCCCTGGTGATCCCCAACCGGGCCATCTATCAGGGCAGTTATGTGTACATCGTTGTTGATGGCGTATTGCAAAGACGCGATGTCAGCATCGCCTGGCAGAATCAACAGGACGCTGTCATTGATGATGGTCTGGCTGAAGGTGATATGCTGGTGTTGACTTCCCTCGGACAGGTCACTTCCGGCGTACGGGTGACACTGTCAAATATACACACCGATACTGATCAGGCAGCCACTCTGAATACTGCATCAGGCGAAGCGGAAGGATCATGATAGCCTGGTTTGCCAGAAATGATGTGGCGGCAAATTTATTGCTGATCAGTATTGTCATGGGTGGGTTTTATTCCCTGCATTCAACATTGAAGCTGGAAATATTCCCGGAGGTCGAGCCCGATGTGATCAGAGTATCTGTGCCCTTACGTGGTGCCACGCCCGAAGACATAGAACTGGGTGTCGCCATCCGTATTGAAGAAGCCGTGCAGGATCTGGAAGGCATCGATAAAATCACCAGTCGTTCTGTTGAGGGCAGCACCTTTGTTTCCATTGAAGTGGATTCGGACTACGAGCCGAGGGATTTACTCAATGATATAAAGAACCGGGTGGATTCCATCAACACCTTCCCCGCCGATACGGAAAAACCCGTGGTCAGTCTGGCGCAACGAACCCACGAGGTAATTTCCGTGGTGGTGGCCGGTGACTATAGTGAGCTAGAGATCCGCAGTTTCACCGAGCAGATCCGAGATGATCTTTTACGGGTCGATGGTATAACACAGGTGCAACTCGACGCTGTCAGAAAATACGAAATCAGTATTGAAGCCTCTCAGGACAGACTCAGGGATTTCAATCTCACGCTGGCGGATATCGCCCGCGCCATACAGCGCAGTTCGCTGGATATTTCCGCCGGTAATGTGCGCACCGATGGCGGTGATGTTTTGATCCGTTCCAAGGGTCAGGCTTATCGACAGAGTGATTTTGAAGATATCGTCGTCAAGAGCAACGCCGATGGGAGCATTATCCGGGTGGCCGACATTGCCAGTGTTAACGATGGCTTTGAAGAGGTGTCATTAAGGACAGGTTTTAACGGTGACTTCGCGGGCCTGATTCAGGTCTATCGGATAGGCGACCAAAGTGCCATAGAGATCGCCGACAAGGTCAAGGATTATATAGCCGCCAGACAGCTGTCGCTGCCGGTGGGGATGATATTAAGTTACTGGGATGACGATTCTTCCTATCTGAAAGCAAGACTGCACACACTTATCAGTAATGCGATACAGGGCGGTATTCTGGTAATTGTATTGCTGGCTATGTTTCTGAAACCTTCCGTCGCCTTATGGGTATTTATCGGTATTCCGGTCAGTTTTCTCGGTGCACTCATGCTGATGTCCATCAGCGGTTACAGTATCAATATTATGAGTCTGTTTGGTTTTATCATCGT
Organism: Gammaproteobacteria bacterium; assembly: GCA_024278135.1. Classification (GTDB taxonomy): domain Bacteria; phylum Pseudomonadota; class Gammaproteobacteria; order Eutrophobiales; family Eutrophobiaceae; genus WLWS01. Next base: position 2,515 of record JAJRTU010000086.1, read on the forward strand.
ACTGGGAATTGTTGTTGATGATGCCATTGTGACCGGAGAAAACGTCTACTCGCGTATGCGCGAAGGCGGTGATCCCCTTGAGGCCTCGATTCTGGGTACCCAACAGGTCGCCGTTCCGGTAACTTTCGGCATACTCACTACGATTGCCGCTTTTACGCCATTGGCCTTTATCGAAGGCCGCATGGGTGATTTTATGGGACCGATACCTGCCGTCGTTATTCCCTGTTTGTTGTTTTCCCTGATTGAATCCAAGTTTGTGCTGCCGGCGCATTTAAAGCACATTAAAATGAATAATGGTAATGGCAGTCGTTCCGGTTTCAGTCGCCTGCAACAGCGTTTTGCCAATGGCTTTGAACAATGCATTATTGATTATTACCGGCCCCTGCTGAAATTTTCCATTGCTCACCGTTATTCAGTATTATCCGTTTTCATCGGCGTGCTGGTACTGACATTGTCACTGGTTATGAGTGGCTGGGCAAAATTTACTTTTTTCCCGCACGTGGAATCGGACACTGCCGCTGTCACGCTGACCATGCCCGTGGGCACCCCTTTCGATGTCACCGACCGACACATGCGTCGCATTACCGAAGCGGCCTTTGAACTTCAGCGCAAGTATCGCAACGGTGAAGGCGGAGAGCCCATTATCCGGAATATCCTTTCCACTACAGGTTCAGCCGGACACATGGGCAGGGCCGACTATTTAGGTCAGGTGATTATCGAAACGGTGCCTTCTGATGAGCGTCTTACCGAAGTCAGCACCAGGGATCTGATAACCGAATGGCGCAGGATTATTGGCAGAATCCCCGGTGCCGAGTCGCTGACGTATCGTGCCGAGTTGATACGTGTGGGTGATCCTGTCGACATACAGTTCAGCGGTGAGTCACTGGAGACGCTGGCTGAAATAGGCGATAAAGTAAAACACCGTTTGAGCACGTACCCGACCGTATTCGACATCGCGGACAGCCTGTCCAATGGCAAGGAGGAGCTGCGAATTGAATTGACCCGACAGGGTCATGCGCTGGGTCTGACCCGGGCCGACATTGTCAGTCAGGTGAGTCAGGCATTCAGAGGCTTTCAGGCGCAGCGTATCCAGAGGGGACGTGATGATGTACGTGTCATTGTGCGTTTGCCAAAGGATGAAAGAAGTACTACAGCCACGCTGGATGAATACCTGATCACCGCAGCTGATGGCAGGAAGGTGCCGCTGGCCCATGTGGCAACACTGACACCGGGCAAAGGTCCGGCCACCATTACCCGTATTGATCGCTATCGCACCATGAATGTGACGGCCGATGTGGACAAGGATAAAACCAATATCAAGGTGTTGCAGGCGGATTTGAACAACTATATCCAGCAACTCTTACATCAGTATCCGGGTATCAGCTACGTTTTTGAAGGCGAGGCCAAACAGCAACGTGAATCGTTTGGCAGTTTGCAATGGGGGCTGGTCATATTGCTGTTTACCATTTATGTGTTACTGGCATTGCCGCTGAAATCCTACGTACAACCCCTGATCGTGATGTCGGTTATTCCTTTCGGGGTGATAGGCGCGATAATGGGGCACTGGGTAATGGGACGTGATTTGTCCTTCCTGAGCATCCTGGGTCTGATGGCCCTGGTTGGCGTTGTGGTCAACGACAGTCTGGTGCTGGTCGACTATATCAATCAGAAAAGAAAGCAGGGCAGCTCACTGTCGGCTTCAGTACTGGATGCAGGTACCGCCCGTTTCAGACCGGTCATACTGACTTCATTAACCACCTTCTTTGGACTGTTGCCGCTGATGTTCGAGAAATCAGTCCAGGCGCAATTCCTCATTACCATGGGAATATCACTGGCTTTCGGCATCCTCTTTGCCACTGTCATCACGCTGGTGATGATCCCGGCCAATGTCATGATTGTTGACGATATTCGACAATTCCTGAAATCCGTTTTCAGCGACACGGCAGAACAGACTGAAACCGTGTAATCCGTGCAGGGAAGCACAGTCGTCCCGGTATTATTTTTTCAATACCGGATAATGCCCCTTTCAGCCGGGTTGCGGTTGCATCATTACTGCTGTCCTGCTACTCGTCAGACAGCTCCCCATTGAGTTCCAGACCCTTCTTTCTGGCGCGCCGACGCCAGAAACGACGTGCCAGTTCCTGCATATCCTTTGATTTGTCTCCTTCATCGATAATTTCCAGGCCGAGAATTGTTTCCAGTACATCCTCCAGTGTCAGCAGGCCTTTCACACCGCCATATTCATCCACTACCAGAAGAACAATGGCGCGTTGTCGTAACAACTGGTCAAATGCCTTCGATAAGGCAATCGCGCCAATCACCACCGGTAATTCACGTTTATAATGCGCCACCTGATGATCGGCTTCGCCCCGGGCCTGCGCCAGCAATACATCATTTAATAACACGAAACCGGTAATCTTTTCCGGGTCATTGCCATACACCGGGATACGGGAAAAACGTTCAGATAAATGCTGCTGACAGTATTCCTCTATTGTCATTGCCTCCGGGATCGTGAACATCACGGATTGAGGCGTCATCGCATCTTCCACTTTCACTTCGTGCAAAGTCAGCAGGTTCATCAACATTTTCGATTCCAGACTGGCTAATACACCTTCCCGCCAACTGAGCTCGGCCATGGCGGTAAACTCATCCCGGTTAAATCCTTTCAGACTTGGGCCATTGGTCATTGACCGGGTTAAATATTCAGACAGTTTCACAAAGGGATACAGGATCCACACCAGCACCCGCACACAATAGGCTGTCGCCGGTGCC
>JAJRTU010000087.1 GCA_024278135.1 Gammaproteobacteria bacterium
CCTGTTTTTGACGTCGATATCCGTACTGACCAGGTCCACCCCCACATGCACCTGAGAACCACGTTCCATCAGGCCGAGTGTGGCCGGGTTATACATCATGGCCGGGGCACCGATATCATAGGCGGCACCCGCTCCACCCAGGGAACGGGAAACAGCGCCAAAGCCTTCCATATTAAATACGTTGGTCGCGGACGCGACACCTGAAAACAAACTGAACAGGCAAGTGCACACAGTTGCCGGTTTACGCATGATCATGTCTACCCCACTCCTTCTGCTCATCTCCGCCATCGCACATCCAGTGAACACAATAGCCGGGATTGATTGCGCGGAAGGTCCAGTTTCGATCTGGCGGGTAACTTGGCAGCCGGCGGGACAGCATCATGCGAACAACGACGCAATTTATTAAATCATTACATTAAATGGCGGACCCGGGGAGAGGGGCACCTTTTCCCGGGGCGAATTATACGCAATTTCTTCGGCCACACGATCCTCTATGCCTCGATATATCTATCGTTTTTCCTTACGCGATAAGACAGTCGTATGGAATCTTCAAACCCTCGTGGAGCTTCTTGATCATGCCCAGCGTTAGACTTCGCTTTTTATTCAACACTTCGGACACGCGGAATAAGGTGGCGTCCGGAAGGTGATGCGAACCCCCAAATATTACGAGTAAAATCAGAGAATTAAAAAGCCCCGTGCTTTTCACAAAGCACGGGGCTTATTATTTAAAAACTTGCCCTTGTATTGCCTGCTAGCATCAAACAACTCTTCGTTGACCAGCATTTCCGATAGAAGCTGTTCAATATTTGGGAATGAGCTAAACCGCTTTGAATCAAATCCGGGGTGGTGGAATGTGATGACGCGGCTCAGTTGCTCCTTGAGTGAATCATCAATGCGGTTCCATAGTCGCATAAGGAGATCACTGGTTAGCGGGTAACCCAGCCCGGCTGAAAAACCAGCGCCAATAACGTAAACGCATTTTCTTTCGGGTTTTGTGGTGGGCATGATTAGCTCGTCTTCTCAGGAAACAGTCCCGGCATCCAGCGCGACGCCAGCCTGGCCGGAAAGGTCAGACGCAAGGGCGCGCGCGTGCTTGCGGAGGTAATAACGCCGTGCTCGCTTAAGCTTGCCACCACGCGACGCGCATGGCGGTCGCTTGCACCGAGAATACCGGCAACCTCGCCGCGTGGTAGTTCTCCCCGGTACAGGATAGCTTCCAGGATACTGCCTGCTTTAGCAGGCAATGCACCAGCCCGGGCTTCCTCTTCTGTCCATAGCAGAATACGGTTACGCAGTCGTTCAGGCTGCACCAGTTCTTCCATGAATTTCACCTGGTCCAGGCAGGTTTCCAGAAAGAAACGCGTGAATGACGCCAGCGCTTCTTCACTCAGGTTGCCTCGTCCATCCAGATCATTGCGGCGTGGCAGGTCACAGGCGGCAAGGTGGCTTTTGTAGGTGCGGGAATCGCGGGCCAGGCCGCGTGCGATGGACCAGATTCCGCCCGTATCAAGCGTATCCAGGAGCATGGAATATGACATGAGCCGTGCAACACGGCCATTTCCATCCAGGAACGGATGAATCCACAGCAGCCGGTGATGAGCCGCCGCCGCTGCGAGAATGGTTTCCGACTTACCAAGACCGCTGTAGGTACTCTCGAATTTTTCAAGGAATCGTGGCAGTGCACCGGGGCTGATCGGGATATGCCGACCGACCTTTACATCACGTTGACGAAGCTCTCCCGGGACTACGCGCATGTGCTCACCCGACTCCGGCTCGTCAACCCATAGCAGATCATCGGGCAAGCGTTCACAAAACCGTCTGTGGATTTCGCAAATGCCATCGCGGGTAGTCGCACGTTTGCATAATCCACCCTCATCAACCCATTGCTGCACAGCAATGTGGGCTTTAGCCTCAAGTTGCAGGTTGCGCTTTTCAGTATCGGTGCTGTAGTCATCTTTGAGTGCGCGTTCGATATCGACAGGGTGCGTATCGTGGCCTTCAATCAAATTGCTGTAATAGCAGTTCATCGCCCGGACCAGATCAGCGAGTGCGGTGAGCACGCCTTCAGGCAAGCTCCGGCGGAAACCCGCCGAACGAGCCGCCAACTCGACAGCAAGGTCGATCAGCGCTTCCCGGTGCCGGGAGCCTTCCGAGAGCAGGAGAGGCTCCATCATGGCAACCACTTCGCCTCTATCTTTTGCCACTGAAATGTCCGTATTCATGTCCGCTTATATGTCCGCATTAGAATTACTCATATAGGACAATGTATCATGCACTTATCAAGTTTATAAGCCCTTATAGAGCAGGATGGATGTCCGGATATATGGCCAGATCAGAGTTGTTTAGTGATCATGCTCCAGCTTCTATGCGAATCTCGCTGGAAGGACTACTTTCTGACATCAGGTATGGAGTAATAAGGGGGACAGGAGATAAGGTGGCGTCCCCAAGGGGAGTCGAGTCGACCTTATCCCCCGGCTGAAAGCATCTTCGCGAGTGTCGATTTATTACGATAAAGCAGCAAGTTAACTTTACCATGCAAAACTGACCGCTCCCGCCCGATCTTCTCGTCAAGTGTTTCGTTTCATCGGGACTTGTTAGTATCCTCCTATGTAATGCAACATTTGCGTCTATTTGACGACTCGAACCCCATACACAGACAAGCAGACAAAGTACTGACATTGCTCCATAAGGCCGGCAATCTGCGTCCACTGGATCTAAAATCCTAAGGCATTTCACGAATTGTGCATTCAACTTTGACCCAACCGGTTGCCTGAACGTGAAAAGTTAGCGCAACAATTCAGAGTCGACGTCACAGGCTGATTTACAACAAACTACCACCGATAGCTTCAGCCTGCGCCCCGGGTTACGATAAAGCGTGTCATTTACAGCATTCAATTACGTCACCGCAGAAAAGGCCGCGCTTTACCGGGCGGTAATGCGGGCATTCGCCGAAGCAAAGGTCCATTTCATTGTTCACCTTCGTCCTGAAGAGGTGGTTGAACGGCTGGATCCTGATATCAACAGCTCACCGGAGGAGATACGAACAGCACTCGAACAACTGGTCAGCTGGGGAAACTTACTGGCACAACCCGACACCGGCCGTGTCACCACGGTGGA
>JAJRTU010000088.1 GCA_024278135.1 Gammaproteobacteria bacterium
CCGGCATCGCTGATATATTTTGTTCCATCGTTGTCGATTGAGATATTGATGGGTTTTTTCATCTTGCCGGAGAAAGAACCGTAGATAATATCAAACTTTTTATTTTTAAGGTCAAAAACGGCGTAGCCCGGGCCTCTGATATCAACCACATATAATTTGCCGTCATGAATGGCAACGCCATAAGGCTTGTTGATCAGTGATGAGTTCTCGGATTCTTTACCGAGGACAAATTCACTGAGGCTGCTGTCAGGCTCAAGATCATTGGGGCCCGAGAAGCTGGTCAGGTACTGGATTCTTGGTGCAGTGGGTGGTGGCGGGTAAAACGGACTTTTTTCCGCTTTGTCGCCGGTGCCGGCACAGCCGGCAAGGATGGCGGCCAGGGTAAAAAAGGATAAAAGACGTTTGAAAGTTTGAATTTGTGGAAGCATAACAACCCCTCTGATACTGCTCAGTTAAGATACTCAGCATCCTGAGCCCGTTTAACGGGCCTTCCGGCTGGAAGGCCCGCGAGGTCATTATTACTTGTTATGGCAGGTCAGGCAAATTTTACTGCCAGCTTTACTGACTCTGAGGAAAGGTTTGCCATTAGTGCCTGGTACAACAAAGTTGTTGTGTACATCATGGCAGGAACTGCATTGAACCTTGTCAGCAGGTAGCATCAGAGCTGAAATCGTACCTGTGCGGGTTTTATCACCACCTTCACCAATGGTTACCGTGGTAGCAGTTGGATCATGCAGACCCTGATCAACGGTAGCCAGAGCCGCATCATAGGTGATGGATATTGGATGGTCATCGGTCAGATCGTCGCCAGCACCAACGGCTGCAGAACCGCTCATAAAGATTGTACCGACATTGCCGCCAAAGGCGTCAATAGCGGTAGCGCCGTCATGACAGGACAGGCAGAGTTTGGAGGCGCCGGTGGGCTGGGCATCCTGGGATGCGTCAAGACTCGGTGATGTATACATGGCAAAGGTCTGGGTTGTCAGCTCATGGTTCCACAATGGTGCTTCTGTTACGCTTGTGTCAGCATGATGCGGGGTGTGACAGACTACACAGATCTCGCCGCCACTGAAGCCGCTGGCAGAAAAATCATGGGCTGTGCCGACGATGGTTCCTGCATTGGCAGTGCCGGCTGTCAGCAGGGATAGGGTTAATATGGATCCGCTGGTCAGGATATAGGTCAATTTGTCGATATGTCTTTTCATTTGTATGTCCCTCTTGGAAGTCTTGCTTATTTCATTTATAAAACTTTTTTCACTGGCTATATTAAAAAATAATAACCTGCTGCCTGTATTGATATGGATCAATTAAAAGCTTGAAATGCCTGAGCGCCTGACGGGTGGCAGGCATGCCGTTGCTTTTGCGTATCGTATGAATGTTTTTTCCATTACTTTCATAGAGATAACAAGATCAAGTCTACAGTGGTTTTTTCAGGTGCGCTATAGCAACCGACGAATGGCTATTGTTTTTAGACTGAAGCTAAAATAAATTGCCATTTGACCGCAGTTATACGTTTTAATTCAACCGGCCGGTTAAATGATTATTTACAGGTGAGAGGCTTGCATTGCTATGATCGTCGGTGTCAAAGATAATGGCAAAAACTGTCTGCCAATATTGTGCCGGCAACTGAGAATGGCGGCGATTTTAAATAGAGTGTGGTTCTAAGGAATTTCTGAATAAGTATGGACTCAAGATGAGTATTCATGACTTGTTCAGAGGTTCCCTAAAACGTCAAAATCATTTTACTGCTGAGGACACGGCTTCAGCGTTGTTCTGCTTACGGGGCTCCTGGTCGGCTCAGTGGTAAACAGCTGTTGATGCGTCATATATCCCTGCAGTGCCTTCTGTTATAATTCGCGCCCTTTTCCTTCAGCAATAAAGAGTTAAGCCTATGTTCCGTCTGGGATGTGAAAATCGTGTCTGTGCGCAAAATGAAATTCTGTCCGGGTTAACTGTGGCGCTGGCGCTGGTTCCGGAAGCCGTGGCTTTTGCTTTTGTTGCCGGGGTGGAACCGCTGGTCGGTTTATACGCGGCTTTTATGGTGGGCCTGCTGGCTTCTATTTTCGGTGGCCGTCCGGGCATGATTTCCGGTGCTACCGGCGCCATGGCCGTGGTCATGGTTTCTCTGGTTGCGGAACATGGTGTGGAATATCTGTTCGCTACGGTGGTGCTGACTGGTATTCTGCAGATCCTTGCCGGTGTGCTGAAACTGGGGAAATTTATCCGGATCGTGCCGTACCCGGTGATGCTGGGCTTTGTTAACGGCCTGGCCATTGTGATTTTTCTGGCGCAGCTGCAGAATTTTCAGGTAGATGTCGATGGCAGCACGCAGTGGATGAGTGGCCAGCCTCTGCTGATTTTTGCCGGCCTGATTGCGCTGACCATGGTGATTATCCAGTACCTGCCTAAGCTGACAACGGCCATCCCGTCCTCGCTGGCCGCCATCGTGGTGGTGTCGCTGCTGGTGATCGTGCTGGATGTGGATACCAATACCGTCGGTGACCTGGCATCGATCAAGGGCGGTCTGCCGCAGTTCCATATTCCTGAAGTGGCGTTTAATCTGGAAACGCTGAAGATTATTTTCCCGTATGCAGTGATACTGGCGGCCATCGGTCTGATCGAGTCGCTGCTGACGCTGACGCTGATTGATGAGATTACCAATACCCGCGGCCGCGGCAACCGCGAGTGTATCGGTCAGGGCATTGCCAATACCGTGACCGGCATGTTCGGTGGCATGGGTGGTTGTGCCATGATCGGCCAGAGTATGATTAATGTGAATTCCGGCGGCCACAAGCGCCTGTCCGGGGTGTCCGCCGCGCTGTTTCTGCTCGCCTTTATCCTGTTTGCCTCCAGCCTGATTGAACGTATTCCCATGGCCGCGCTGGTCGGGGTCATGTTCGTGGTGGTGATCGGTACCTTTGAATGGTCCAGTTTCCGTATTTTCAGCAAGATTCCGCGCCATGACGCTTTTGTACTGGTACTGGTTTCCGCTGTTACCGTCGCCAGCGACCTTGCCATTGCAGTGATTGTCGGTGTTATTGTGTCGGCGCTGGTGTTTGCCTGGGAACATGCCAAGCACATTAATGTTAAATCCTGGATTGATGAAAACGGTTCAAAAGTTTATGAGTTGAACGGGCCGTTGTTTTTCGGTTCGGTAAAAAACTTCCGTGATCTGTTTACCCCGGAAGATGACCCGGATGATGTGATTATCGAGTTCCAGAACTCGCGTGTCGCCGACCACTCGGCGATTGAAGCCATCGATTCACTGGCCGAGCGTTATATCAAGGCTGGCAAGCGCCTGCACCTGCGTCACCTCAGCCCGGAATGCACCAAGCTGCTGCTAAAGGCCGGCGATCTGGTCGAGGTCAACGTGATCGAAGACCCCAAATACTTTGTCGCTGACGA
>JAJRTU010000089.1 GCA_024278135.1 Gammaproteobacteria bacterium
GCCGTGGACCAATGTTGGCATGGGTGAGCCGTGACCCGTTGATTCAGCCGCACAATCGTTATTGATAATCAACATACGTCCGTGACAGGCGGCCGTCTCCAGAACAATCTGTTTTGCTTCTTCATCATCAGCACTGAAAACGGAAGCCACCAAACTGCCACGCCCGAGCTTTACCAGCGCAATAGCCTCATCCAGATTATCGTAGGGCATAATCGTGCTGACCGGACCAAAGGCCTCGACAGCGTGTGGTTCTTCCGCGCTCAGGGGCTGGTCGCAATACAGCAATGTGCAGGGGAAGAAAGCGCCTTTTTCCTGATCACCCCCGCGTATGTCGAAATTTTTCGTACCGCCGTAAATAATTTCACTACTGCCGGCCAGAGTCTCGACACTGGCCCACACATCCTGCATTTGAGAGCGCCCGACCAGAGGGCCCATTTTCACGCCCTCCACTGCGGGATCACCAATGCAAACCCGGCCAAGACGCTGTTGCAGGGCTGCCCTTACCTGTTCCACTTTTGACCGGGGCACAATGGTACGCCGGATGGCCGTACATTTTTGCCCCGCCTTGACCGTCATCTCCCGAACCACCTCCTTGATGAACAGGTCAAATTCAGCCGAGTCCACTTCGACTGTCTCGCCCAATATGCAGGCATTCAATGAGTCGGCTTCCATGTTAAAGGGGATGGAATGATGGATGATATTCGGCAAGGATTTCAGTTTGCGACCGGTTGTGGCGGAACCGGTGAATGTCACCACATCCTGCTCTTCAAGATGATCCAGCAGATCGCCGGTATTGCCGCAAATCAATTGCAGTGCGCCGGCAGGCAGGATGCCGGAACTGATAATTTCCCTGACCATTATTTCAGTCAAATAGGCCGACACTGTGGCGGGTTTGACAATGACCGGAACGCCTGCGGCCAGGCTCGGTGCTATCTTTTCCAGCATACCCCAGCAGGGAAAATTGAAGGCATTGATATGCACAGCAACACCTTCTTTCGGTACCAGGATATGTCGACCGATAAAGGTCCCGCCTTTGGACAGCGGCTGGGGATCGCCTTCCACAAGAAAACCTTCATTCGGAAATTCACGTCTGACCAGCCCGCTGTAGGCAAACAAGGTGCCTATACCCCCTTCTATATCCACCCAACTGTCAGTGCGGGTGGCGCCCGTCCAGGTGGATACTTCATAAAACTTTTCTTTTTGTGCCAGCAGATGCTGTGCCAGCGTCTTGAGACAGCCTGCACGTTCATGAAAAGTCATGGCCCGAAGTGCCTGCCCCCCTTTCTCCCGCGCATAAAGCAGGCTTTGCCTGAAATCGATGCCGCTGCTGGAGACCGTCCCCACCACCTGTCCGTTAACGGCATTGAACACCTCAACACCGGTATCGGCACCGCTGACCCATTCACCACCGATATAACTTTGTATACTCAATAGCTGATTCCTCACCTGTTCGTCGATCACAGCATTAACATATTGCCGACCTTCAAGCCCTGATAATATACCATTCCGAAAATTAACAACGGTATGATATGCCATTCCGAAACCTGGCCATGGCAACCGCTTGAAAGAAAAACAGTCAGCATGATACAAAAATATTGAATATTTTGAAATTCTTGTGTTATTTTAAAAAGAGATGAACGGGGGCACTTTATTATGGCGACTTCGGAAAAGCATCATTCGCTGGAGGCGATAGAAAAAGCGAGTCAGGATGAGCTGCAGGCTTTGCAACTGGAAAGGATGCAATGGAGCCTCCGGCATGCCTACGACAATTCCCCCAGTTATCGAAAGAAATTTGATGATGCCGGTGTCCATCCCTCCGACCTGAAAGAACTGGCTGATCTGGCCGGTTTTCCTTTTACCACCAAACTTGACCTGCGCGATAATTATCCCTTTGGCATGTTGGCTGTGCCGATGGACGAGGTGATCAGAATCCACGCTTCCAGCGGTACCACCGGCAAGCCGACTGTTGTGGGCTATACGAAAAATGACATCGATGTATGGAGCCAGGTCGTGGCGCGATCCATTCGTGCCGCCGGCGGCACGCGCAAAGATAAAATTCACGTGGCCTATGGCTATGGCCTGTTTACCGGTGGCCTCGGCGCACATTACGGTGCTGAATATCTCGGTTGCACAGTGATACCCATGTCAGGCGGCCAAACCCAGAAACAGGCGCAACTGATACAGGATTTTGATCCCGATATTATCATGGTAACACCCTCCTATATGCTCAGCATCGCCGATGAACTGGAACGGCAAGGTGTGGATTGTCGGGAATTGAGTTTACGCGTGGGTATGTTCGGTGCTGAACCCTGGACAGCCGCCATGCGGAAAAATCTTGAACAACGTCTGGACATTGATGCGGTTGATATTTACGGCCTTTCCGAAGTTATGGGACCGGGCGTGGCACAGGAGTGTCTGGAAAGCAAAGACGGGCCCACAATCTGGGAAGATCATTTCTATCCCGAAATTATCGATCCGAATAGTGGTGAAGTATTGCCCGATGGCGAGGATGGCGAGCTGGTGTTTACCAGTTTGACCAAGGAGGCCCTGCCTGTCATTCGTTATCGTACCCGGGATCTGACACGCCTGTTACCCGGCAGTGCCAGAACCATGCGCCGTATGGACAAGATTACCGGCCGCAGTGACGATATGTTGATTATTCGCGGTGTCAATGTCTTTCCGACCCAGGTGGAGGAACAGATACTGAAAATCAAATCACTGGCACCGCATTATCAAATTGAGATCACCCGTGAAAACAACCTGGATTTGATGCTGATTAATGTGGAGTTGCTGCCGGATGCTAGTCTGGAGAAAAGAGGCGAGGCAGAGCAAACGCTGCAAAAATACATAAAGGATATTATTGGTATCTCAACCCGGGTGATTGTCCATCTCGAAAGCGGTGTCCCGCGTTCAGAAGGAAAAGCGACCCGGGTGATCGACAAACGCGAGCTGTAATCGTCCCTCAGACTCAGGTACCCGAAAGACCGTCTTCGCTGATCCCCACTTTATCCTGAATGCGATTAATCAGGCCTGCCCTGACTCCACTGACATCAATCAGCGGGTTTTTTCTTAAGATACCGACTTCTTCACTGGTGTAGGGATGAAAATCCGGAGGGATCTGCTCTGCACTGAACTGCTTCAGTAACCAGTTCATCACATCCGCCAGCTCTTGATCATCAATGGGGGCATTGGCCGCACCGGGTACCCGTACAATAAACTCTCTGCCGCCGTCCACCTGCAGGAAGTAGCCGATAAAATCGGTCATTCTCGGCACCACACCAGCCGAACCGGAGCCGTCGGGGAGATGGCAACCCTGGCAATTCAACATGTAATTTTGCTGCGCCAGACTGAGGCCGGTCCCGGTTGCCAGGCTGTTATTGACACTCGCTGCCATCAGCAGGCCCAGTAAGGTAATGACGGTGCGTTTAGCTGATAACATAGTGCCGTGCTCCTGTCTTATGATTTTTTTGTGGCGATGCCCAGTACCAGTGTCACGGTACAATGGTAAATTGCGCTGCTGGTACCCAGACACCAGTTGTAATCATTGGCCGTATGGGGCCGATAAGTAGGCCTGTCACCGACATTGGTATTACAAAAGCAGTTGCCACAGGAAGTCTTGCCACAGCAGTCATTGTAGGAAATGATGTAGTCCTTGCCATCTGCCGGATTCCTGCAGGTACCGATCCAGGTAATCGGCGACATTTCCGTTCCCGGCGGACAACTCGTTTTTGTCCCGCCACAGCAACTGCACAGAAAACCATCGATGGAGCAATTGCGCCAGTATTCGCAGGTCGTGGGATCGCCCGGATCTTCGGCAGGTGGTGCCGGCTGCTGGCTGTCGTTGTCGGCAGCTCGGGCAACGGGCAATATGGGAATAGCGGCGCCACCGATTAATGCCGTGCCGAAACCACTCAGAAAACTTCGCCTCGATGAGCTTTGCGCCACCTTTCTGGATAATGACTCTGTAATATGATCAAACCATTTCATCTGGATTTCTCTCTATCAAATACCACAATCAATTTGCGGAAAACAGTATCATGGGGGTTTCCTGTCCAAAATCTGTCAGACTGCGAATAAATTTACCCGTCTTCGCCTCATAGACGTCGATGTTCATCTTGACGTTGGTCACATACAACCAGGGGGACTTGTCCTGACTCAGCTCGATGGCGATACCCGGCAATTTCAGGGCAATACGATTGACCCGTTTTTTGCCACTTACATCAAATACCCAGATTTCCGATCCCGGGTTTTTATGGCTCCCTTCCTTGCCTTCCTTGTGCATGAGGACATACATATTGCCGAGGGAATCCGCACCACTGACCTGCATACCGCCGGGACGCCAGTTCTCCGCTCTTTCCGCCTCGCTGACCAGACTCCAGCTGCTACCGGGCACAGCCCTGGCGCCTTGTAAATCCACTTCTCTGAGATTACCGTTAAACGTCGGGAAATAAGCCACGCCGCCTATCACCGCCGGTCGTTCAAACAGGGCATCCTGGTCTATATCGAAGAAGGGCGGGATTTTGGATTTCTTCTGTACCTTGCCTTTTTTATCCAGTTGAAAAGAGATCATCGAAGCATCGCTGCACAGGGAGCTGAAACCGCGTTTTCCGGTAGGATAGATCAGCGCGCAGGCCGGTAACTCGATTTCGTTCAATATCTTGCGCTGAATAATATCCACCACGGTAATGGAGGCGGCAGGCGTAAAATTATAAAGCAGCAGCAGCTTCTCATCGTCGATTAAACGAATCGTGAAATCACTGGGCAGGATGCTGGCACGCTTGCCCCCGGGGATGACTATTTCATCTATCGGTGCCAGTGTGGCCTTGTCGTATATTGACACAACATCTGTGCGCGTACCACGACTGCCACGACTGTAGTACGTTTCATAAACGTATATTTCCGGACGTCGGGTCGCCACCGCTATGGACGCGATAAAAGAGGTGTTAAACATCCCCTTGTACTGTTCTATCGGCGTCTGTTTTTCCGCATCCAGCACCATTACCTTGCCATTCAGCATATGGTTAAAGGCAATGTCATGAGCAATTATCCAGTGATCAGGATAAGGCAGGGGCAAGGTCTCAATCTTTCCCATATCGTCGTTGGGCAAGTCTGCCAGCGCAGGCAAATTACAAAGACACATGACAAAGAAAATAATTGTTCGGTATTTCATATAAATCGCCTCAGTACAGTCGATCCGAAATAATTCAGTCCCCTGGACGAACGGGACCTGCTTGAGTCCGGCAACACAAATGTTTTCTTTTCCCTGTTCCTGCGAACGTGAGAATAACGGATTCAGGAAAGTATCCCTTCATTTTTTATACTTCCATGTGTCAATACAACGACAGTTTCAATATAGGACAACTGTCTAATTTTAAGCTGTGCCCGCCATGGATGACAAGCACTTTCCTGTCTGCCATCTGAAATGGTCGATTGGCCTTGCAAGCATTTCCGGATACTGCTATTACATCGGCAGCAGAATTGAGCATAAAATCACAAAACAGGAATATTTCATGAACGATACAAACGAAACCGCCGCCGCCCGGGCCGTCATTGAGGAATATGTTGATGCCTGTACTGCCGGCAGTGTGGAAAGGTTGAAAGCCATTTTTCACGAACAGACCCTGATGTCCGGTTATATGATGGGCGAGTACATGATGGGGACACCGGAGCCCTTCTTTCAGGCCGTGGCCAATCCGCCGCCGGAGGCCCCTCCCACCAGTGGCAATTACAGCGGCGACATCAGCTCAGTGGAGGTATCCGGCCACGTTGCCAGTGTCACGCTGAAAGAAACCGGGTTTATGGGTTTGAATTTTACGGACTACTTCCACCTGGCCAAAGTGGATGGAAACTGGAAAATTATCAGCAAGACTTTCAACTCTGAGTAAGATCAAGCCCCCACTCCGGCAGGATTGACAAAAAATTCAGCCGCAAAGTGCCGAGCCAAACCGTAAAACGGATTATAGAGCATCCGTATCAACGGCTTTTCAAAAACAGTCTGCTACTATTTGCGGCACTTCGTTTGTATACTGAGCCGCATGCCAAAAATCAAGCTTGCCTCAACTGTCATCCTCAGTCGCGGTACGGATGAAGATCCTGAAGTCTATCTCACCAAACGCGCTCCGGAATTAAAATTCTTCGGTGGCTATTGGGTTTTCCCCGGTGGCAACCTGAATAAAAAAATTGACTGCCACGATGAAAATGATTCTCTTGATCTGGCACTCACCCGTTGTGCCATACGCGAGATTCTGGAAGAAATTGATGTGCTGTCTTCCACTCTGGGGAAGAAATTCAGTAAAGAAGAAAAACAAGGTCTGAAGCTTGCCCTGAAAGAATCACCGGAGAAGTGGCAAGGATTCCTTGCTGATTTCGGAACAGATTTTGATTCTATCGAACCGGTATTCCGTATTACCACACCACCGTTCATTCCGATTCGTTTTGATACCCAGTTTATGCATGTGCGGGCCCGGGACGATGAAATACCGAAGATTGACAATTACGAACTGGTAGAGGGTTGCTTTATAAAACCGCAGGCGGCGGTGGATGCATGGGAGAGAGGTGAAATGGAAATTGCACCGCCTGTGCTTTTTCTATTGCGCCTGCTGGCCGAGCATAGTCTCACATCTTTTATATCTCACGCCATTGAGGAAACCCGGGAACTTGATAAAGGCCGCTTGCACCGCGTGTTTTTTTCACCGGGTATTTTTATGGCACCATTACTGACACCCACGCTGCCACCGGCCACCACCACCAATACGCTCATCGTCGGCACAAAAAAATTATTCATCGTTGACCCCGCCACCCCGGACGAAATTGAACAGGCAAGATTATTCGAAAAAATGGATGCGCTGCTGGAGGAAGACAGGCAATTTGAAGCCATCCTCCTGACACATCACCATATTGATCATGTCGGTGCCGTCAATGCGCTCAGTCAGCGCTACAGCATACCGGTCAGGGCACATGAGCAATGCTATAAGCGCATCGAGACAGGCTACATCAAGGGTGAGCCTTTAGGAGATGGTGACAGAATCGAATTGGGAACCGCACCTGATGGCAGCAGCGACTGGCACCTGAGAGTCGTACATACACCGGGGCACGCCATTGATCATCTGTGTTTTCTGGAAAGCCGTTATCATGCGGCGATTGTTGGCGACATGTTATCCACCATCTCGACAATCCTGATCGATCCACCCGAAGGGCACATGCAGACCTACCTCAACAGTTTGCAAAGACTGCTGGACTTCCCGATTAAAACACTTTATCCGGCACATGGTCCGGCCAACCGGGACGGTAATGCCCTGATTCGTCAATACCTGGAACACAGAAAAGAAAGGGAAACAGCCATCATCAATGCCCTGGGCACAGACGCACAAAGCATTGATGAATTGCTGCCCAAAGTCTATGACGATATCCCGGAAAAGTTTTACCCGGTGGCCTCCCGCTCATTGCTGGCCGGTCTGATTAAACTGGAGGAAGAAGCAGTAAGTGAACAGAACAATGGTGCCTGGCAACTAATTCAGGTCACTGAAAACAGCTAAGAGCCAGAACAGGAATTACGGGGACAGTTTACTTAATTGAGTATGATAATTAAGTAAACTGTCCCCGTAATTCCGATTCCTGGACTACCATTATTCCCTTATTATCCCAATAACTGTTCTTCAATCTGCACGACAGGTTCAATGTTGGTGAAGTTGGGAATATCCCCCATGATTTCTTCGGCATGCGGCCCAAAAGAACTGCCAAAGGCTTCAACGCTGTCCAGCATCAGGCTTGCCGAGGTAACATAAGTTTCGGCTGCGTCACCGGCACCGCTGAGACCTTTATAAACCTCTATCCCTTTTAAAGCATCACCCAGCCGTTCTTTTACCAGCGGTATATGTGTTTGCAGATAATATTCGTAGTTAAACTCACCGCCTTCCTGCTTTGGGTACAATACATTGACTCGAATCATTTTGTTGCTCCTGTTGTTTTCTTATAAATTCTTTGCCACCAGATAACCCGAACCGCCTCCCAGACCCGGACCGGGATGGGTGGAGGCCCCGATATGATACAGATTCTTCAATGGCGTTTGGTGATTTTTCAGGGCACGCAAGGGCCGCCAGAGAAAATACTGATCCAGACTGCACTCCCCTCCGTAAGGATCGCCGCCAACCAGATTGATGTTGATGGCCTCCAGATCGGCGGGCGACAATACCGTCCGGCCGATAATATTTTGTTTCAGATCGGGAATGTGTTCCGCGATACGGTCAATGATGCGATCGGCATAGGCCTCGCGTACTTCTTCCGTCCAACGACCATCCGCAGGCACTGCGATTTCACCGGCCGCATCGCCTTTGATATGTCTCGGCAATTCCTGCAATTGTATCCACAGCAGGCCTTTACCTTCGGGGACTCGGCTCAGATCCAGTGACGCAGGCTGACCCACCACAATGGTGGCGGTATCCGGCAACAAACCCCGATCCGCTTCATTCATCGCTCGTGAGATACCGTCCAGCCCCGGCGTCAGATGGATGATCGCGACCTTGTTCAACTCAGGATTATCCCACTGCGGCGGCGCTTTGAGTGCCAGGTGAATCTGCATATCGGCATGCCCGTGTCGGAAGGCCCGGGTTTGTTTTTTAACCGGTGTCGGTACATCGTCCGGTTCCAGCAGTCGTTCGTATAACTGCTTCGGTGTCACGCTACAGATGATGCTGCTGTTGGCCCGGTATTCCTGCCCGTCGGTGGTCACTACCCCCCGGGCTTTGCCGCCTTCACTGATGACACGTTCCACATCTGCGTTAATAAAAATTTCCCCACCATGGCTTTTGATCAACTTTTCAAATGCTTCCACCAATTTGTAACTGCCACCCTTCACTACCGGGCAACCCGCCAATTCCAGTGTAAAGGCGATAACGCGTGCCATCTGTCCTGAAGTCGGTGCATCCGGGCCAATCCCGGTATGGGCCGGCCACGATGCCAGACAGGCTGAGGTGACATTCGATTCAAAGGTGGAACCCAGCCAACTGCGACAGGTTTCCAGGCTGTAAGCGATATAGGAACTCAGGTATAGCGGCCCGCGTTTGATTAAGGTCGATAAAAATACTTTTAATGTTGACCAGGTCAATAGCTCACTTCCCAGCAAAGTAAAGGTAAGATCCAGAGATTTTTCCAGTTCCTCCATGGCCTGCCGATAGCGGTCACCATCACCCACGGCAAGTCGATTCATTCGCTTGACGTTCTCATCCCGAGACATCTTAAGTATGTAATGCTGCTTGTCAGGCAGCACAACAGCTGTTGGGCTATCCGTATTACAGTACTCAAGCCCGAATTTTTCCAACTCGTCCTGTAATTCTGCATAAGCCGGCGAGGTAACGAACAGGGGGTGCCAACTGGATAAAACATCATGGGCGAAACCAGGTACCGTGATTTCTTCGGTTCGGATACAACCACCGAGACGATCATTGCGTTCCAGTAACAGTACCTTGTCACCGCGTTTCGCCATCAGTGAGGCGCATACCAGAGAATTAATTCCCGCACCGACAATTATGTGATCATAGCTGTTCATTCTTCGTCCCAGGGCGCCCACATCTTTTTTAATTCTTCCCATGACATCTGTTCATCACTGCCGGGCTGAAAACGGCAGCCTTCGTGTTCATAAAACGGTTTTGTCCAGGTACCTCGATCCACAAGGCGTTGAATATTCCCCCGGTAAATTTCGTCTACTTCTTCATGGTGCATCGGATCCTGTTCCAGCCACAGGTTCTTTGGATGAATGGGCTTTTCATACATGCGTTTGAACAGTTCCGTGCGCAGATCCTTCAGCCAGTTACTGTTCAGGTTCATCAGCCGGAATTGTCTCAGAGCCTCAATGTCGATCGTGGCACAAACCATCGTATTATAAGTGGAAGCACTGTGGGACATGATCTCACCACGATAATCAACGATATGTGCATTGCCACCGGCAATATCGACAGGATGCTTTGAACTGGGAGACAAATACACAGGACCCGCATTGGGGCAAAGCATATAGACCGAATTGAATTCAGCATGCCCCCGGTTTTGCACCATCCAGGAACCACCGCCGGGATAGCCGGAGCCGGTCATCGGCATGGCTTCGCTGGGCCGGTACACCACTTCGGCACCATTAAACGCCAATGCTCTCACCGCCTCAGGGTATTCGCCGTCGCTGCAACAGATAGTCCCGATGTTACCAATGTCTTCTGTTTTCAATACCGGGTAAAAAGCATCGATATCATCACCGAACAGTTCCACCCAGCGGTCATAGATATCGTGAGGCATACAGGATCGTTCCCGACACCAGATGTGATTCTTCGCTGCTTTATGTATAACCTCGCCATCGGGATCAATAACAAACAGCGTGTTGAAAAAACGATTGTCCATGACCTCCGGCCAGCGTGCCTTGCATTGTACGATGATGTAGGTTTTATACAGTTTCGCCAAACGCCCCAGCCACTCGGATTCTTCGCCCGGTATATCTATAAACAATTCTTTCGCTGCCAGCGTATGCGGCAGATCAAAAATCTCATCAGTAAAGCCGGTGAGTGCCCCTTCGGCAAGGGCGATGATCTTTACCGGCATATTGATATTGGTCATCGAGACAGCCGCGTGGATGGCTTCTTCGATATTTTCCAGGTTGTGGCGGATATGCTTTCGACTTGAGATACCGGTTATAACGGTAGACAGGCCGATTGCCATGTATGGGGCGAGGGGCTTTCTTTTACCATTGCTCATTGATCAATTACCGTGATTTACATAAAAATGAATACACATCACAAGAGATGTTCAGTCGGCTCAGGTAACATCATACACTACAGCATCCGAAGCCCCTGCTCCGCAAGCATATCCCGAAGCCGTTTCAAAAAGATAAGCCGTGTATATCCCTGCCGATTTTGTATTGTCCTTTGCCAGAGGGCATATAACCCTGACATCATGGATTATGCCAACAGACAGCACGAAAAAACAATATTACAGGCCTTGCAGGCGCCGGGATAGCGAGAACCTCTATCTGGCATGATCCCGTCAGAACGGTTTGCGCGGCAGGTGGGAACGTACTCCCGATCTTTTCCATTGGCTGCAAACGAATTCGGGACGGTTATTCAGCCTCACTGCCCTGTTCCTTATCGCGGGCGACCAGCCAACGGGGATGGTGGACAAGAAATGCATCGATGATCTGCTCATAGGGCAGGTCGATGAAGTGGCCGCGTTGGCGGACATATTCCATGTGCCGGTTGCCCTGGCAATCGAATTCCTGAAATTGTGAATCACTGCGGCCGTCGAACTCCAGAGGATGAACATCGAAACGTTTACACATGCTCAAATTAAAAGCCGGTGTCACCTTGACCCAGCGTTCTTCGAGATACAACTCGGTATAGGAGTGCCAGACATAAACATCGCCACCAACCAGGGCGTCAAGCCTGGCGGTCGTCAGATGGTTACGCACATCCACAAAACCGAGCCGGGCCGGAATACCCATGACCCGGGCACAGGCCGCCAGCAATGCGGATTTCGGCTGGCAAAACCCACGCCCCGCCTGCAGGCAGGCACTGGCGCGAAAGTAGCGAGGATCCCGGCCGATATAGTAGGGATCGTAAATAATACCGTCGCGGACGGCATAATAGAGCTTGACCGCAGTCGTGACAGCATCTTCAGCATCGCCGCCAGACTCGACGGCAAAACGGCGTACACGTTCATTGTCACTGTCGATAAATTCACCGGCTTGCAGATAATCCGACAAGTCAGCTTCGATACCGTTGATTTCGCTGATCTGCATAGGCGAAGACTACAACATTATCGAGGTGGGCGTAACAGCATCAGCCAATTCGTGCTCAGCCCTCAGTATGGCATTGGCATGGTCCGTAGATAAAACCCGGCAGCCTTACAAACCTGCCAAGACAGAAAACAAACTCACCAGCAGAATATCAGGCGTCATTTCGCTCAGCGTCGGCCAGTTTTTTCAGATGCCGTCGCATACTCACGCCGGGTCGATCCGCCGCCACATCAATCTCATAAAAACCCGGGGTCCGATCATTGTCCTGCATGCGGTTGATATGTTCTATCGCAAACACATCCTCACTGAATGCCGCCTGATTGGCTTCAAGCATGAACTTGCCCATTTCCCTGTCATCCAGTGCAAAATTTCTGCACTGGGCATAGTAATAATTGGTGGAGGTGTTCGTCTCCGGGGTGATCAACTGCGCCACCTTGACCATGGGCTGGCTGTCCTGCATTTTTTCCGGGTGATCGAGATTTTTCAACACGCCCGTATTCAAATGCAAGCCCGGCGAGATGAACAGCGATCCGGAACTGCGCATGGCCTGGTCGCCTTCCCAGCCGAGTGGCCTGGCATAGATTGGCGGCAATTCACATTCAACATGCCTCCAGACTTCAAAATGCGCATCTTCCACCGTGGCTTCCAGCGGAGCCCGGGCATATTCCGGTGTGCCGAATGTTTTGGCATGCAAAAAACTCAGGTGCGACAGGTCCAGCAAGTTCTCATGTAAATGCACATAGCTTCCCTGAATTTTCAGATAACCGATATTCACCGCCCAGTCAGCATGATCGAAAAATGCCTGATGTGGTAACAACGACTCGTCGGCCAGCGCCGGATCGCCGGGCCAAATCCAGATGAAGGGCTTCTTTTCGATCAGCGGAAAGCAACGCAGCCGGATATTCTCCGGTGCTTTTTTCTGCGAGGGAATGGCAATACACCTGCCGGCGCAGTCATACCTGAAACCATGATAACCACATTCCAGCACATCACCGTCAAGCCTGCCTTCAACTAGCGGAAAGGATCGATGGCAACAACGGTTCTGCAAGGCGACCGGAGTCCCGTCCTGTTTGCGAAAAATAACGGTACTGATGCCCAGGTATTGCCGGGAGAACAATTCCCGGCTGATTTCGCTGCTCTTTGCCGCCACATACCAGGCATTACGTATTAATGGTGTATCTCTATTGGCCATACTGGCGGCGGCAATCGAAGCCAGTTTTTGTTGTCTGTCTGAACCCTTTTGTTGCGCCATTGTTGCTGCCCCATGTGCTGAACACTACTTAATTTGACAGTCTATAGTGTAAAATGCAAAGAATATGTCCTTCGGAAGGACGACAGGAATACTATAATTCACCCGAGAAAATACCCCAACACCAGCTTGATAGACAAATCAACGAGCGCTCTTGTGAAAGCATTGCAGCCCCACTGAACAAAATGTACTATTCAGTACACTAGCAGATGGAAACTAAAACAACATGATATGATCTTCTTTTCCAACAAAAACAGACCTTTTCATTACGGCCCCTACCCTCTGGAACGCCTCGCCAGAGATGAAAAAATCGCTGAAACAGAACGCGCAGCAGGACAAGGCACCAGGCCTGCAAGCAGAGAAACTGTTAATACAAGCTACGCTGACGCTCTCGCTACCTACCACAATATTTTCAAAGAATTTTGCAAAGGTAAACCCGCACCAGCCGAAGCACCGGTACCGGACAGTCTTGAACGAAGAATGATCGATATCAAAGGTGCCGGTTATTTCCTCGATGCCAGCCAAGTGGGTATTTGCGAATTATCGGGATCCTGTTGGTATAAGGATGCTGTGCCGGAAAATCATACCCACGCTATCGTTATACTGGCGGAATACAGCCGGTTGCCGGAACCGGATAATCTCGCGTACAACTGGCTTAAGGATTCCATGCATGAGACGGCAGAGATGCGAGCCTTTGAAGTGGCCATTGGTATCGCCAATCACATTCGCATGATGGGTTTTAATGCCATTGGTTATGATGATGAGAATGAACAACTTGATGTAGACAGATTGACAGTTCTCTCCGGTCTGGGGATTAGACAAAACGACAAAGTGATTAACCCTTATCTGGATCGCGACTATGCCGTTGCACTGGTTTCGACTAATTATGCATTGGCAACAGACACCCCCCTTGCCTCAAGCGCGATAAACGGCAAAGGGCTGGCCTACTGGTTAGGCATCGGTGGCGCGACCTCGGGACTGGAACGCTGGCGGCAATCCAGACGGGCGAGTCATTTAAGCAAATACCCGATGGAGACGGTCAGACGAGTGGATAAACCCACGACCTTGATCATTGAAGATGAAGTCCCGCGCGTGCCAAAACGTGCGCCCTTTTTCGAGCGGGCAATACATGGCGACCTGGGCGGTAAGGCACAAAAAGAACGTAGTCGTTTTGCCTTTAAGCATCCTTTCGCAGATGCCATGCTCAATCAGATCCGGGCCATGGTGCCGCACCAGGATGGACCCGTGGCTGATACTGTCGACAGTGAACTGCACGATGCCGAAGCCAATACCAAAGCGATCAAGTCCATGTCCTATGCCCTGGGTGCGGAAATTACCGGTATCTGTGAATTACCGGATTATGTCTGGTATTCACATGACCTGGATGGCAGCGAGATCGATCCCAAACATAAATACGCGGTTGTATGTTTAATCGATCAGGGCTTCGATACTATGGAGGGCGCCTCGGGCGATGATTTTATTTCCGGTGCACAATCCATGCGTGCCTATATGCGCGGCGCACTGATTGCCGGCATTATGGCCAACTTTTTTCGTGCCAAAGGTTATGATGCCAGACCGCAGTCCAATGCTGACTCACAGGTATTACATCTTCCCACTGTCCTGTTATCCGGTCTGGGTGAACTCAGCCGCATAGGTGAACTGGTACTCAATCCTTTTATGGGACCGCGTCTGAAAACCATCGTCATGACCACCGATCTGCCGCTGGTGCCCGACAAGCCCATTGATTTCGGTCTGCAGTATTTTTGTTCCAACTGTCACAAGTGCGCCCGCGAATGCCCCTGCGATGCCATCAGTTTCGGCGACAAGGTCATGTTTAACGGCTATGAAATATGGAAACCGGACGTGGAACGCTGCGCGCGTTACCGCTTGACCAATCAACGCGGTCTCGGTTGTGGCCGTTGCATGAAAACCTGTCCGCTGAATAAGGTCGTGAGTTGGGATGGCCCCATCACCACACAGATTGCAAGTTGGTGTGGTGTGAATGCCTTCTGGTTAAAACCCCTGCTGGTACCCATTGCGGTAAAACTCGATGATGTACTCGGTCACGGCGTACGTAACCCGGCAAAGAAATGGTGGCTTGATCTGGAAATTGTCGATGGCGTTTGTGTTGAACCAACCAAAGGTGTCAACCAACGCGACCTTGATGTCAATCGCAAGATCGATCTGAAAAAACACAAAGTCGCCTACTATCACGCCAACATGATGCCGCCACCCAACTCTTCCGGCATGCCCATCGCAGTAAAACGCAAGGAAGGGCTGGCCGCAGCAATTAAAGTGGAAACAGTCAAACAGGCTCTGGCCAGACGCGCAGAAGGCGGTCCGAAACCGGAGCATTACATCCCGACAAAACCTTTAAGCCCGGAAGAAATCGTATCCGAAGATGTCGCCTTGTTTAATCCTTATAAGAGCTAGGTGATTTTCCAGGTTGCATTCTGCAAGTATCTGACTATGAATCGGAGCTTCGAACCCTTCCGGGCGCGCCCTGAACAACGATTATAGAAATCGAAAGATACAGCATACCCCTCTGCTGGAGTCCTTCATCCTTACAATAATGATTTCAACAATAAAAAACGTGTTCTAAGCCTAAAATCATACTCTATTAACATCATATCCTAATTATAATCAATGTCTTATACCGGGCTATCGCGGTCCGACCCCGAATGCCCGAATGATCGCGGTCCGACCCCGAATGCAACAGTTCCCCGGTAGTCCGGGAAGTTTTGAATCCAGCATCGTGCGTAGCCATGGCAGTTACACGACGCCCAACCATCAGCATAATTCTGATCGGGCGTGATTTATGCTCGAAGGCCAGTTTGTAATTTTCCGTATTATGAAAGAGAGTACCAATCAGATCCTTGACATCAACGTGGCGTGGCGGTTCATTCAATCATTAGTGAAACGGTAATTTATATCCAATAGACAGGGAGTAACGACCTGGTCATACCGTTCAATATATCAGCACTCTCTTTCACTGAGCAATGTTGGAATGTGATAGCCGATACCTGATACACTTGAGACGAGGAGATTGTCACTATGAGCGAAACTGATCCGACTTTTGCCGGTAAATTTCATCTTGAGAACGCTAACCTGACGCAGCGACTCCGGCGTGATATCAAGTTACTGATTTTCCTGTGCATGACTGTCTGGCAGTGGGCCACGGCGGGAAGACGCGCAAGGCGGGAATTCAAACGCTGTCGCGCGTCCGGCCGGCCTTTTTATGTCGACAAGTTTGACCCGTCCCGGAAAGAAGAATGAAACTTTACGACCTGCCTTCCGCCGAAAACCTGCCCGCGTTTCAAACACCGCCCATTTCCGGCAATAAAACCAATGGCCGGGGTATCAAGGAAAAGGTACGCCCCAGACGGGTATACCATTCGCTCGGCCGGAACGATTTTCCCTGGGCCGGTCTGAATGCCTTCTTCCTGATGAGCAATACCTGGGGAATATTGCTGGAGGCAATTAAATACCGCTGGAATTTAAGAAAATCGCTAGGCCCGGTGGCGAGGGTCCAGGAAGCAGTTCCGGATCCACAGAAAATGACAGAACACCTTCTGGAAAAGGGCAAGGAGTTTGGCGCCGGTGTGATCGGTATCACGGCATTTACTGACGATGATGTATATGGCGATGTGGAACTGCCCTACCGCTACGCCATCTGTATCGGCAACCCGATGCGACGGGAGGAAATGCTGCACGTCCCGCATGCCCGTGCCGCCCAGGAAGTACAGCGCTCTTACGGCGAAGTCGCGGCTGTCGCCGTCAGACTGGCGGAATATATTCGCAGTAAAGGCTGGGCAACCTGCGCTTATGGTGATCCCCGCAGTACGGATATTTTGCAGATCCCGCTGGCCGTCCGTGCCGGTCTGGGTCAACTGGGAAAACACGGTTCACTGATTTCAAGAGAATATGGCTCCAACATGCGGCTTTCAACCGTCGCGACCAATATTCCCCTGGCAGTAACTGAACCCGTCGATATTGGTGTCGATGATTTATGTACGGCTTGCAGACGATGCACGCGGGATTGCCCACCCTCGGCCATCACCGATAAAAAACAATGGGTGCGCGGTGTACATCGCTGGTATGTGGACTTTGATAAATGTGTGCCGTATTTTTCCAGCACTTATGGCTGCGCTATTTGTGTTGAGGTTTGTCCCTGGTCAGAACCGGGGCGGGGACTGAAATTGTCCGAAAAGCTTTTATCAAAGCGGAACAGGAAATCACATAGCACCCAATGAGTCGCGTGACTCTGTTGCAGCCTATATCCCGTATAAAGCCCTGATTGAAAAACGGAGGCCAGATTTTCTGCTGTATCTTTAATCTGGTCTGTATCCCGCAAAGGAGTCTACAATTCCAGGGACATAAAATACTTCAGTACCTCGTTGGCGCCGCTGATGATGGGCAGGACCATGGCATCGCGGACGTACTTTTCAGCCGGATAGTCTTTCATGTAGCCGGCGCCGCCGAGGATCTGCATGGCATTCACTGTCACCCGCCGGGCCATTTCGGCCGGATAGACTTTGGCGAAGTTGGGTGGCAAGCGGCCTTCAGAACAGTCGTTGCTGCTCTGCCACGCTACCCGACGAACCATCAAGCGGGCCATTTCCAGTTCCGCTTTCATGTCCACCAGCATATTGCCCACGGCCTGGTACTGGCCGATGGGCTGTCCCCAGATTTCTCTCTCCTTTGAGTATTGCAGGGCCATTTCATAGGCCGCCCTCGCCAC
>JAJRTU010000090.1 GCA_024278135.1 Gammaproteobacteria bacterium
CGTCATGCCTTCAGCAAACTGCTGCTCATCGATCCAGACAATAGCATTTGTCGGGCAACGTTTTAATGCATCGGGATCCTGCAGATGCAGCAGTTCGTCGTTGATCACCGGCAGGTTGTTTTTCATCTTCAGCAGACCCTGTGGAGCATCGGCTACGCACTTCCCACAGGCAGTACACGCCACCTTGCAGAGCGCCAGGATGTCGTCTCCCTCCAGTTCGGATTTACATTGCACCAGCAAATGTTGCTTGACCGGACGCAACTCCAGGATATCTTTGGGACAGATCTCAATGCAGTCTCCGCAGGAGGTGCATTTTTCGACATCGACGACAGGAAGTCCCGTCGGCGACATCATGATGGCATCGTAATCACAGATCATCTCACAGTCACCGAAACCCAGACAGCCATAGCGGCAGCCTTTGCCTCCGCCTGCCACGGCCGCAGCGGCCCGGCAGGAGGGGAACCCGACATACTCCGCTCTTTGTATGGCGACATTGGAGCCACCCGCACATAGCAGCCGGGCCACTTCTTTATCCACGTCACCGGCATCCACACCGAGATAGTCGGCGACAACAGTGGCGGTCTCAGGACCTCCGACCCGGCATTCACTGGGCTGGACTTCGCCGGCGACCGCCTTTTCCGCAAATAGTCGACAACCGGGCAGACCGCAGGCACCACAATTCGTCCCCGGCAACAGATCCTGCACCGTGTCGATCCGGGGATCTTCGAATACTTTCAGTTTGGAATTGGCGATGGCGAGAACCACACCGAGCGTGCTTGCCAGACCGACCAGAAAACCAATCGCAATAAGCGTGTCCATAGCCAGTGCCGCTACATGAAAGGCGCCGCACGTTTCAGCAACTCTTCCAGTCCGGTCTCTGCCGGATTTTTCGGCTTGCCCGGATGAATAATTTTCACGGGACAGAGTTCCGCCGCACGTACCAGGTCTTTGTAGGGTCCGGCCGCTGCGTCCTTTATATAGGCCTGCTTGTTTTCATCGTAAGCGAATTGTTGACCGTTAAGATTGGTACAGTCGTCGCAACTGGTGCATCTTGGTGTCTCAATATAGGCCTCATCAAACGCTCCGATTTCATCCTCATCTTCTTCCTCTTCCTGTTCAGGCGCTGTCTCACTGATCTCCGGTGACGGAGCCGGCGGCGTGGATTCAACAGTCGGTGCCGTTGTTGCCCGGATCGGTATTTCAGTGCTGCCGGCAGCATCTAGCAGCAGTTGCGCTGCGATACGCTGAATAATCTCTCCGGTCAGTTTGCCAATATCCTGATCCAGTTGTATGGCGTATTTTTCCTCAAGCGCGTCGACCTGCTCCTGCATGTCGGAGGCCAGTCGATCTTTTTCCGTTGCGATCAGTTTCAGGGCGAAGGAATTATTAATACCGCCCAGTTCCTGCAGGTTGTGCCAGAACGAGGCGCATTGTTGCACCCACTCAACAATGGATCGTGTCATTATCACCCTTCCCAGACGACCGTCATTATCCACCGTCAGCAGATAAGGGATGCGATTTTGCAGCGCTTCAGGATCCAGTGACAAATAATCCTGCAGTGGCAGCATACTCTCATGCCACTGCTCAGCAGGTATGCAGCGAAATTGAGTGATGAAACGCGGATCACAAAGCAGAAAATCAGCGGGTGTAAAGGCCAGATCAACGGTCACATCGTCATCATTCGCTGTCTGGTAGGTGAAGGGTTCCACCGGCCAGTCCTGATCGCATTGACTGTTGTCGGAAACGTCCATGCGTTCTGCCTGAGTTTGTCCCTTGCCCGGGTTGAAAAAGAAGAGCGGAAATGTGCGGGACTCAGTTGCCGAAGCGGCATCAAGATAGGCGGGTAAAGCGGCCCGGTTTTCCTTTTTACCTGTGTATACGCTGAACAGGGCCGGGCCTTCATAGTCAAGTCCCTCAAGTATGCCGTTGTGCAGAGAGGACAAACGGGAAGCAGGTGATTGCAGTACATAGACATGATTCAGCGCCATCAGCATGTTTGCCAGCCGTGCCGGCCAGTCAATCAGCATTGTGCTCCGGCTCGTCATCTGTTCGCTGTTGTAGAGGTCGTCGATCAACAAGAGTACTTTGATGTTCAAACCTGAACCCATGATTTCAAGCAATTCGGTACCACCACCTTGTGCGAAAGAGTCTTTGTCAAGACCTAACAATACCGGCGGGCACAGCACCAGCTCATCGGCACTTAAGTGGGAAACAGTAAAGTGTCTGAAAAAATCATCATGCGAAGCTTCCCGGTAGCGATTTTCCACTTCCAGTTGCGCGATTCTGCCCGCCTTGAAGAATTCGATCATGATACGCATACGTGTTTGATAAGCATCAAGTGCGGTGCTGCAGTCATTGAATATAGTGCGTATGGAAAAAGGTAATGCCGTCTCTCTTTTTTCACCGGATATCACCGGGTCGAACAGGGGTTTAACCTGCAGCAGGGTCTCAAGCGTCGTCTGAATACGTTCACGACGAGTAAGCGCCAATGGATCGCCGAGGTGATCGGTCGCCAGCATGGAAGCCATCGCTTCGAAGTCGATATCATCAGTGCTGGTGGCTTCCCTGAGATAATCCGGGCTTTTGGCTTTTACAGAATGCTCAAAATCAACACTAAGGATATCCTGCAATTGCAGGATCAATAATTCGAGTTGTTCACGCCATTTAGAACAGCGTTGCTGCCAATGGCTTACCATTAAGGTCGACAGCAGCTGAGCCGGTGCATCAGCATCGCAGGGGATTATCTTGTAATCAATCTCAAGTCCCTGCCGGGCAGTGTCCAGATTTTCCCGCAGCAGCGCCTTTTTCTCCCTGGAAAGTTTTGAGGAAGACAGCAAGTTCTTGCCGGCCCGATCCCATAATTTCAGGAAGCCGATATCATGATGATGCTCAGCCAGTACTCTGATCTCGGATTCAAGCCGGTACAGGTGTTGTTTCAAGCCTTGACCGGCATCAGTATCATCGGCCAGCCTGGAAACAAGTTCATCGACCACGGCAGTCAAACTGCGCACTGCGGCACTGTCGGTATCGGCTTCGTTCAGGCAGGCGGGGAAGTCATAACGGATCCTGGATAAATCTCTGTACTGGTAGAGCAATGCCGGTCCCGGCAAGTTTTCTGCTGTCCGGGTGTCGGCATCCGCTGAGACAGGTCCATTCAAGAAAAAAGTGAGCAGTTGCCGAACAGTGTCTTCAGAATTCCCCCCGTCTTGACGGGGAGGCTCGAAGGGCAAGTCCGTCGATCCCGGTTCGTGGAATTCCTGTTCGGATACAGCAGGACTTACTTCTTCTGATTGTTGCTTATTATTATTCTCCAGGCTCGTGGGCATGTCACACTCCGTGGATTTGACGTCATTCACCGCTTACCTCAAGCCGTCGTGGCGTTATTGGTCAAGATCCCAAAATTATCGAAGGCCGTTTCCAGTACTTTCCGGCGTAGTTCTGTGCTCGGTTTCCGCTCGGTCTTGATGGCTTGTTCGTAACGCGCTACATTTTCATCCCGGTAGAGGATACCTAGCGGTACCTGATCAGTCATTTCGGCGATCTCCCTGGCGCGATTCAAATCAGCGGGATTATGTTCTTCCTGGTTCTTATAGATTTTGCCCATGGTATCACTGAGCTGTATGCCGTTTTCATGTCTGAGCAGCAACAGTTTGCCTGGATCGGATAACAGGGATGAGTAAAGATCCGGTGTAAAGTGAGGGCAGCGCTGCAGGATACGGATGAAGGAAAAACCTTTGTGGTGGAATGCCTGTTTGATGACATCGTATAACAGTTCCGGTATCCATTCAGCCACCTGTGCGACAAACGAGACGTTGGTGACGCCCAGCGTCACGGTCAAGGGGTTCATCGCCTTCAGATAAGCCCCTCGCGGCGTGGTATTGGTTTTGAAACCTATCGGGGTTGTCGGTGAGGCCTGCTTTTTGGTCAGGCCATAGATATTGTTGTCGTGCATCATCACCACCATGTCCATATTCATGCGAATAGCGTGGATCCAGTGGGCCGTACCGATGCTGCAGCAATCACCGTCTCCCATGTTAACGAACACGCGCAGGTCCGGTCGTCGGATTTTGACTCCCTGGGCCGTCGGCAATGCTCGTCCGTGCAGGCCATGAAACCCGTAAGTACCCATATAATGCGGAAAACGGGCGGCACAACCAATACCGGATACAAACACGGTTTTCTCAGGAGGAAGTTGTTCGTCACGACATAATTTCTGGGTCGCGATTAGAATACCGTTATCACCACAGCCGGGACACCAGCGGGCAACCCGCCCCTGATAATCTTCCAGAGTAAGATACTCTTCGTCAACACTGAGCGAGCATTGATTGTTTAATCCAAACATGCTGCGCCCTCCTCACTTTTCTGCGTATCGTTCAATCGTTTGCAGATCATCTTCTCGATGGCTCCCGGGCGTATAGGTTGTCCATGAACATTGGACCAGCAGTCGATATCCATCAGGTAGCGAGCGCGCAGCAGCAGGGCCAGATTGGCGTAGCGTCGATTATCTTCATCAATCAGTTCATCTTCAAGACTGTCCGAGTAGTTGATTTCGACGGTCATCACCTGGTTGAAACCCTGCATGATCTGCTTGATTCCAGAGGCCATCGGTTGCAGGAATGTCAGGTGGATGGAAGAAACTTTCATCCCCTCCTTTTGTACTCTCTGTACTGCCTCTTCAATCGCGCCTTTGGTGCTGCCCCAGCCAATGATCAGGAGATCGCCTTCAGGCTCGCCAAAAATACTCGGTGGTTTCAGGGTTTTTTGAAATGCCGCCAGTTTCAAACTTCGATTACGACATCCTTCCTGATTGATGCCGGGGGCATAGGCCACCAGGCCTTTTCTGTCATGGGCGAGTCCGGTAACGGTATACATGCCGTTTGGTTGCCCGGGTATGAAGCGTTGCGACAGGCCGGTTTTGGGATCCCAGTCCAGTGGCATCTGTTCTTTGCCCACCGGACTTTGATCGATGGGCGGTGCTCCCCATTCTTCGTTGAATTCCGGTCGCGGGAAGGCCTGCTGTCCGGTGGCGAGATTGGCATCACTTAAGACCACCACCAGTGTCCGAAAA
This sequence comes from Gammaproteobacteria bacterium, assembly GCA_024278135.1. Classification (GTDB taxonomy): domain Bacteria; phylum Pseudomonadota; class Gammaproteobacteria; order Eutrophobiales; family Eutrophobiaceae; genus WLWS01. Next base: position 5,069 of record JAJRTU010000090.1, read on the forward strand.
GTCTCCGCAATTTTGCGTGCGGTGATGACGGAATAGAAGCAGTCCTCAATCGTAGCGGGAGCCATGACGACTTTAGGTGTATCCCCGGGACTGCCGAAAATTGCAGCCAGCAGGTCACCCTGTTCAACTTTGGTAGGCAAACCTGTACTCGGTCCACCTCGTTGTACGTCCACCAGCACCAGCGGGATCTCCGCCATCACTGCCAGCGCCATCAATTCTGTTTTCAGGGCCATGCCTGGTCCGGAAGTGATCGTCAAGGCACATTTTCCGGCATAGGAAGCGCCAATTGCGAAGGCACAGGCGGCGATCTCATCTTCCGCCTGATGGACTATGCCGCCGGCATCGGCCAGGATCTGACTCAGGTAGTGAGAGGCGGATGTGGCCGGCGTGATGGGGTACATCGCGCAGACTTCCATACCGGAGGCAACGACACCCAATGCCAGTGTCACATTGCCGTTTGTCACCATCTGCGGCCCGCTGATATCACAGGGGGGAACTTCAAAACGGAAATCCAGGTTTTCCTCCGCCCAGTTAAACCCGGCCTCCAGCAATTCAATGTTGGGTTGAACCAAAGATTCATTTTGGTCTTGAACTTGTTTCTGATCTCATCGCGAGCCAGTTGCAGGTCGCGCGCGTAGATATTGCAGAGCAGACCGACAACGAACATATTCTTGCCACGTCTTGCATCCTCTACATATTTATGACATTCCTCTTCCATCGGGATTTCGATTATTTGAAATCCTTCAGTCTTCAGTTTATCAACCATGCTGATGTAAGCTTCGACGATGCTGTTGTCGGCATGCGTGGCCCATTTGTTTTCCAGCAGGATCCGACAACCCGGTTTGAATCTTTTCTCCCAGATACCGCCGTGCAGAACCTGTTCATTAAACCCGACCACCAGTTCTGCCTCATCACCGGCATTGGTGATGGGGAATGCCCCCAGCCTGATGCGATTACCACTGGCACCCGCGGGACTTCTGGCAGGGGGTTCAATCTCAGCGGGAATAATCTCTACAGTCCAGACACTGTTGCCGGACTTGGCGACTATTTTCGCGAACATCTGTCCCGCCGTTTGTGCACCTTCCCCGGAATCGGACAGGATTTCGACAGTATGTTCATCTGTCCTGACAGTTTGTTTAATACCGGTATTTATTTTTACAATCTTGTCATTCATCACCAAAAACCACCCTTCTAGTTCAGTTTTCGTTATGTAGATACGGTGTACAGGGTTTCAGAATAATTCCATTGAGTTAGATCAAACTTTTATTAAATTGCGTTTAAATAAGATTAATACTGCTCCGAACGATTCCGTATGCACGGCAGTATCCCGACTAAGGACTGATGTTTTATTTGTCGCAGACTCAATGCGGCGGTGACAAAAAAATCATGTATGTATGATATTGATAATGTACTGGAACCTTACGGCGATGTAATGAGGAATAAACCCGGAGAGAATTATGGCGGCGAAAGCGAAATTACCTCTTCTCTCGAATGATAAAACCCGGAACAGTCGGGGAAAGTGGAATTTAATTAAATGTTGCTGATGGGCAAGCGGGCTGAAAGCTGATCTGAAACCGATGTGTCATACCGGACGTATCAACAATATCCATCGCGTTTTGAAGAACGCGGATTCGCCAGGTTGATCCGGAGTATCCTTGAAAACCATCAGGAACCTTTATTACAGCGACAAGGCGTCCGGCAGACTCAGCTGGATTCGACCGTTTGCGACACCGGCATGTTGCTGCGACAGGGGCAGGGATAAAAAATCAAACGTTATCGTCTTTTACCGCCTTGTGAAACGCTATCATCCCTCCCAGCACTGATTTGCTGGATACCTGTTTAAAGCCCAGATAGGTCAGCAGGTTGGACAATTCGTTTGCCGAGTAGAACATGCTCAGTGCGCTCACAAAATACTTTTTACAGGCCAATGCCGAAGGACCGCTGCGAAACAACCAGCCCGTCACGGTCAGACACAGTCGCAGGTAACCATAATAAAGGCGTTCTACGATCTTGTTCGATGGTCGCAGCATGTCGCAGTGATAAAAATGGCCACCTGGCTTCAGCACGCGTTTTATTTCACTGAATACATCCATGATGCGTAAATGCCGGGAAGCATATTGCAAAGTCGCCACATCAAAATAATTGTCCGGGAAAGGCAGGCGGTGCACATCACCAATGGTGCTGTCAATATGGAGACCCCGTTGCCCGGCCCGCTCTCGGCCTACCTGTTGCATGGCCACACTTCTGTCGATTGCCTGGACGTCGAGATCAGCCTGTTTTTGTAACAGGGCGATACCGATAGCATTGGTACCGGCACAGACATCGAGTACCTTTTGGCCACTTTTTAATTCCATCGTTGCCAGGAACCTGTCGCGAAGCCAGTTCCACATTCCCAGGCTCGCGACGTGATTTGCCCGGTCATAGTACTTGGCGACATCAGCGAACACATGATCCAACTCCTGCGTCCATACTTCACTAAATTGCTCTTCGCGTACTTCTTCCCGTTCCGAGAATTGGATACTGCGTACCCCGTTAGCCATGAATTTATCCCCTTACCATTGATAGTTGATTAATCTGCATGTTTATTATGCATTGTATGTGCATATACGAATACTAAATAATTCGATTTTATACCAGATTTTCACCTGATTCTTAAGAGAGATCAATAACAACAAAATTACTGTGGTTATCTTGGTTAAAATTGATCCTGGTCAAAGGATTCAAACGAACAGGCGATATGTTAGACAACAATAACAATCTGTGCTGTCTTGATCGAATTAGTAGCGGGAGAAGAAGGAAAAATGGATGTCGTTAAAGTAGATGTGGCTATCATTGGCGGGGGTGGCGCCGGCCTGCGAGCGGCCATTGCCATTGCTGAAACGGAACCCGCACAGGAGATCGCACTTATTTCCAAAGTCTACCCCATGCGCAGCCACACCGTGGCCGCCGAAGGGGGCGCTGCTGC
>JAJRTU010000091.1 GCA_024278135.1 Gammaproteobacteria bacterium
TGAGAAAAGTATTGCTGCAAGCCGGGACCAATCCATTGATGATCCCGGCGGAAGTTCAATTTGAAGCTGACATTCCGAAGTTGGGCAGCGGTAAAACAGATTATCGAATGGCAAAAGTACTGGCCCTGGGGGAGGACTAAGTCAGCTGTTCGACTCTGATGTGTGTTGCCGGGAGAAATCCCGGATCTGACCATTACCTAGTGATAGGTTTTCCGACTGCCGCTGCTGACACTTTCGATGGCTTCATCTGCAATAGCCTGCAGTAACTGACTGTCATGCTGATCGAGAGAACGCAATTGATGCCCCTTAAGCTCTTTCAGAAACTGTTCAACCTTTACGTCTTTCATGGAAATGACTTTCATTCCGTTTATCAACCGAAATAACAAACTGGGTAAGAGCTGTACAAGTCGTCGCCGATCATAGTCTGTCGATATCCTGCTGACGCTCCAGATAAGATCATCCATGGTCTGTCGTGCAGCATTCCAGGCAATGCTGTTTTCCGTATATTGGATGAATATTTTTTCGAGAAAAACACACCAATGCCCCAATAGAAAAGCACGTACAAAATCCGGCACCTCATGTCCTTCCAGTCTTTTTTCAATTCGTGAAATCACCTCGTATCTGACCATTACCATTTGTTGCTGCTGTTTCGGCAAGCGATTAAAATCAATTTTTGAACTGGAATCCATTGATCCATCCTGTTTTTCAAGTAATTTATTGATATCCTGATAAATGGCACGGAGTTCAGCTGTTATACGTCGTTCAAAAATGCTAAACATCAGCATTCTCACTTCATCTCCGGATTTAATATCCCAACAGGCTTCGCGAAAAGCTTCAAATACGATTTCCGGTTGAACGGGATTGACATGTTCAGGCAAGTCAATCAGCAAACCCATTTTTTTATCCAGGTCCAGCAAGGTCTGACCACAACTTTTTCTTATTGCACCAACAGAGTTTTCCATAGACAGTGAATCTTCCTTACTCAGCTTCTTAAACTCGGATTGCCCCTGTGTTTCCATATGCCCGGGTTTTTCCGACTGATCAAACATTCCGGGGATCCTTATCTCGTTTTCAAACAAATTGATAAAACGCCGTTCAAAACGTAACTGTATTTCTATTCTCTTTAAACGAATTTCACGCACGGCCTCATAGCAGGCAGATTCATCCAAAAAACCAGAGCGGTTTTGTGCCATCTTAAGTAACGTTTCGTCAATCTCATTTAACATCCCCGTCAAAGAAGCACGCATACGCTTTGTCATTATTTGACGACATTCCTGTAGCAAGGATATTTTTTTTGTCTGCAGCATTTTCTTATTACTTATTGTTGTATTCAATGACGGTTCCCGTTTCGTGGTATGACTTCGCTTACTCGACGAATACAGTATTAATGCTTACTGGGGTGTCTTGGCAACATCGATTAACGGTATTGCGCAACCCATCACAGACAGTTTGATGAAAATTGAGACCTGGTTCACGTCATGCCGATAATTGTCTAAAGATTTTTAAATGGACAGGCCCTTTGTCTCCTGTTGCCGACATTATACCCTAACCTGCTTATCCGGAAAAATACAACTGTTTGTTATTAATAGATTTTTTTGTTGGCACGCGGGTTGCGAGGTAATTTATCAGAATAGTTTGTGGAGAACATGCAATGAGTGTCACAAAAAACGAACTGGATCTCATCAAGCAGCAACAAATTGAATTCCAGGATCTGGTACAGGACTCCAATCGCAGTGAATTGGGGCAATGCACGAAATTACTGGCGATGTATATCGCGATTTACAAGCAACGCTATGGTGATATAGCCATTGAAAGTTACATGCAGATTTCCGAAGACTCCTCGGTAAATCAGGAGCTGTCCCAAATTATTCAGGATGGAATTGAAGAAGCTTCCACCATGTTGCGTATGGTACGTAACGATCAACGGCAGGAACAAAACTTATATTATTACCCTGCGAGCAATACCATAAACTGAGGTGATTTTTTATTGTCAGGCATATCCGGCACTCACGCCAGTGACGACAGTCGCAAGGGAAGCACCGGCACCGACAACGATTTTTTCAGCTACGTGAACTAACCTGTCTTCTGAAAATCCGCTTTGCGTCCCTGAGTGAACGCCTCTATCCCTTCTCTGGCGGCTGCTGTGCAGGCGCTCCTGCCAAAAGCGGCATAACCTATCTCCAGAGCAGAATTAAATGAATCTGCTTCAGCGGCGTCGTTGATTGCGGTACACATGATATCAATAACAGCGGCACTTAGACGCTGACCCTGAGTACTCAGGGGTTCGTTAACTTCTCTGATGATGGGAGCAATACCGACGGGTTCATCACTTATCCTGTGTTGCCTGTCGACCAGATCCTTGACCAGCCAGACAGCGGCGGGGATCAGGTTCATCGGTTTATCCACCAGGGTGTTGATCATGCCGAATTCAGACGCCTTCTCCGCCGTCAGTTTCTCTGCCTTCATCAACATATTGTGAAAGATGGCTGAGGCACCCGGCCATCGACGATAAGGGACGACCATACCGCCAATGCCGGGAGCAATACCCAGCGTGATCTCTGGAAACTGCATCCAGGCCTCCTTGACGGCGACGATCCCATGGCAACGAATAGCCAGTTCCAGTCCGCCACCCAGGGCCATACCGTTTAATGCCGCAACGACCGGTTTTTGGCATGTATCCAGATAACACAGTAGACGGGAACAACTGCGGGCATAGTCAATAGATTGCTCTTTGTCACCCAGCATCGAGGGAAACTTTCCGATGTCTGCACCGGCACTGAATGAACGGAGACCATAGCCACTCAGCACAAAGCCGGTAGTACCGGGATCATTTTCATATTGCCTGAGCATCTCGAGTATTTCATCGTTCATTTCATCATGCAGGGCATTCAGGGCATCCGGCCGCCGTAACGTGATGATCTTGACGCCATCCAGTTCATCCAGAAGAATAAAGCGTCGAAAGTCTGTATAAGCACTTATTGCCCGCCCGGGTAAAGGCATACCAGGTCTGGTATCGGAAAACTTCTGCAATATGCGTGTACATTCCTGCTCACCGGCCTCACGCATTAATTCCAGTGGCCCCTGTTTAAAGGCAAAGGCGAGTCGGCACCCGAGATCCAGATCTTCGGCATGGCCGATATCTCTATCCAGAATATCGACAGTTTGCGAAAACAGGACGCCTAATAAGCGATCTTTAATCTCCTGTTCAAGCAAAGGTTCGACTTCGACTTTGTCTCCCGGCCGAACAGTGTCCCAACGCCCTGCCGTTTTGAATATATCAGCAGGTGTATAGTGCGCGCCTTCCATTTCCGCCTGCAATGAGTTGGTCTCAATGATAATGGGGTTGCCGTTGGCGAGATTCAGCACAAAAAACTGACCGGCATGAACAAAATGGCTGCTCACGCAGTCTATCTGCGCCGGTGTTGCCCGCTCCAGCAACAAGGCCGCTTCGTTACACCAGTTGTCAAAAATACGATCCAGCATAAAGCAGACAACATCGCGGGTAAGCATGGGTACTTTATCTGTTACGTAAAACAGCCAACGCAGATATTCAA
>JAJRTU010000092.1 GCA_024278135.1 Gammaproteobacteria bacterium
ACCTCAAGTAATTCCGGTAATGACGCGGCATAAATTTGATCTGTCCATATAATCTCATTGACAGACCAGTCAATTTCTTCAGCGACCAGAGCGGAAGTCTGTCTCGCACGCATGGCAGGCGAACTGACAAAACAGCCGGGATTAATATTTTGTTCAAGTAACCATTTCCCCATACGCTCGCCGTCACGTACGCCGCGTGAAGCCAGGGGTCGTTCAAAATCGGTGGCAGCCTCTGTCTTCCAGTCTGACTTGGCATGACGCATGATGATTAATCTTGAATCTGTCATAATAATTGATGCCGATTATTAATATTTATACTGATGATTATAGTTGAAAGTTCCTCACCGACATGACTTCCCCCCTGACAAAATCCTACGCCGCAGTCGATCTGGGCTCCAACAGTTTTCACATGCTAGTGGCGAACTATGTCGATGGGAGACTGCAGGTGGTTGATCGGATTAAGGAAATGATCAGACTGGCTTCAGGTCTGGATGACAATCGATGCCTCACTGATGAAGCCATATCAACAGCCATATCGTGTCTGGAGCGCTTTGGGCAACGTCTGCGGGAAATCCCCCAGATCAATATGCGTGCGGTAGGCACCAATACACTGCGAAGAGCACATAATGGTGAGGCATTTCTTCTGCGGGCCAGGCAAGCTCTTGGCCACCCCATTGAAATCATATCGGGGCGGGAAGAAGCCAGGTTGATCTTCCTTGGTGTCGCTCACAGTGTCTATAATGAAACGGACAAACGTCTTCTGGTTGATATCGGCGGTGGCAGTACTGAACTGATCATCGGCAAAGGTTTTAACCCTTATTATACGGAAAGCCTGCATATGGGTTGTGTCAGCATAAGCCAGCGGTTTTTCCCCGACGGGAAAATCACGTCGAAGAAAATGCGTAAGGCTGTTCTGGCCGCACGCCAGGAAATGGAAGCCCTGGAAACGACATATAAAAAATTGCGCTGGGATCAGGCTTTAGGCTCTTCCGGTACTATTCTTTCCATCTACGATGTTGTCAAAGCACAGGAATCAAGTAATGGTGGAATTACCTTGAAGCTGCTGCAGTCGCTCAATGAGCGCTTGATATCCATCGGACAGGTGGATCAGATTGACTTTGAAGGTCTGTCCGATCAAAGAAAACCCGTGTTTGCCGGTGGAGTGGCCATACTCACCGGTATATTCGAGTCGCTTGAAATAGACAATATGAATGTTTCTGACGGGGCATTGAGAGAGGGACTGTTATACGATCTTATCGGTCGTGTTCATGACGAAGATATCCGTGACAGCACTATTGTGGATCTTGCTGATCGATATGGTGTTGACAGTGAACAGGCGGCAAGAGTCAACAGGACTGCACATGATCTGTACAAGCAGTCAAAAAAGAACTGGAAACTGGATGACGGCGTGCACCTGAAATTATTGCACTGGGGGGGGCAAATTCATGAAATGGGCTTTTCCATTGCCCATACCCAGTATCACCGTCACGGTGCTTATCTTCTTGCCCACTCTGATTTGCCCGGCTTCTCCCGCCAGGACCAGACCAGACTGGCAAAACTGGTGCGTAATCACCGGCGTAAATTTCTACGCGATAATATCTCTCTCTCCACGGAGGATAATCCGGAGGCAATAAAGCGACTGTGCATCCTGTTAAGACTGGCTGTGCTACTGAACAGAAGTCGCTCTTTTGCCGCCTTGCCTGACATTCAAATTAAGACCGAGCTTAATTCAATAAAATTAAAGTTTCCGAAAAACTGGCTGGAAACACACCCCTTAACACTGGCTGATCTGGAAACGGAAGCCGCTTACCTGCTGGGGGCGGGATTTACACTTAAATATCAATGAGACATATCACAATATTGTTGTAACAAAATATCCTGCGCAGAGCGCACTTTCTGTGCTCCCGGTTTTGGCTGTCGATAGGTACCGTCACTATTCAAAATCCAGGCCCGTGAATTATCAGATAAATAATTCAACAGGCCGTATTTTATAATCTGCTGCCGAGGACGTTTTTCTTCGATGGGAAAACAAATCTCAACCCGATGATACAGATTTCTCGGCATCCAGTCGGCACTCGAGCAAAACAACAACTCTTCCCCACCATGATGAAAATAAAACACCCGGGTATGTTCGAGAAAGCGACCGACGATGGAACGCACCTGGATATTTTCAGAAACATCCTTAATCCCGGGGCGCAAACAGCACACGCCTCGTACGATCAGGTCAATCTTTACCCCTGCCTGAGAGGCCTGATACAGGGCCCGGATGATCTCCGCATCCACCAGCGCATTCATCTTGGCAATGATTCTGGCCTCCTTGCCTGCCCTGGCATTCCTGGCCTCCTCCTCGATATAGGCGAATAACTGCTTGTGCATGGTAAAGGGGGCCTGGAGCAACCTCTTCAGTTTACTGGCCCTGCCAAGACCGGTAAGCTGGTGAAACAGCTTGTTCACATCCTCGCCAACGGCCTTGTCACAGGTCAACAGGCCATAGTCCGTATAAAGCCTTGCCGTCCTGGCATGATAATTACCCGTGCCCAGATGAACATAACGACGCAGGCTTCTGCCCTCTCTGCGTACCACCAGGATCATTTTCGAATGGGTTTTGTAGCCCACCACACCATAGACCACATGCGCCCCGATCTCCTGCAACTCATTGGCCAGTTCTATATTGGCTTCCTCGTCGAATCGGGCCATCAGTTCGATAACCACCGTGACCTCTTTGCCGGCCCGGGCCGCCTCTTTCAACGCATCCACCACGGCTGAATCATTGCCAGTGCGGTACAAGGTTTGTTTGATAGAGAGAACATCAGGATCTTTTGCCGCCTGGCGAAGAAAATCGATCACCGGAGCAAAGGACTGAAAAGGATGATGCAGAAGAATATCACCGTTCCCCAGCGTTTCAAAAATACTGGTGCTCTTCTCAAGACGCCGCGGCAGGCCCGGAACAAACCCGGAGAATTTCAATTCCGGTCGATCCACCAGATCGCATACAGCGAGCAGACGGCTCAAATTTACCGGGCCGTTCACCCGGTACACATCCGCATCCGACAGTTTGAATTTTTTCAGCAGAAAGTCACACAACTCGTCCGGGCAACTGTCGACGACTTCAAGCCGCACGGCATCGCTGTATCTTCTTGAAGGCAACTCACCTTCCAGCGCCCGCAACAGGTCGTCCACTTCTTCGTTATCGACAAAGAGATCGCTGTCCCGGGTGACCTTGAATTGATAAGCCTCACTGGATGTCATGCCGGGAAATAAATCACCAACATAGGCGTGAATAATGGAGGACAGCAGGACGAAGCTGTTTGGGCCGGTTTTATATTGTGGCGGAATCTGCACGACGCGAGGCAGGGAACGCGGGGCCTGCACAATAGCCAGTCGGGATTCCCGTCCGAA
>JAJRTU010000093.1 GCA_024278135.1 Gammaproteobacteria bacterium
GTGGGGAAGTTTTTTGAACGCGTTGAGACCCAGGTAAAACAGATCTTGCGTGAGGCAAACCTGTCAGATGGACCACGAGCCATCGTGCCCATTGATGCTGCTGCGAATGAAATCGTGGCGCTGATTGAAGGGCGCATGAGTCAGTACCTGCGCACAAATTTTGACAAGAAACCCACCGAGCACAGCGCAGAACAATGGCAGGTGATAAAAACCGGCCTGTTTAAATCTTTCTAGAAGTTCCTTTTACAACGACGTTACAGCCCTTTCAATCGTTTAAACCGTTCAATGTCCACATTGGCGGCTGCTTTGACACTTTCCCGTTCTTCAAGCTTGCCTTTGATGAAGGCTTTGTTCTTTTCAATGCGCGCGCGTAATAAATCAATGTCCTTCAACAGGGCTTCATTGGGTGTTTTGCCGGAGCGTTCCGCCGCCGCCGCCGCCTGTATACGCTTGTCCAGATCCAGTTGGTTTTTTTCGTTGCGCTTGTTGGTGAGCGTAATGGAGGAGTCAATCACGGCAAGCTTGTCATCTCGAACAGCCTCAATATCTGCAACGGAGGTAAAAGTATCAAGTAATATCTTGTTTCGCTTCTCCTGCTCATCCTGCAGCTTCTGTTTTTCCGCCGCTATCGCTGCCAGACGGGCCTCTTCTTCCAGTTCTTCTTTGGTTTTGGCCCGCTCCTGTTTTTCCACCACGACGCCCTGGTTACTCATTTCCTGATAACCTTTCTGGGCATATTCCGGTGGAATTTTTTCACCACACTCGCGTACGCCTTCATTATTTGTCCAGCACTTGATCCGGGCCATAGCCGGACTGCTGAGTGTCGACAAAACAACAGCAGCACTGAGGATAATGGATAGATGTGTGACTGTTTTCATAATACTTTCCTTCAGGGCGAGATTCGTTAATATCAATTAATTAAAAACAGTTTACCGTTATTTCATGGATTTTAAAGACTTTGAGCAGTTTGCACGGTATCAATTGATGCCATACTGCCGGCGATAATCGCTGATCTTTACCAGGTGACCGGACAGATCTGATCGGGACTGCAAGTACTCAAGTAAATTATCAAGACTGATAATATTTATGACCTTCATCCCGTATTCTTGTTCAATTTCCTGGATGGCAGACAGTTGACCCTGTCCACGTTCCTGCCTGTCCAGGGCAATGGCAATGCCGACCGGCGCTGCACCGGCAGCCTGAATAATTTGTCGGGACAGCCTGAGCGATGTCCCGGCAGTGATAACGTCGTCAATCAGCAATACCCTGCCGTTTAAGGGGGCCCCCAGGGTAAGGCCGCCCTCACCATGGTCCTTTTCTTCCTTGCGGTCAAAACAAAAAGGTAAACTGCGATCCTGTTCTGTCGCGTAGGAAATGGCAACAGCTGCAGCCAGCGGGATGCCTTTGTAAGCGGGGCCGAACAGCATATCAAAATCCAGTGCGGACTGTTCAATGGCCTGTCTGTAGCAGCGTCCCAGTCTTTGCAGGCTGTCACCGTCATTAAACAGGCCGCTGTTGAAAAAGTAAGGGCTGATTCGTCCCGACTTCAGGGTAAATTCACCGAAACATAGCGCCCCCTGTTGAATGGCGAACTCGATAAACTCCCGTTGAAAAACATGCATGACAGATAAACTTTCGACGTTATTTCAGTTACTTGACATATTACATCGAAGCGGCGCAGGTGATAAGTGTATTGGTACCCAGAACATCAAATCATCCCCGGCCAGGGCTGTTCAATATGCGGCATCAGGCGCACACAGTCATGGCTGTGGAATGCCATCAGAGGAGAAGGGTGTTACTCCGTAAAGAATTGCTGCTGAAAAGAAAAGGTATAAGGCTCGGTCTCACCTTCCGGGATAATGGTCAGCGTATATTTCAATGTTTCTTCGTTATTGACAGTTGCCTCGGCAATATAATAAATGGCGCCATCCTCGTTTAATTCGCGCACATTCAGCTCTCGCAGCTGAGAGCTGAGATTGATGGCGGTGGCGTTGACTTTGGCTTTTATCGGGCTGCCGGGCGTCCCCATAACTTTCTTCAATACTGAAATATTTAACAGGGAGCGGTTCTTGCTGCGGGCAATGCTGTAGGATTTGGCCACAGCCGGGCTCAATATATCTGTAGTAAATGCGCTGAAATGTACAGTGTAATCACCAAAACTCTTTGATTGTTCAGCACTTACATTGCCTGTCGTCGTGCCCGCCAATATCGCCAGTAAAACCATCAAGCGCCTGATCATAGTACCTGCTCCCAAAGTCATCCTCTAGCCTCTTACTATAGCAGACATCTGGCGTAACAGAAGTTCCTGGCTATTTTTCGGCGGAATCTCTGCCGGCAGCCTCTTTTCTCTGGCGTAATGTCAGGAACCACTCCGGATAATCAACCCGGCCTTTAATACACAGTGTTTTGTCTCGACTGCGCAGTCCGGCGAGGATGCTTACATTTGACTGACTGACAGCAAACTCTTTCGCGATATAAGCGATCAAGTATTGATTGGCCTTGCCTGCTATGGGTCGGGCCTTGATGCGGACGCGCAAACGCTCTGCATAGAGCCCGCCAATCGCATCCTGCCTGGCGCCGGTTTGCAGGTGTATACGCAGCAGCAGCTTACCGTCCTGATAATAATATGTCATTCAAAAAGCCGACAACGATATAATATGCCAGTCAAAAAATCCGCAACGATATGATATCCCATTCAAGTTAATACAATGCTGCGATGGCACAGGGATGACGGTGATTTATCTGTTGAGAGTATTGCCAAAATCCATAAGCGGGGCGACGACCAGCGACATAAATAAATATATCCCCAGTAAAACCACCATCGGAGACCAGTCCAGACCTGCTGTCGGAGGTATACGCCGGCGTACTTCTCGCATCAGTGGATCAGTCAGTTGGTATAAGAGTACCGTCAAGGGGTTGTAGGCGCCGGGATTAATCCAGCTGATAACAACGAGGATAAAAATACAAAACATATAGATATAGCCGGTGAGTTGCAGCAAATGCGCCAGGCTCAGCACAATCAACGCCATCGGTGAGGGCATGCTGCCGGTAAGCAGTATGGCCATCAGGCTGATCTCCAGGGCCTGTATTGAAAACAACAGGATAATAGAGGGCCAGTCGATACCGCCAAAGCCCGGTACGAATTTTCGCAGAAAGCGCAAGGGTGGATTGGTAGCAGTCACAATCGCCTGGGACAGTGGATTATAAAAATCCGCTCGCACCAGCTGAAACAGAAAGCGTAGCAGGACCAGCATTAAATAAATGCCGACCACAAACTGCACCAGAGTACCGACGGCTTGCAGTAGATACGTCATGTTATTCAGTCCTTTCCAAATTCATCGGCGAGTTCAACTGAACGATCATTCGCCGCCTGCAGGGCAGCATAAAATAATGGCTCAATATCGCCTTTCAACAAAACCTGCAATGCCTGTTCCGTGGTGCCACCGGGAGAACTCACCTGCTGGCGTAGTGTTGCCGGGTCATTATTGCTTTCCATCGCCATTTTGGCGGCACCAAGGGCGGTTTCCAGTGTTAACAGGCGTGCCTGTTCTTTATCAAGCCCAAGTTTTATCGCTGCTTTTTCAATGACTTCCATCACCAGGAAAAAATAGGCCGGGCCACTGCCGGACAAAGCGGTGACCGCATCCAGTTTAGCCTCATTATCCAGCCAGACGGCAATACCAACGGAACGCATGATCGACTCTGCCAACTCACGTTGTTCACTGCTGACATGCTCATTGGCATACAGGGCAGCGGCACCGGCCTGGATCAGGGCCGGCGTATTCGGCATCACCCGCACAATGGGTAGCTTGTCACTCGTGTTTTTACTGATGGTTGACAAACGCACACCGGCGGCTATCGACATTAGCAGAGGACCCCGCTGTTTCAGCGTGTCCGCCACCTCCAGGAGACTGGGGCCGACGGCCTGGGGTTTTACCGCGAGGACAACGACAGCGGCCTCGCGGACGGCCTCGACATTATCGGCAAATACCGCAATATTAAACAGTCGGGCCAGTTGTGCTCTTTGCCCGGGATCGGGATCAGCGCCACAAAGTAATTCGGGCGGATAGCCATTGCCGATTAGACCGCCAATGAGGCTGCGGCCCATATTGCCACAGCCAAGAAAACCGATTTTTATTTGTTTCATGTGTTTTTCTCAAAAACCAACTATTCGTAAATAGCCCCTAACAACGCGGGCCGAATAACGCCGTTCCTATCCTGACGATGGTGGCACCTTCCGCGATGGCGGTATCCATATCGTTGCTTGTGCCCATGGACAGCGTATCGACATCATGCCCTGCTGAGACGAGCTGATCAAAATAATGTCGCAAACGACGGAACCCTTGCCGTTGTTCATTATAGTCGTTCGTGGGTGCCGGCAGTGCCATCAGGCCACGCAAACACAGACCCGGCAGTGTGGCGACAGCTTCTGCCAGCGCCATCAGTTCACCGGCCGGTATGCCGGACTTGCTCGACTCACCACTGATATTGAGCTGGATGCAGATATTCATGTCCGGCATGTCGACAGGGCGCAGATTGCTCAATCGCCGCGCTATCTTGATTCTGTCCAGTGAGTGTACCCAGGAAAAATGTTCGGCAATGCCACGAGCCTTGTTGGCCTGTAAAGGGCCTATAAAATGCCATGTTATGTCATGGTCAGACAGGCGCGCTATTTTGTGGATTGCCTCCTGCTGGTAATTCTCACCAAAATCAAGCTGTCCACAGTGAACAGTTTGCAAGATTTCCTCCACAGAGCGGGTTTTACTGACTGCCAGCAACTTGACACTGTTTTCGTCGCGCTTGTACTTCCTCTCCGCCGCGCGCATTTTTTCGCGAACCTTATTTAGTTGTTGAGCTATGATTTGCATAGGAATACAGTAGTCTATACCTCAAAAAATCAGTAACATTGCCATTATAGAGATGGTTGTGAAGAATAAATAACGTACTCAGGAAGATTTACTTGAATGGCATCATTGTAAGGGATTAAGTGCAATTTTCTAAAAAATTAACCGCTGAACTGGAGGCTGTAGATGGATATCGGTGAATTACTGGCGTTTGGTGTAAAAAACGGGTGCTCAGATCTGCATTTGTCTTCGGGCTTGCCTCCGATGATACGAGTTGATGGCGATGTACGTCGAGTCAATGTGCCGCCACTGGATCACAAGGAAGTCCACGACATGGTGTACGACATCATGAATGACAAGAATCGCAAGGACTATGAAGAATTCCTCGAATGTGACTTTTCCTTTGAAGTACCGGGGCTGGCACGTTTTCGAGTGAATGCTTTTAATCAGAATCGCGGTGCGGCTGCGGTATTTAGAACCATCCCCTCGGATATTCTCTCTTTAGAGCAACTCGGAGCGCCGAAGATTTTTGCGGATATATCCGATTACCCCCGCGGTGTGGTGCTGGTCACCGGACCTACCGGTTCTGGTAAGTCAACGACACTGGCGGCCATGGTTGATCACAAGAACAATACGGAGTATGGCCATATTCTGACACTGGAAGACCCCATTGAGTTCGTCCACCAGAGTAAAAAATGTTTGATGAACCAGCGCGAAATCGGTCGTGACACGCTGGGTTTCAATGAAGCATTACGCTCGGCACTGCGCGAAGATCCTGACGTGATACTGGTGGGCGAAATGCGCGACCTTGAGACCATTCGTTTGGCTCTGGGCGCTGCGGAAACCGGCCATCTGGTTTTTGGCACCTTGCATACCAGCTCTGCTGCCAAGACCATTGACCGCGTAGTCGATGTGTTTCCTGCGGCGGAAAAAGATATGGTAAGGGCGATGATGTCCGAGTCCCTTCGCTGTGTTATTTCCCAGGCACTATTGAAGAAAAAAGGAGGAGGGCGAGTAGCGGCCCACGAAATCATGGTCGGTACGCCGGCTATTCGAAACTTGATCAGGGAAAACAAGATTGCACAGATGTATTCGGCTATCCAGACCGGCGCACAATTTGGTATGAAGACACTGGATCAGGACCTGGAAAGGCTGTTGAAGGAAGGCATCATTGAGCGAGATGAAGCCAGAAGCAAAGCGGCCAACAAAGACAACTTCTGAGAGTCTGTCGAATTCGGGCTTTTACCGGTGCCGGGACGGCTTCGAAGAAGATAGACTTCTGCAACACCAATAACAAGACTGGCGGAGAGACCCTATGGAACGAGAACAGGCAATTAAGTTTATGCAGGATCTGCTTAAGCTGCTGATTGAAAAGAAAGGTTCAGATCTGTTTATCACGGTGGATTTTCCTCCAGCCATGAAAATCCAGGGCAAGATGACCCCGGTCTCAAAAACAGCACTGACGGCGGAGAACACCAAGGCCATGTGCTATGCCATCATGAATGATCGGCAACTAAAGGAATATGAGGCCACCAAGGAGTGTAACTTTGCTGTAGCACCCACAGGGATAGGCCGCTTTCGTGCCAACGCTTTTATACAGCAGAGCTGTTGTGGACTGGTAATGCGTGTTATCGAAACGGAAGTCCCCAACATGGATAAACTGAGATTGCCGGAAGTTTTGAAGGAATGCGTGATGGTTAAAAACGGCCTGATTATTATGGTCGGTGGCACAGGTTCCGGTAAATCAACCTCACTGGCGGCCATGATCGACTATCGTAATGCGAACAGCTATGGCCACATAATCACCATCGAAGACCCCATTGAATACGTCCATCCCCACAAGAATTGCGTCATCATGCAGCGCGAGGTGGGAGTGGATACGGATGACTGGGAGATCGCCCTGAAGAACACCTTGAGGCAGGCGCCAGACGTTATCCTGCTGGGTGAAATACGTGATCGCGACACGATGGAATTCGGTATTGCTTTCGCGGAAACAGGGCACCTGGCGATGGCGACATTGCATGCCAACAGTTCCAACCAGGCGCTGGATCGTATCATCAACTTATTTCCGTCAGAGCGCAAACAACAACTGCTGATGGACTTGTCCCTCAATCTCAAGGCAATCATTTCCCAGCGACTGGTGAAGACGCCGGATGGCAAGGGTCGCCGGGCCGCTATTGAGATTTTGCTTAATTCGCCTCTGATCTCGGATCTGATCCTGAAAGGTGAAGTGCATGAAATTAAGAACATCATGACAAAGTCCAGGGAACTGGGCATGCAGACTTTCGATCAAGCCCTGTTTGATCTACAGCAGGCAGATGAGATTTCTTTTGAAGAAGCCTTGCGCAATGCTGACTCGGTGAATGAGCTGCGCCTTAAAATCAAGCTGGAAGGAAAGGACGCAAAGGAAAGTGACAAGATGGCCGGGCTCGATCACCTGAGCCTGGAAGAAAGCGAAGAAGAGTCGGGTATGATGAAATAGCGCCGAACACGCGAAGCAATACAATAATACAGGGGGATTTAATTCCGTGGATATTCATCCATATTTAAAATTGGTGGTCGAAAAGAACGGCTCTGATCTGTTTTTTACAGTAAATTCTCCGATCAAAATCAAGATTGAGGGCAAGGCCTCAGCGGTGGGCAAAACTGTACTGAATAGCGATATGAGCAAGGCCGCAGCTTACGGCATCATGAACGAAAAGCAGATCCGGCAGTTTGAAGAGACCATGGAGTGTGACTTTGCTATCGCCATGCCTGATGGCTCGGCACGCTTTCGTGTCAATGTGTTCCGGCAGCGCGGTGATGTCGCCATGGTATTACGTCTTATCCCCAGCGAGATCCCCACCATTGAGCAACTGGGTGTCCCGGAAATATTAAAGGAACTGATTTGTTACAAGCGCGGACTGATCCTGATGGTAGGCGCTACCGGTTCCGGCAAGTCTACTACACTGGCCGCCATGATTAATCACCGCAACGAAACCATGTCGGGCCATATCCTGACCATAGAAGACCCGGTGGAATTCAGCCATCCGAATAAAAAATCCATTATCAACCAGCGCGAAGTGGGCGTGGACACCCAGTCTTATCCGAATGCGCTTAAGTCCTCCTTGCGCGAGGCTCCTGACGTTATCTTCATCGGCGAGATCAGGGAAAGACACACGATGGAAGCGGCGATGGAACTGGCAAATACCGGCCACCTGGCGGTTTCAACCCTGCACGCCAATAACGCGAACCAGGCCATGGAACGCGTGATCAATATGTTTCCACAGGATTATCACAAGCAATTGTTCATGGATCTGTCACTAAATATAAGAGCGGTTATTTCCCAGAGACTGGTACTGACCGTTGATGGTAAACGCTGTGCTGCCATCGAGATATTGATCAATACACCGCATATTGCAGAATTGATCCTCAAAGGTGAACTTGACAGCGTTAAAGAGGCCATGTCCGAGAGTGGACAGAGG
Source organism: Gammaproteobacteria bacterium (assembly GCA_024278135.1). Lineage (GTDB taxonomy): Bacteria > Pseudomonadota > Gammaproteobacteria > Eutrophobiales > Eutrophobiaceae > WLWS01. The sequence goes on from JAJRTU010000093.1 coordinate 8,309, forward strand.
GGCATGCAGACCTTTGATCTGGCCCTGTTCAATCTTTATAAAGAAGGCCGCATTGTGCTGGAAGAAGCCCTCGCCAATGCCGATTCCAGAACCAATCTGGAAGCCAAGATCAATTTTGGCTGAGGCCAGAGCATTCATATTCAAGCCCACAGCTTTGTTGGCGGACCGGTGCCAGGCTTAGACATTATCCATCAAAAACAGATCCGAAAGTGAGTTAGTCAAACGATCTACTGAACCAGCCTGCCGTTTAAGTCCTTCCGATTTCTGCCGATAATGACTCCATGCAGAAACATAAACAGATTGATTGTCCTGAGCGCATAAGAGAATCCACATCTGAGTATCAGATATGTATCTTATCCCCGCATGGTGAACAGGGTGTTACCTGACAAAATAACGAAAGTTGAAGAGGACGCGGAACCACATGACCGTGTGGAGCAGGCGCTGATCCGGCGAAATGAGGAGATGCGGCAGGAGCTGCAAATGGCGGCGGAGTTTCAACAGGCCGTGTTGCCTGATAGCGTTGATCTGCCCTATCTGAATATCGCGATTATCTATCGGCCTTTTGCCGAAGTTTCCGGCGATGTCTATGATTTTCTCCAGAATCGAGAAGGTGAACTGGCGATTTTTCTCGGTGATGCCACCGGTCATGGTATCGCGGCGGCTTTAATGACGATGATGGTTCATATTGGCCTGGACGGTATCAGACGCAATCTGCCTACGGATGAGTCTATACGCATACTCAATAAATTGATTGCCTCCAGAGAAACCGGCCGTTCAGTATCTGCTGTGTTTTTTCGCATCAGGCCTGACGGACACTTAAGCGTTGTCCATGCCGGCCACCCTTCGCTGATTGTTATCCCGGCTGACGGCAGCGCCCTGGTACAGTTTGCAAAGGGCGGTTGCGCCCTGGGTGTATTCGAAGATGAACCTGTGCCTTATGAAGAGGAAAATTATCAGTTGATGGTCGGGGATAAACTGTTGGCCTATACCGATGCTGTCATTGAGTGGGGGACCTATGACAGGGAGGTCTTTGGTCTGCAGCAACTGCTGGAGAATCTGTCCAGGCATCGAACGGAGTCGGTGGAGAAGATGTCCGCCATGTTATTGGAGGAGCTGGAGGCTTTTAGCGGGGGGCGGCCCTGTAATGATGATTTGACTACGCTTATGGTGGAATATACCGGGGCTTGAACGGCGAGCAGCCGTGCTGTCCTCTCGCGACACTAATACTTCCTGTACATCGCCGCTCCTGCGCATCCCTGCGCCCGCGGCATTGCCTACATGGATGTAGGTACTTAGGAATTGCAGGAGCAATATTCCTGACCGTACTTCCTGTACATAATAAAAAAGGGCCTTGCGGCCCTTTAATTTTTATCTGGGGGAGGATTACTTATTGTTGATATACATGGTCACTTCAAAACCAAAACGAATGTCGTTGTACTCAGGTGTTTGCCAATTCATTATTAGATCTCCAGTTTAGTGTTTATTGAGTGTCTGTCTCTAATTCTGTCCCTTTAAACGTTGCAGTCCCCATGCCAGCTTTTGCTCTAACCGAGGTATGAAAAATAAACGTTATAAAATAATCATTTGTGAGACATGCCCAGTATGAAGCCAGGCCGAGAGAAGGCCTGGGCGGGTGGATACTGGCTGAAATTCACCAATTTACTGGTTGATTTTGACCAAATTATCCAGATTACAATAACAGCGATAAAGCGTATGACCGCTGGCGGAGAATTTCAGTTCGAACAAACTGATGCTTGTTTTTGCATGATATTCATCCAGTTTGCAGGTCCCCGGCGCAATAAATTCCATTGTTGCCAGAAATTCTTCAGCGTAAACCCGCCAGTTGCACCTCATTTCCAGTATCCCACCCAGGCGTAACAAATCGGGAAATACCGGGTGGGCGTACCAGCGACGTTGTAAGTGTTTGGGTAAGGGCCAGGGGTTGGGATACAGGAGGTAGTGCTTTTGCAGGCGCCAACCCTGCTGCAGGGCCAGGCGCCAGAAGTCCACCAGATCCATTTTTACCAGCAGCCTGTTACCGTTCTCTTTGCAATGGTGATCTAATTGACCTTTTGCCAATCGGTGCGAGGATTTGTCCACACCTATGACCAGAGCATCCGGGTGCAAGGCCGCCAACTTTGCGGTACTGGCGCCGGTACCACAGCCTGAGTCCAGCACGACCGGTTTGTCAAGCCGCCGCCGGATGGCGTCAACGGCAAAAAAAGACTCTCGATTTTTTACAGAAATGGGCTTCCTGAATTCAGCGCGCAGATGTGTTGACAGGACCTTGTAGAGTCGACGATGAATGCCATTCTGGCTACTGTCAACCGGGCGGCTGCAGTATTGCATAGTGCGCTTGCTATCGGGGAAAGACAGTGGCGGCTTCAAACACCGGGCCATCCACACAAACTCGTTTCATCGCGATACCCTGATCGGTCTTGACGCGTACGGCGCAGGCGGCACAGCCTCCCAGCGCGCAGGCCATATATTCTTCCAGCGACACCTGACAAGGCAGATCATATTCTGCTGCCAGCGCGGCCACCGCTTTCAACATAGGTGTCGGGCCGCAGCTGAATATTTCAATATTCTGATGCTCACGGATGTCTATATTGTCGAGCCAGGCCCTGGCCAGATCGGTGACATATCCATCATAGCAGCCGGGATATCCTTGCAGACTGCTGAGACGGCTGGTAATACCCCAGTCCTCAAGCAGAGGCATGGCCGCGATACAGCCATCCGGGATACCCGCCATCATAATTTGTGAGGGCACAGGCTGAAACGGAAAGGGGACTTCCGAGCCCATGATGACAAAAGGCGATATTTCCGCCGTGCCATGCCGAATATGTTCGGACAAAAATATCATTGGCGGTATACCTGCACCGCCACCGATTAACAGGGGTCGTTTGCGATAGGCGTTTTGCCTGAACGCGACGCCGATGGGCCCGATAATACTGAGCTGCTCATCTGTTTGCCTGCGAGCAAGCAAGCGGGTGCCCCGACCATGGGTCTTGTACATAATGTCAATCCAGCCCTGTTGCTGGTGGGCACGCATGATCGACATGGGTCGGCGCATAGGCAGGCTGTCGTCGCAACGCAGGTGAACGAAGTGTCCTGCCAGAGCTGCCTTTGCTGTTTCCGGCGCGTGCAGGCGCAGTAAATACTGATCGCCCCCACAGGCCTTATGGTCGAGAATCGTCGCCTGTTCGAGGTTTATCGTGCCACGTGTCGAAGGGTGCTTCATGTGGAAATTCTTTGCTTGTTTACACAATAAACCGGCTTGTTTTTATCGGCCAGCGAACACACTAGTCTGAAGAGGTGTCCGTCTGGTATACCAGCTGTCCATTCAGTAGTGCATGGGTGACCAGGCCATGTAATTCCCAACCGTGAAATGGTGTATTCTTGCCGGCACTCAGGAGTTGAGTTCTGTCCACATTGAAGTGTTTTTCCAGATCAACAATGGCGATGTCTGCGGGTTTTCCGGGGCTGAGCGTACCGGTATCCAGACCGAGAATGCCTGCGGGCTTACAGGTCAAACTGGCGATGGCATCGGTCAGGGAGAATATTTTCTTTTGAACCAGATCGAGCACCAGTGGCAACAGCAATTCTATGGTGGAGGCACCGGCTTCGGTTTCCTGGAAAGGTGAGGCCTTGGCATCTTCATTATGGGGCTGGTGATCAGAACAAACAGCGTCAATGTCGCCGCTTACTATGCCCTGACACAGGGCTTCCTTGTCGCGCTGGTGGCGCAGTGGCGGACGCAAATGACAGTTGCTGTTATAGACGTCGACATCCATCTCGGTTAGATGTAAGTGACATATCCCCACATCAGCGCTGACCGGCAGACCCGCCTGTTTCGCCTCTTTGATCAGGGCAATACTCCTGGCGGCGCTCAGTCGGCAAAAATGTGCACGGCCGCCGATTTGCTCTATCAACAATAATGCCCGGCTGACAGCGATGGTTTCTGCCGTCACTGGAATGGCCGGCAGGCCTAAACGGGTGCTGATGGCGCCTTCATGAGCGACACCGTTGCGGCTCAGGTAGTGGTCTTCCGCCTGTATGAGAACGGTCATATCGCAGCTGTTCGCGTACTCCAGCGCATGTCGCAGTACATCGGTATCGGTGATGTCAGTCCCCGCATTACTGACACCAACGCAGCCGGCTCGCTTCAGAGCATGCATTTCTGCCAGGTGTTCGCCCTCCAGCCCGTGGGTCAGGGCACCCAGCGGGAAGAGCCGTAGTTTATTTGCCGTCTCCGCACGTTGCTGGATCAGCTCGGCAACGGCGGCAGTATCAATGACCGGTTGTGTGTCAGGCGGACAACATACACTGGTAATGCCGGAACTGATGGCAGCACGGGATTCGCTGTCAATGGTGGCCTTATGTTCCTGCCCGGGTTCACGCAGGCGTGCACACAGATCCACCAGCCCCGGACAAACCAGCTTGCCACAGGCATCTATTTCTTCATCGGCGTGAAAGTCGCCCTCGCGTCCGAGTACAGAGACTATGTTGCCGTCGGCAATACAAATATCACCATGGTCATCCAGTTGGTTGGCCGGGTCTATAATCCTGCCGTTCTTAATCCGCAGGCGCATCAGCTTTGCTCCTGCCCGTCAGCCAGTGAGCCCATGCACATGGCCATCACCGCCATTCTGATGGCTATGCCGTGACTCACCTGTTGCAGTATGACCGAGCGCTTGCCATCAGCGACATGGGTGTCGATTTCGACGCCGCGATTAATCGGGCCGGGGTGCATCACGATGGCATCGTCCTTTGCCGCACTGAGTTTTTTCTCGGTCAGGCCATAATGATAGAAATATTCATGTTCACTGGGGAGCAGGGCGCTGCGCATGCGCTCCCGCTGCAGGCGCAACATGACGATGACGTCCACGTCCCGCAGCCCTGTCTGTAGATCATGGAAGACCTGCACGCCGAGGCTCTCGACACTGGTTGGCAGCAGGGTTTCCGGTGCGATAACCCTGACTTCGTTCACCCCGAGTGTCGTTAAAGCATGGATTTCGGAGCGTGCCACGCGCGAATGCAATACATCGCCGACAATAGCCACTTTTAATTTGGAAAAATTCGGCTTGTGGCGGCGAATGGTGAACATGTCCAGCATGGCCTGGGTCGGGTGAGCATGGTTGCCATCTCCGGCATTAACAATGCGAATGCGTGGTGATACATGTTGAGCGATAAAATGTGCTGCCCCGCTGCTGGCGTGTCGAACCACGAACATATCGCAGTGCATGGCGGCCAGGGTCTGCAAGGTATCCTGTAATGATTCCCCTTTGCTGGCGGAGGACTGGGCATAATTGATATTAAGCACATCGGCTGACAGACGTTTTGCCGCCAGTTCAAATGTTGTCCGGGTTCGGGTGCTGGGTTCGAAGAAAAGATTGACGATGGTTTTGCCGCGTAACAGCGGGACTTTTTTTACCGCGCGATCACCGACGCCGGCGAAGGACTCTGCATGATCAAGAATATCAAGAAGAAGGTCTCTGCTCAGGCCTTCAGTGGTGAGAAAATGCTTAAGGCGTCCGTTACTGTCCAGTTGAATATTGTTTAGGGTCATCCGGGTTACTTGAATTCCAGAGCCAGTGGTTCTGGGCCAAGGAGTTTAACATGTTCATCGACGTCAAGCGCTAATCTTTTTCCCACGACGTCCGCCTGTATCGGTAATTCCCGTCCGCTGCGATCGATTAGCACCGCCAGCGAGATACTGGCCGGTCTGCCGTAGTCAAAGATTTCATTCATGGCAGCACGGATGGTACGACCGGTGAACAGCACGTCGTCAATAAGCACGATATGTCTGTCCTCAATATCGAAGGGCAGGCTGGAAGGTGTGACGCGTGGATGTATCCCAATGCGACTGAAATCGTCACGATAGAAAGCGATATTCAATTCTCCCAGTGGCAAATTAATGCCAAGCAGAGTTTTTATCCTCTTCGCTACCCACAGGCCGCCGGTTTGAATGCCGATAATCAGAGGCTCAACGATACCGGCTTCCGCCAGATAGTTTTCCAGTCGAGCGTGCATGTCGGCAATGATTTGTTCGATGTTGTGCGTGTCCGTATTCATTCGCGTGAATAAAAATTCTATAGTTTTCGCATTGTAGCATCACTTGCCTGCAGTGCCCGATCCCTGAGCCAGGACTCCAGAATCAGCTGAGCGGCAACGGCATCTATATTGTAACTGTCCTGCAATTGATGTCGTGCTTCCCGTGAGGACAAGCGCTCATCAGCCAGATGTACCGGCAGTCGGTAGCGACCCTGCAACTGGCGGGCAAAACGTTCCGCTGACTCTGTTGCCTCCTGTCGTTTGCCTGCCATGGTCAGCGGCAGGCCGACAACGAAGTCGCTGGGCTGCCATTGTTTGATCAATCTGCTGATTTCCTGCCAGTCAGGATTGCCGTTTTTACAGGCCAGTGTTTCCAGAGCGGTGGCTGTTGCCGTAATGGACTGGCCGATGGCGATGCCAATCCGCTTTTGTCCATGATCGAAACAGAGGAAAACCTTGCCGCTCACGCGTGGCCGACATCAGAGGACAGCTTGTTTAAATCAACGCCCAGCAATGCGGCAGCCGACTCCCAACGTTTCTCGCAGGGCGTCCTGAATATAACGCCGGGTTCTGCCGGGCCGTTTAACCAGGCATTTTCCTTGATTTCAAGTTCCAGTTGACCCGCAGACCAGCCGGCATAGCCAAGCGCAATCAGGGCTTCTTTGGGCCCCCCGCCTTCGGCAATGGCCTGCAGGATGTCGCGGGAGGTGGTCACGCCGACGGCGTCGTTTACATTGATGGATGACTCCCACTCGGACAGCGGTTCGTGCAGAACGAAACCACGATCCATTTGCACCGGTCCACCGTGATATACGGGCAATCGAACGGTTTCCGGATCGCCAGATGTCATATCCATTTGCGCAAGGACATCACCAAGCGCCATGTCCAGTGGTCGGTTGATGACAATCCCCATGGCACCTTCGTCGTTATGGGCACAGATGTAGGTGACAGTGTGATAGAAATTCGGGTCCATCAGGCCGGGCATGGCGATCAGGAATTGATTTGTCAAATTTGACGATCGCATAAGTGGATCATAGCTATCTGCGCCCGAAAAAACTATAGCCATAGAGATTTGAAGGGCGACTTTCGATCGGTCGCAGGGGAGACAGACAGGGGGCCGCGAAATGCCATCGCCACGCTGAGCCGAACGGTATGAAGTCCGGGCATACCGGAAGCAGTATCAGAAAATGACGAGCATGTTTCCAGTTACCGGCAGAAAAATCAGGCCCATTTCCCCTGTATATACTTTCCAAAATCACCACTAAACGACACATTTCGAGTGTTAATAAAGGTAAACTCATACCGAAATGCTGGATAAACCCCCGGTAGATCTTGTATTATCCTGCTAAGTAGATAAAAAATAACATTCTTTTCTCTATCTCCATACAGCTTGAGTCGCGCTTATACAGCCATAAATAGTGCAAGCGGACAAAGGGAACGGTTTTTTTTGCTCTAGAGTATTGAAGCGATGACACATAAATCACAAAACATTGACGCCCAGGTCGGCGAACAGAAGACCTTGCCCATGATGGGCAATGAGGCAATAGCTCGCGGTGCCTGGGAGGCGGGTGTTTGTGTTGCCGCAGCTTATCCGGGCACACCCAGCACCGAGATACTGGAAAGTCTTGCCACCTATGCCGAAGAGGATGTCTATACCCAGTGGTCTACAAACGAAAAGGTCGCATTTGATGTGGCCTGTGGCGGGAGTTTTGCCGGCAAGCGCTCAATGGTCGTAATGAAACATGTTGGGCTTAATGTTGCGGCTGACGCGTTAATGTCGCAAACCTATATTGGTGTTAATGCCGGGCTTGTTATCCTGGTATGTGATGATCCCGGCATACACAGTTCGCAGAACGAACAGGACACCCGCCGGTATGGACAAATGGCATGCGTTCCCGTGCTGGAGCCGAGCGATGCCCAGGAAGCGTTGGAATTTACCCGCCTGGCATTCGATATCAGTGAACAATTCGATACGCCTGTTATTGTTCGCAGTACCACCCGGCTTTCCCACTGCCGCAGTGCAGTGACAGTGGGCCCCAGGGTGGAAGCCGCCCATCGTCCCTTTCTGGAGGATCCGGCAAAGAATGTCGCGATACCGTCAAACGCGCGTCTGCGACATCCGTTGCTGTTTGAACGTGAAGCAAAACTTCGGGAGTATTTTGAGGCCAGTGAGATCACCCATCGTGAAATCGGTGATGCCAGCTTTGGGATTATCACGACGGGGGTCTCTTATACCTACGTGAAAGAGGTGCTGCCAAACGCCAGTGTGTTAAAGCTGGGGAATTCCTGGCCACTTCCTGAAAAAACCATACGTGATTACTGTGAATCAGTAGAGCGGGTGTTTGTTGTAGAGGAACTGGAACCGGTCGTGGAAATGGATATCCGTGCCATGGGCATCGAGGTGGCAGGCAAGGAATTTTTCCCCCGGGATGGTGAGTTTTCTCCGGAACGGATTCGTCAGGGTTTTGAAAAGGCTGGAATACTGGAACCACAGATGAGTTCAACGGTATGGGATGGATGTGCGTCGCCGAGACCGCCGGTATTATGTGCCGGCTGTCCGCATACTACAGGGTTTATGGCTATTCGGGCCCTGGATGCCCGTGTGGCGGGTGATATCGGTTGTTACACTCTGGCCACCGTGGAGCCCTTAAGTGCAATTGACACCTGTGTGTCCATGGGGTCGAGTATTGCCAACGCCATCGGGATGGACAAAGCCGGCAGTGAAACCAAACCCATCGTTGCTACCATCGGAGATTCGACCTTCCTGCATTCAGGCATCCCGCCATTGATTGACGCTGTCTACAATAACGCGAATATTACCGTGGTGTTGCTCGACAATAAAACTGTCGCCATGACCGGCGGGCAGGATCACCCCGGCACCGGGCGTACACTCAGGGGTAAGGAAACACATAAAGTGGATTACGAACAATTAATCCGCGCCACAGGGGTGAAATGGATTAAATATATCGATGCCTATGATGTTGCATCCTCATACCAGACCTTGCGCGAAGCGACGGAATATAAAGGGGTATCCGTCGTCATTTCCGACCGACCCTGTGTGCTTGACCCGGTCAAGATCAAAGGACCGGCACTCGAGGTCAATGCTGAGAACTGTACAGCATGTAAGGCATGTATGAATCTTGGTTGCCCCCCCATCACCTGGGTTGATGAACTCTATGAGGGTCGTCACAAGGTAATAATCAATCCGGTCACCTGTATCGGTTGTACCCTGTGTGCCCAGGTCTGTCCGACTGACTGTATTCAGCCTCTGTCAAAATGAACAAACCTGCATCTCCCAATGTTGAGGTCCTTGACCAGGCGGACAAGTTGTTTGCCATCGCAAACAAGTCTGATGAGCCCACCAATGTATTAATCGTCGGCGTCGGTGGTCAGGGTGTGATTATGGTATCCAAGGTGCTGGCCCTGCTTTGTCAGAATCATGGGTATCAGGTCAAACAAAGCGAAGTTCACGGCATGGCCAAGCGAGGTGGATGTGTATTCAGCCATGTTCGCTTTGGTAAACAGGTATGGTCCCCCACAATCCCATCCGGGCAGGCGGATATATTGCTGGCACTGGAGTGGGCTGAAGGGTTGCGCTGGTTGAATTCTCTGAAACCGGGAAAGGGCGTTTTTATTTGTGACACGCAACAAATCGTCCCGCCTTTTGCCTGTCTCAATCGCAAACGCGGTGAGAGCAAACATTATTCAGAAGAGACGCCAGAGGAGATCGCAGAGCATGTTGCACTCAGCTATGCGATGGAGGCGTCCGCGATGGCCGATAAACTGGGCAATGAAAGAGCGGCCAATACCGTTTTACTGGGTGCGCTGTCAAGGGTACTGGCGTTCCCGGTTGAAGACTGGGAAAAAATCATCAAAGAATTTGTTCCGCCCAGGACCATCGATATCAACATAGAAGCGTTCAGACTGGGCCGGGAGTGGATTGAAAATATCCGATCTGAAACGTCGTTGCGGAGCACCCCGCCCAGGGAGATAAAAAAAGAAAAAGCGGTTTCTGATAACAATATACAAAGTACACTGGAAATTACAGAGGAGTGGTGCAAGAGCTGTGATATTTGCGTCAAGATGTGCCCTGAGAGATGCCTGCGACTGAACAGCAATCAGATCGTTGAACTATCCGATCCGGATGCCTGCACAGGCTGCCGTATCTGTGAATGGCTTTGTCCCGACTACGCCATAACAGTACACAACGATCCCGTCGAGGTGGCATAAGATCGTGCCAGTACAAAACCTGCATGGAAACCACGCCTGTGCCCTGGGAGCCATCGCCGCCGGCTGCCGTTTTTTTGCCGGTTATCCCATCACACCTTCTTCAGAAATCGCTGAAAAAATGTCGAGCGAGCTGCCAAAGGTAGACGGTGTTTTTATTCAGATGGAAGATGAGATCGCGTCCATCGCCGCTGTTCTCGGCGCATCTATGGGCGGCGTCAAGTCAATGACCGCCACCAGCGGGCCGGGCTTTTCACTGAAGCAGGAAAGCGTGGGCTACGCCGCCCTGACGGAAACCCCCTGTGTCATTGTCAATGTTATGCGCGGTGGTCCGTCGACCGGTATGCCGACAAGACCGTCTCAGGGAGACATCATGCAATCGCGCTGGGGGAGTCATGGCGACTACCCCATCATCGTTATCACTCCCGCCTCGGTGGAAGAGGTGTACCACGAGACCATTCGTGCGTTCAATCTTTCAGAGCAATTTCGCGTGCCTGTCGTCGTTATGTACGATCAGGCAATCGCACACCTGCTGGAAACCATCAGTATCCCCGATACGGCGACCCTGCAGTTGACGGCCCGGAAATGGCTCAGTGGATCGAAGGAAGATGTTGTCGCCGGTGAAGAAACACAGGACAGCGTCCCGGCAATGCCACGCCCGGGTGATGGTTATCGTTGCCATACAACAGGTCTGACCCATGGTGAGGATGGTTTTCCCAGTCAGGATCCGGAGACAGTCGATCGAAATATGAAGCGACTGCTGGGCAAGCTGGAGCGAAACAGCGAGACCATCGAGTCCTGTGAAGCCATTCAATGTGAAGATGCGGACATCCTCATCGTCGCGCTGGGTATCAGCGCCAGAGCCGCCATGGGGGCGGTGTATACCTTACGGCAACAAGGGGTCAAGGCAGGTTTGTTTCGCCCGGTCACGTTGTGGCCCTTCCCGGAAAAGGCGTTTTTAAAGGCCTCGGCGAGGGCCGATAAAATTCTTGTTCCGGAAATGAATGCCGGTCAACTGAGTCTGGAGATTGAGCGCCTGAGCAGAGCAACGGCGAAGGTCTCAAAGCTCAATCGACTGGATGGTGAGCCGATCACACCTGTGGAAATCACTGAGCGCGTCCTGGAATGGATAAAAAATGAGTAACATCAATTCGGCTAAATTCGATATTCGTGAATATCTGCGTCTGGATCGCTTCCCGCATTTCCTTTGTCCTGGTTGTGGACACGGCATGGCGCTTCGGGCGCTGCTCTGGGCAGTGGAAGAAAAGGGCATTGATAAAGATAAACTGGCAGTCGTGTCAGGAATAGGATGTGCAGGCAGATTAAGCGCCTATATAGATGCCAACACATTTCATGTCACTCACGGTCGACCCCTGGCCTTTGCTACCGGACTGGCCCTGGCCAGACCGGATCTGAATGTTGTTGTTATCACTGGTGACGGAGACTGCCTGGCCATCGGCGGCAACCACCTGATTCATGCCTGTCGTCGTAACCTCAATATGCTGTGTCTGATGCTCAATAATGAAGTCTACGGTATGACCGGCGGACAAGTATCGCCCACTACCGGTAAAACCCGGACGACCACCACCACGCCTCTGGGTAATGCAGAGCCCACATTCGATTCCTGTGCGCTGGCAGCAGCGGCGGGAGCGGGTTTGGTGGGGCGTGAAGTCACATTACAGGTGCCGCCCCTGAAAAACCTGATTAAAGAAGGCCTGGAATATCACGGTTTCTCTTTCATTGAAGTTATCTCGGATTGTACCGAAGTCTTCGGCCGGAAAAATGATCTCGGGTCCTCACCGGAAATGATGCTGAGACAAAAAAGCGATCTGCGTCCCAGTAGCTATGGAAATAAAGTCGACGAGCCCTTTCGCCCCAACACACTTCCTACAGGCGTATTGTCCCGACATGATCGGGCGGAATATCGTGATGCCATTGAAGCCCATGCAAAAGTGGTCAAGGCGGTCAATAAAACATCGGTACAGGGCATAGATGAAAGCAACTGAAGTACGAATTGGCGGTGCGGGAGGGCAGGGATTAATCCTGAGTACGCGAATACTGTTTCACGCCCTGTCTCTGGACGGTAAAAAGGCCGCCCAGTCACAAAGCTATTAACCGACTTCACGCGGCGGTTTTTGTCATTCCGATCTTGTTGTCAGCGAAAAAAAGGTGGCTTACCCTTTGGTGACCCGATTGAATTACCTGCTGTTGCTGGATCAGATCGCAGTAGCCCCGTCAAGCAAACTGATAAAAGGCGACGCGCTTGTTCTCACAGACACGAGGCGCGTGAGCCATCCGCCCAGGGGTGATTTCACAACGCACAGTTTACCCTTCAGTCAGGTGGCCATTGATCTTGGTAATGAACGTGTTGCCAATATAGTCGCATTGGGCAGTCTTGTGGGCCTCAGTAATATTTGCAGTCGAGACGCCGTTGACCAGGCTCTTCGAAGTGAAATTCCGAAAAAATTTATCCAGCTCAACAGTGAAGCACTGCAGGAAGGCTACAAAATGGCTGACGGTGCATTCGCCAGGTCATTAACGGGGCCGTCCTGAATAGAGAGCTCTTATTTGAATCCACCTTTATTCAGAAATTGCCAGGTACGGGTAATATGGAGAATATCGGCTTCCTTATGTATGGCATCCGGAAAGGGGGCAAAGGGGGCCGAGAGTTTGACGATGCGAATGGCGGCATCGTCCAGCATTTTGTGGCCGGATGATCGTCGAATGGTGATCATGTTGATGGAGCCGTCAGGATTCAGCGCCACATCAAGGATCAGGCTGCCGGACAGTTTTCGTTGCCTGGCCTTCTCCGGGTAATTCAAATTACCCACGCGCTCAACCTTGGCCCGCCATGCTTCCATATAGGCGGCATATTTGTATTCCCGGGTGCTGGCGGAAATAAACTTGCGTTTGGGTCGCTCCGCCTTCGTTACCAGCTGGCGTTCGACCTTGGCACTGAGTGAAGCGATTTTATAGCTGTTGGTCAGCAAGGCTGTTGCGCTTGGTCGTGGCTTTGGTTTCTTTTTCGCACTCTTTCTGGTTTGTTTTTGTTTCGGCACCTCTTTTGTCGACGGTTTTACCGGCGTGCTAGAGCTGGTTTCAGCGTCAGGGACAGCTACAGCGAGCTTTTCCTGTGCTTTCACCACGTCTGTTTCCGCTGCAAGGGCTGCCTCCTGTGCTGCATCAGCTGACGGTTCCGGCGGTGCCGCAAGTGGCGGTGGTGCAGCGACTTCGGCCTGCCTGTCGGGAAAGGGCGGCGGTAAAGGCGTTGATGGCGTCAGGGCTTCCTCGGTATCGCCACCGCCTTCCAGACTGGCCTGGGCCAGCAATTTTGCGTCGTCTGTCGGCTCGCTGCGTTGTTGAACCAGCACAATATCCATCGTGTTATATCGCGGTTGATGGGCATCCTCGGCCGTAAAGGTGACGCCCAGCACAATAATGGCATGACTGATAATGGCCAGGCAGAAAGTTAAAGCCAGACGATCTGTCGGTGTGATGACGGGACGCTTCGCCACTTCACTCAAGGCGTTTTACTCCGGAGGCGAAAAGAACACATTATAAATCAGTGAAAGAGCAATTCGACGGGCTTTTTTCAAAGTCGATTCTGTAGTTGTATGGCGATGCTGTCCATTAACATGCCGGCAATATCAATGTTATAAATCCTGTCCAGTTCGCGGATGCAGGTGGGGCTGGTTACATTTATTTCGGTCAGGTAGTTACCGATAACATCGAGTCCGACAAAGAACAGGCCTCGCTCACGCAGGGCGGGTCCAAGCTGTTCACATATCCAGCGATCCCGTTCTCCCAGCGCGATACCCTTGCCGGTACCGCCTGCAGCGAGATTGCCCCGGGTTTCGCCCGCCAGGGGAACACGTGCCAGGGCGTAACCCACGGGCTCGCCGTTGATCAGGAGAATACGTTTGTCTCCTTCACTGATCTCGCTGATATATTTCTGGATCATGATGAAACGGGTACCCAGGCGGGTGAGTGTTTCTATTGCCACGTTGGTGTTGGGATCGCCCTGCTTAATATGGAATATGGAGCTCCCGCCCATGCCATCCAGTGGTTTCAGGATCATGTCCCCGTGTTTTGCAGCGAACTGGTGAATGCGGGAGGCCTCACGCGTGATCAGTGTGGGTGCGATGCATTGTGGAAAGTGGGTGATAAACATTTTCTCATTGACATCGCGCAGGCTGTCGGGTCTGTTTACCACCAGTGCGCCTCCTTTCATCGCCAGCTCAAGAATGTAGGTGGCGTAGATAAACTCCATGTTAAAAGGCGGGTCCTTGCGCATCAGGATCACATCAAGATCAGCAAGCGGGGTAAGTTGTTCGTCCTGGATCCGGTACCATTCCCGCTCATCGTCAGCGACGGATAATCGACGACTTCGTGCCATGGGGACGTCGGCTTCCACATAGAGATCGTTCATTTCCATGTAATGGATGTCCCACTGCCGTTTCTGTGCGGCCAGCAACATGGCCAGGGTACTGTCTTTTTTCACATTAATCCCGGCAATGGGATCCATAACGACACCTAGTTTCATACGACGATTCACATTTGATTAATAAATTTGTTGGATCATAGTGTTGGCTGATACTGTATACCAGAGAATTCTGCTTGCAAAAGCGCTTAATAATTTAAATTGACAATTCTGGAGAACCCATGACCTCTTCCGCGCTTCGAATCGTGACACGAGAAAGCCCACTGGCCCTGTGGCAGGCAAACTTTGTACGCGATGCCCTCTGTACTTTGCATCCCCAGCTGGATGTGGAGATACTGGGTATCAGTACCCAGGCGGATCGCCTGCTGGAGTCGAGCATGCTCAGCCTCGGCGGCAAAGGCGCCTTTGTTAAGGAGCTGGAGCAGAAATTATTGAACGGGCAGGCGGATATCGCCGTCCATTCCATGAAGGATGTCAGTATTAATTTGCCGGAAGGTCTGGTCATACCGGTTGTGCTTGAACGCGAAGATCCCCGTGATGTGCTTGTCTCCAATCATTACCAGTGTCTTGCCGACTTACCCGCAGGCGGCAGAGTCGGCACCTCCAGTTTGCGCCGTAAAAGCCAATTGATGGCGAAACGGCCCGATTTGCAAATACTGGATATTCGTGGAAATGTCGGCACACGCTTGCGAAAACTGGATGAGGGCCAGTTTGATGCCTTGTTGCTGGCGGCCGCGGGTGTGAAGCGGCTGGGTTTACAGGATAGAATCCGGGAGTATTTTACGATAGAGAGTATGTTGCCTGCAGTAAGCCAGGGCGTGCTGGGCATAGAAATGCAGGCGGATAACACAGAGGTTCTGTCATTGATTGAACCGCTGGCAGATGAAACGACGCAGTTATGTGTCAATGCGGAACGTGCGCTGAACCGTCGTCTGGGTGGAGACTGTTATGTGCCGGTAGCGGCCCATGCTGAAATTGAAGGCTCACAATTAACACTGAATGCACTGGTGGGCAGGCTTGATGGCAGCGAGATCATTCAATCTGTTACCAGCGGCCCGGCAAAAGAAGCCGAAACTCTGGGCGACAAACTGGGTCGGGAACTGCTTGACCGGGGCGCTGATGATATTTTGCAGGAGCTGAGGGACAGCAGTGCGTAACAGGCCTTTGCGAGATAGAAAGATACTGCTTACCCGGCCCGGAGGATTATCAGACACGCTGCATCACTGTATCAAGCGGGCCGGCGGCAGCGCTGTTTATTTACCGTCGATGGCGATCATGCCGATGCCGGATTCGAATGGGCCCCGGCAATTGCTGGCGGGCCTGCATCACTATGATGTTTTGATCTTTGTCAGTAGAAACGCGGTAAAATATGCCCATGAACTGGCACCTGATCTGGCCGCCCGGGTGGTGGACAAAATAACGTTTGCGGTGGGTGTCGGTACCGGCAAGGCCTTGCGGAGTATCGGTTTTACCGATGTGAATTACACTGACAGTAATACCGGAAGTGAGGCCTTGCTCGACATGGAAGGGTTGCAGGCTGCCAATGTGAAAGGCAGGAAGGTATTGATCCTGCGTGGTGTCGGCGGTCGGCAGTTGCTGGGTGACAAATTACTGGCCCGTGGGGCAAAAGTACACTATGTGGAACTGTATCAACGGGCCATGCCGGATGTGGAACCGGCCGACATTCGGCATATCTGGTTATCGGAAAAACCGGATGTTGTGCTGGTGACCAGTGCAGAAGGCCTGCACAACTTGCTGGAAATGACCGGGGAAGAAGAACGGCCCCTGTTTTTAAACACACGACTTGTTGTTATCAGCCCCCGGTTGCGGGATATGGCCGAGTCTTGCGGGTTTAAGGCTACGATCAAGGTGGCGGCAGGATTTAGTGATGACGATTTCATGAGGGCTCTGGTGGACATGTTTGAGGTGAATGAGGATGAGTAAAGAAGTAAAAAACAAGGAGGCGGACAAGCCCCGCAAGGTGGCGGACAAATCGACAGATAAAGGCAGCTTTGCTTTTGGTCTGTGGTTGCCCGGCCTGATCGCGTTGCTGGCCATCGTGCTGTCAGCCATGACCTGGTTTCAA
>JAJRTU010000094.1 GCA_024278135.1 Gammaproteobacteria bacterium
CACCATCGACAGTGCGTTTTCGTTAGGCATGATTTCCAGTAACCCGCGATGGATATAAATATGTCCACCGATAGTGGCAAAAGCATTTACCACATCGTCGTCAACATAGTGCAGCGTGATTTGCATAGGTTCAGGCAAGGCCATTTCCCCGCTGATGTCATCAACAAGTGACTGAAGAAATTGTTGTGCAGAGGAGTGCACAGGTTCCTCTATAAACCTGTCGGTAAGTTTCCGTTCCGTGGAAAACGGAATGCGGGGCGCCAGCGTTTCCGCCAGCAGGGAAAGCATCAGGACAACTGAAATAATAATCCCGATAATACCGGCGCTGAGAACAGCGAAATCTTTTAGCGGATGTTGTCTGCCTGTGTTAATCCCCTCGGGGATTTCCGGGTTGGAGTATTCCATTTCATTTTTTGATAATCGCTGTGCCGTATGCCAGTACTTCCACTGAACCGACGGAGTCATTCCTGCCTTTGGAAATGGAGGACGTTTCCATCTTGATATTAAAGACGTAATGAGCACCGAGATGCCGGGCTTCTTCCTTCATGCGCAACAGCGCCTCGCGACGGGCACGATCAATCAGGGATTCGTAGCTGCTGACGCGGCCGCCAACGATGGCACGCAGACCGGCAACAAACTTTTTAAAGAAATCCACCGAGATGACGACATTACCGGCAACGAGCTGTGTATCGCAGGGTTCGAATTCTGCCGGTAGTTTTTTGACGGCGATGGAGGGGATGTTACTCAGCTCGCTTTCACGTTGGCGTATGGAACGGTAGTGCGAACGTTCCAGTATCTGTCCGATGAAAAAGCCCAGACCGAGCAATAACAGAAAAATAATCAGATCAATCATGGGCATCTTCCAGCACTACTGCCGTGCCGTAGGTAAAAAGTTCGGAAGCGCCCTGCGTGATGGATGAGGTTGAAAACCGGATATTGAGAATGGCATTGGCGCCGATGGATTTGGCCTGTTCTGTCATGCGATCCATCGCCTCTTCGCGGGACTCCTGAAGAAGTTCGGTATAACCGGTCAATTCACCCCCGAAGATATTTTTTACCCCGGCCATAATGTCGCGTCCCACATGCTTGGAACGGACAGTACTTCCCTGGACCAGGCCCAGATGTTTGGTAACGCTTTTACCAGGTACATATTCCAGATTGGTCAATAACATGGTTTTCTCCCTCGCTTGTTGCGTTCAATGGCGTATTCCGGCCTCAAGTGTACTCCCGCTTCTGTTCTGCTTAAAGACCATTCGCCGGCGCCGGCAGTTTTTCCACCGTGGATTCTATCCACTGTTCACATTCCCGCGTGATCTCTTTGGCTGATTTCCCCTGTGTTTCGATGACCGGGCCGATGACCATGTTAATGGTGCCGGGTAATTTGGTAATGCTGTTGCGTGGCCAGAAGTAACCGGAGTTATGCGCGACCGGAATAACAGGGTATCCGGATTTGCTTGCCAGCAAACCGCCACCGGGCTGGTATTTGTATCGATCTCCTGTCGCAGTACGGGTCCCTTCGGGAAAAATCACAACGCATAAACCCTGAGCGAGACGTTGACAGCCCTGTTCAACGATCCGGCGTAATGCTTTGCCGGCGGATCCGCGATCAATGGCAATGGGTTCCATAGCGGCCAGCCCCCAACCATAAACGGGTATCCATAACAGCTCCCGTTTCAGCACCCAGACCTGTGGAGGAAAAATCTGCTGCAAGGCCAGGGTCTCCCATGCCGACTGGTGTTTACACATGATGATCGCCGCGCCTTTTGCAGGAATATTTTCCAGACCTTCCACTTTGTGATCCAGGCCGCAACACAGTCTCAAGCAAAACAGGTTGAACACCGCCCACTGCGAGACAATACGAAAACGCCACACCAGCGGCAAGGGGTACAAAAGCAGGCTCAGGGGAACGAACATCAGGGTCGAAAGTATCAGGCCGAAATAAAACAGCAGGGAACGCAACAGGATCATGCCAGGCTAGCCGGCTTTTAACAGGGAATCCACCACACTGGCAAGATCGTCAAATACGGCGATGTCATCCGCCAGCCGGCCTGAATCCAGCAAGGCCTGACCATAGCCTGTCTTTACCAGAACGGGATTGGCTTTTACCGCCAGAGCAGCTTCCATATCGCTCAGTTTATCACCGACAATGGTGGTCTTATACAGTGGCACACGCAGACGGCGGGATATCTCGTGCAATAAACCCGGTTCCGGTTTTCGACATGAACAATGGTCATCCGGTTCATGAGGGCAAAAAAAGACCGCTTCGATCTTCCCGCCGTATTGCGATAAATGTGTGTGCATTTTCCTATGGATGGCATTCAGCGCATTGATATCAAATTTACCACGTGCCAGACCGGACTGGTTGGTCACCACCACGACGCGATATTTGTTTCGGTTCAATCGGGCAATAGCATCAAGACTGCCGGGGATCGCCTCCCACTCATGCTCCGACTTGATGTAATTATCCGAGTCGTAGTTGATGACACCGTCTCTGTCGAGGATAATCAGTTTCATTGCTTCTGATTCGTTTGTAATTTTGAAATATCAGCTGTTGCCGTAAACAGGGTATTGATTCGATTCAACAAAGTCAGCCGGTTCAATTTTATCGCCTCATCATCACACATTACCATGACTTCGTCGAAAAAATCATCGATAGGACGACGAAGTTGAGCCAGATGAATCAGGGTATTGGCATAATCATTGTTGTCGAGCAGAGGTTGAACCGTATTGGTGATTTCGTTCAATGCACAGACCAGCTGTTTTTCTGCCGGTTCCTGCAATAGATCAGTATTTATATCGTCGGCAATATCCACCTGGTTTTGTTTGAGTATATTTTTAATACGTTTGTTTGCTGCGGCCAGATTTTCCGATTCTGCCAGCGTGGTGAAATTCATCACCGCCTGAATTCTGTGGTGAAAATCGAGCGGTCTGAGCGAACCTGTTGCCAGTACCGCCTCGAAGATGTCATTGGGAATATTGATATCCACATAATAATGTCGCAGTCGTTCCATCATAAAGTCAAAGACTGATGCGACTACCTTGTTTGCCGGGGCGGATGCATCGATATTTTTCGCGGCTTTGTGCAGGCAGACCAACAAGTCAATATCAAGTTCACATTCGATTATAATGCGTAAACAGCCGATGGCGGCGCGGCGCAGGGCAAAAGGATCTTTATCACCTGTGGGTACCTGTCCAATGGCGAAGATGGCAAGCAGTGTATCGAGTTTGTCCGCCAGTGCGAGCACTTGACCGACAGCATGCCCGGGTAGAGCATCGCCGGCAAAGCGGGGCAAATATTGTTCCTCCAGGGCCCGGGCAACATCAACATCTTCACCATCATTAAGCGCGTAATAACGTCCCATGGTGCCCTGCAGTTCAGGAAACTCAGCGACCATATGACTGAGCAGATCACATTTCGCCAGCGCCGCCGCACGTTGGACCTTGTTCCTGTCGACAGCGAGTTCATCCGCCAGGTGAGCGGCAATCTTCATTACGCGTTGGCTTTTATCGTACAGACTCCCTAATTTTTTCTGATAGACAATTTCCTTCAACCCGGCCTGATGGTCCATCAGAGAATTGGCAATATCCCGTTGCCAGAAAAAGGTCGCATCACTCAGGCGTGGTAAAATAACCCGTTCATTTCCTTTTATTATCTC
>JAJRTU010000095.1 GCA_024278135.1 Gammaproteobacteria bacterium
CAACTGGAAACCCTGCAGATTAATATCGGTTTGCGTTGTAATCAGGCCTGTCTGCATTGTCATGTTAATTCGAATCCATATCGCAAGGAAAAAATGGACGAGAAGACGATTGCCCTGGTTGTCCGCTTTCTTCAGCTCGATAAAGTTAAAACCCTGGACATTACGGGTGGTGCGCCCGAGCTGCACCCGCAATTTCGCGAACTGGTCAGCGAAGCCGTCGCGCTGGGTGTGCATGTTATCGACAGGTGTAATTTAACAATACTGGAACAGCCCGGCCATGAGGATCTCGCCGGGTTTTTGGCGCGGGAGAGGGTTGAGGTTGTCGCCTCCCTGCCTTGTTATACTGAAGACAATGTTGATCAACAACGAGGCAAAGGTGTTTTCCAGTCGAGTATAAGGGGCTTGCAGGCGCTCAATTTACTGGGCTACGGTGATGGCAAATCAGGCCTGGTGCTGAGTCTGGTATACAATCCGCTTGGCCCGACGTTGCCCGCTGGACAGCTCGAGCTTGAAGTTGAATATAAAAAGCAGCTTTATGAGGGATACGGTATTACTTTTGATCGCCTGTTAACGCTCAGCAATATGCCAATTAAGCGCTTTGGCAGTACGCTGATCTCCAGGCGTCAATTCAAACCCTATATGTCACTGTTAAAGAATGCCCATCGTGATGAAAATCTGGAGCAGGTTATGTGTCGCTCTCTGATCAGTGTTGACTGGCAGGGTTATCTTTATGATTGTGATTTTAATCAGATGCTGGATCTGGGTATACGTATCAATGATGAGCAGCGTATGCATCTTTCCGATTTACTGAATACCGGGATTACCAGCAGGCCCATTATCGTGCGTAATCATTGTTATGGATGTACAGCGGGGCAGGGCAGTAGTTGTGCAGGTGCACTGAGTTGATGAAGCCGGCTTGTGAATAGATTATCCATCATTGTCCCGACGCTGAACGAGTCTGCATCCATTGTCGCCTGTCTGATGTCATTACAGCCGCTGAGAGGGCAGGGTCATGAAGTGATCGTTGTGGATGGTGGCAGTGATGATACGACAATGTTGCTGGCCGGGGATCTGGCAGACCAGGTATTGTCTGCACCCAAAGGCCGGGCCAGACAACTGAATTATGGTGCCGACAAGGCTGCGGGAAGCTTGCTGCTGTTTCTGCATGCCGATACTTTTCTACCCGAAGATGCTGGTGATTTGCTGCAGGATGTGATGAAAAGCGGAATCGTGTGGGGACGATTCGATGTCCGTCTGTCCGGTTCCCATCCCCTGTTACGGGTGGTTGAATACTTTATGAATATGCGCTCGCGTCTGACCGGTATCGCCACAGGTGACCAGGCGATCTTCGTGAGTCGTTCACTTTATGACATCGCCGGCGGCTTCCCGGACATTGATTTGATGGAAGATATCAGTTTTTCCGGGATCCTGAAAAAAATCCGCCCACCCATTTGCCTGAATCAACAGTACTGACCTCCAGTCGGCGTTGGGAACAATATGGCATTGTCAGAACCGTATTGCACATGTGCTCATTAAGGTTACGCTATGCTTTCGGTGTCAGCCCTGACAGACTGCTCAGGGAATATGAATAGTCAGGCCGGGGTATTATGCGTTTTTACCAAAGCCCCGGTACCCGGCAGTGTCAAAACCCGTTTGATCCCGACGCTGGGAAAAGAGAAGACATGCGAACTTTATCAATCCCTGTTGACAAGAACGTTGACGACAGCGTGTTCTTCCGGCATAGCCCAGGTTCGCCTGTATTGTACACCGGCAACTGAACATCCCTTTCTACAGGAGTGTGCTGCCGATTTTGGTGTGCAATTGTATTTACAGGAAGGGGACGATTTGGGCGAGCGGATGTGTTCTGCCCTGAATGCGGGTTTGCGAGAATATGCATATGCTCTGGTTATCGGTTGTGATTGCCCCTGGCTGAGCACTGGTGATCTTGAGCTGGCTTACACAAAATTGAAATCCGGCACCGAAGTGGTCATCGGCCCGGCCGACGATGGCGGCTATTATCTGCTGGGTCTTTGTTCGCCGCAGAACACACTGTTTGAAGATATGCCCTGGGGCGGTCCGACAGTGCTCGGGGAGACGAGGCAACGTCTGTCGAGTGCAGGGATAAACTGGGATGAACTGACGGAATATCCGGATCTTGACAGACCCGAAGATCTGCCCGCTTATCAAAAGTTACTGGATCGGCGCGACTAGCAAAGCGGCGATTGTTCCCGCCTGTTCTTAACAGCGTTTCAGTGTTACGGGGGAATGCAGATGAAATGCAACAATCACTTCATCCCGGCTCAGAGCTTCCTTAGTTTGTGTCAGGCAGGCGTTTCAGTTTTTTTATATTTTCCCGATCCAGCTTTGCCACCAATCTGGCCAGTTCGTGTCTGTCAGCCGCCGCAATATGAATGAATCGCGCGCCTACGCGGGTGGATTGCGATGTTGTGCCTTCTTCTATACGGGACACTTCCAGTGCCCCCACTATTTTCTTGCCGTCGGGTGTGTGAATAATGCAGGTGGGTAATTCGTCACCGACAGCCAGTATCTGTGTATTGTTTGAATTGATCCTGGCACTGATGCCTCCCAAAGAAATGTTTCTCAGTTCCGCATGTAGCAACACATCGTCTTCG
The DNA here is from genome assembly GCA_024278135.1 of Gammaproteobacteria bacterium. GTDB lineage: Bacteria > Pseudomonadota > Gammaproteobacteria > Eutrophobiales > Eutrophobiaceae > WLWS01. Next base: position 2,634 of record JAJRTU010000095.1, read on the forward strand.
GTAGACAGGGCAATGGGCACGGGATTGGAAATGCTGGTGTTGACCCGGTAACTGGCGCGACGTTGATGATGGTAGACATAGGCCGGGTAGCTCACCTTGTAATACTCGATTTCGTCCTTTTCGGCGATGGCATCGACCTGGACGTTAAAGCGGATTTCGATACCGTCCAGTTGCGTTTCGATTGAGAGTTTGTTGTTCAGCAGTGATTTTTTCAATTCGTTTCTTGGGTAGAGTTCATCCAGCACCAGATAGCGTTTTTCATCATTGACTTCGAGGATCATACTGCCGAAGATCTTGGTGCTGTCGGCAAGCGTAATTGACAACAAGGTATGATGTTTTGACAGTCTGCTCAACAGACTGATTATTTCGGATCTGGATTTAACCCGATAGCTGGTACTGTGATTGATAATGTGCTGGCTGGTTTTGTCATTAGCCGGATCGTTGTTGATATTGGCAACACTATTCATATCGGCTGAACCAATTCGCTTATGTCAGTTTGAACAATACTAATGGAATACCAGACTAAATTTTTGCGAATACCTGCTTTAGTCTGTTACCCGAGTTGTTGCCTGCGGAGTCATAAAGATTGTTATCCTGGGCAGCAGCTCCCAGTATTGTATTCAGCATGCGCTGGTTGAATTGTTTGCTGATTTCAACAATGCCGCCGTTGAGGGCATTGAGCTCACTGCATTTTTTCAGCAAAGAGGCGAACTTTTCATTAAAAGAGCTATGCGTGCTTGTTCCCGTTGAGTGTTCCTCCTGTTGCTCGGCAATTATTCTTTGTGCGTCCAGTTTTTCCAGTTGACTCAATAAGATTTCCTTTTGCTCGGTACACGCACGTATGCGCTCAAATTCCCGGTTTTTCAACGCCTCGTTCTCGAGTGTCAATAACTCAAGCAGCTCGCCTAAATACCGCGAGTACTCATCCGCCAGCACACTCAGGTGGTGATTGTTTTGTCTATTGCTCATTTGTTCCCGGATTTACTGGCCAATAGATTTTCAAATTCCGCCATTTTCTCGGCAATACGGGTGGAATCAATCTTGAGACTGCCGTCGGCGATGGCATTTTTGACGCTTTCAACGCGTTGCGTATCGACCACGGGTTGATTGGCAATTTGTGCCTCAATCTGTTGCAGTTTGGCGGCAGTATTCGTCAGATTCACCTCGCGGACGGGTATAGGCGAGGCGCCTTTTTCCTTCAATGCGGCCTGCTGACGCTGATTTTCAGCCTTGTCTGCTTGCTGATTATTACTCAGTGTCTGGATTGCAGTCTGTTGTGCACCTTTCACATCATTAATCATAGATTTACCTCATTAGTTAATCTTATTGCCCATGCTATCGGCCATCGCCCCCAAAACTTTAGCTCCCTAAAGGGCTCGGTGACAAAAGCAAATAATAATCATTCTCAGATGTCTCCGAGCCCTTTTACGTTAGTTTACAAAAACAATCCCGTTTTTTGTTATGACACCTTCGACTATGCGCTTTGAACGGCGATTACGTACTTTAATACGCTCGCCTACGGCGCCATCCATCAGGGATTCTCCCATAGATCTCACTTCGAAGCTGGATTGCCTGGCCAGCATCGTAATCGTCTGCCCGCGTCGGATTATTGTCGGTGCCTTCAGCAGATTGGATAAAAGTGGCCGGCCAAGCTGAACCGGGCGGGTCAAAATCTGGCCGATGGCAGTACTGGCCTGAGTCAGGTAGCCACCCGCCAGTTGAGAGATATCCATGCGCTGCATCTGAAGATCATTCGCGGAGAGGGTTTGTCCCTGTGCCAATGGTCTGCCGGCAACAAGGACCTCACGGTAAATTTGTACTGTTACCGGCACATACAAAGACCAGGGGTGCTCACCTTCGCAGCGTATGGCAACGGTGGTATTACTTGAATTTGTATTGGCATAAGGCATGTGTGCCTGTAATTTGTGCTCGCACAGCGGCAGTCTTAATCTAGGATCCAGGGCCTTGGCACTGATATTGATGTCGTCACTTTTACTCGCCAGGTTTGCCCGCACATAGTCTGCCGCCGTATCACGAATATCCTGCAGCGGATGTGCCGCCTCCGCGACGAGCGGGGTTGCCGCAGCAAGGCACAGTGTTGAGAAGAGGGGAATGAGAAAATGGCGCATGTATTATCTATCCATAAATTTATAAATTGTAAAATACAATGCAATTCACATGCCTATAATTCGGATTTGGCTTTTTACTTGTCAGAATATAAAGAATAGAGGGCTCAGGTCGATATATAGGCGACTAAATCAACGCAAGTGGACGGTGACACATGACAGGCATTATGGCAGGAGTGGATGCGAGAACGCAGTTAGTGGGGCGCAACAGACTGGAATTACTCCTGTTCTATCTTGGAGGCAAACAGTGTTTCGGCATTAACGTTTTCAAGGTGCGTGAAGTTATCGAATGCCCCCCTATCACCCGTTCTCTGGATTCCCACCCTTATATACGTGGTGTTTCCAATATTCGCGGCAATGTTATCAGTATGCTGGACCTGTCTGCCGCTATCGGTAATCAGCCTCTGGATCTCAGCCGGAAATGTTATGTCATCGTATCTGAATATAACAAGAGTGTGCAGGGTTTTCTCGTCAGCAACATTGAACGTATTGTGAATATGAACTGGGAGGAGATTAAATCGCCACCTTCCGGTATCGGACACGATAATTATTTAACCGCGATCACGCGTTTCAATGATGCCATTATCGAAATACTGGATATTGAGAAAGTGCTGGTCAATATCATGGGTTTCAGTGACGAGATCAAGAAAGACACGATGGACAGCATTGACGAAAATTATAATGATAAACAGGTGCTGGTAGTCGATGATTCTTCGATGGCAAGAAAGCAAATTACCCAGGTACTGGATAAAGTAGGCATTCAGTACACCGTGGCCTCAACGGGCAAAGAAGCTTATGAAATATTGCTGAGTTGGTTAAAAGATGAAATCCCCATAAGTCAACGATGCTCATTGGTGGTGTCAGATGTGGAAATGCCGGAGATGGATGGTTATACGCTGACGAAAAAGATAAAGGCGCATGACGAGTTGAAAAAACTGACCGTGCTGCTGCATTCATCGCTGAGCGGCGGGTTTAATGAAAAAATGGTGGAAAAAGTGGGTGCCGATGAGTTCCTGCCTAAATTCAATTCAGATGATCTGGCGAAACGCGTGCTGGCCCTTATGCAACCGGATCAGGACGATGCTGTGATGGCCGTATCGTGAGAGAAGTCAAGGCAGTCAGCATCATGTAATGTAAAGGGGTCGGTGGCAAAGGCTAATGATAATTATTTGCTTTTGTCACCGACCCCTTTTATTTTTACTTGCGGGGCAATTTGCTTCCGCTATTGGCTTGTGGCCGGGCAATTCTTGCCAATAAGGATTTGAGTAATAGCGGCCCACCATCTCAGTCCAGCACTCCTTCCTTTATAATTCAATCACTTAGCTGTTTTCCTTCAATCTGGCATGGCTGATGCTTAGTCATAACGCAAACTTGACTGGAAACCAGCTAGATGAACGTAGACAGTATTTTTGGGATACATTTGCAGGCCGTCCGGGTACGCGGACAGCGTGCCGAGATCCTGGCACGGAATATGGCCAATGCTGACACTCCCGGCTACAAGGCCCGCGATATAAAGTTTCAGGACATCATTTCGAAAGAATCTTTTGGCAATACCGGTTTGCGTACGACCGATGCCAGACACATTTCCACCAAAGGCAATATGGCCACCGACACCAGCTTGCAGTATCGGATCCCGCAACAGGGATCGCTGGATGGCAATACCGTGGACCTGCAAACAGAACGGGCCGAGTTTATGCGCAATGCGCTGATGTACCAGGCTTCGTTGCGATTTTTGAACGGACGTATCAATGGTCTGATGACCGCAATAAAAGGTGAATGAGATGGCTTTATTAGATGCAATTAATATCGCGGGTTCAGCCATGAGCGCACAGACGATCCGGCTGAATGTGACTGCCAGTAATCTGGCCAATGTTGACACTGTCGCCAGTTCTGCCGAGCAGGCCTATCGTGCCCGACAGCCGGTGTTCGAGTCGGTAATGAGCAGTTTCATGAGCAGTGACCAAAGTATGGGTGTGCGGGTATCACAGATAGTCGAGAGTCGGGCAGCGCCACGTCAACAATATCAACCCGAACATCCCAATGCCAACGAACAGGGCTATGTCTATCTGCCCAATGTCGATCCTATCGAAGAAATGGCGAACATGATGTCGGCTTCACGTGCTTATCAGAACAATGTCGAAATAATCAATACATCGAAAGAGATGTTGCTGCGGACCCTGAGTCTGGGGCAGTAGTACATCACTGAGAGGAATGTCGGATGGAAGATATCAATTCAATAGCAGCAAGCGGTCTTGAACAGTTTGCAATCAATCGGGATCAGAATAAACCCAAAGATGAACTGGGGCAGTCAGAATTTCTGCAGTTGATGCTGACCCAGATTCAGAACCAGGATCCCCTGAATCCCGCCAAAAGCGGTGAATTTTTGAGCCAACTGGCACAGTTCGGTACGGTCAATGGCATTACTGAATTGAATTCTTCATTCGATGTGCTGGCCACCACGCTGCAATCCAGTCAGGCATTACAGGCCTCGACCATGGTTGGCAGATCGGTGCTGGTGCCCGGTAATGTCGGTTTGCTGGAGACGGGTGCTGAATTGCAGGGAGCGGTGGAGATGCCTTCTTCAAGTGCTGATTTAACCGTGCTCATCCATGATGCGTCAGGGCAACTGGTGCGGCAAATCAATTTGGGTACGCAGCAGGCCGGCACGGTGCGCTTCGCATGGGATGGATTCAGCAATGCGGGTGAGCCTGTGCCAACGGGCACCTACAAGGTGAGCGCACAGGCCTTCGTTGATGGAGAAGCGGTGACCCAGACGACATTGATTCAGGCCAGAGTGGAAAGTGTCACGCTGGGCAAAGCGGGAAGCGATTCATCGCTGAACCTGCGTGGCCTGGGCACGGTGTTAATGAACGATATTAGAGAAATTTTGTAGTGTAGTTTCAAGAAATCTGACTCCAGGAGAAAGTAAATGTCATTTCGAGTAGCGATAAGCGGTTTGAAAGCAGCGTCTGGTGATCTGGGCGTGATTGCCAATAATGTGGCCAACGCCACCACCAACGGATTCAAGAAATCACGCGCCGAGTTCAGTGATGTTTTTGCCGTCACCGACCTGGGTTCCAGTACCAGTACCCCCGGTAGCGGTGTCAGATTAGCGGCCATCACCCAGCAATTCACCCAGGGCAACATCACTTTTACCGATAACAATCTTGATCTGGCCATCAGTGGACGGGGCTTTTTTGTCGTTGATGATGCCGGCACGCAGGTCTATACGCGGGCGGGCAGTTTTGGTGTTGATCGGGAAGGTTTTCTGAGTAATTCACAGGGCAAGCAACTGATTGCCTTTTCCGCGGACAGCAGTGGCAATATTACCGGCGCTGCATCACCGATGCAGATCAATACGGCCAGCATTCCCCCCCAGGCGACCTCAACGATGACCGTTAACCTGAATCTGGACGCGGCGGAATCACCACCGGCCATTGCCTTCGATCCGAACAACCCGGCCAGCTTCAATCATTCAACATCGACCAGCATTATCGATACGCTGGGCAGCACCCATCTGGCCAGTTTGTATTATCGCAAGACGGCCACACCGAATCAGTGGGAAACCTACACGCTGGTTGACGGTGTGACAGTGGGTGGTCCTGACAGCGTGCAGTTTTCCTCCGGCGGTATCCTGACCGTACCTGCCGGCGGCAGTTTAAGCATACCCTCATTTACGCCGGCCGGTGGCGGCGGCGCGATGACGCTGACCCTCAACTATGCTGACAGTACACAATTCGGCAGTCCGTTTTCGGTGAATGCCCTGTCGCAGGATGGTTTTGCCACGGGTCGACTGAGTGGTCTGGATATTGGCCCCGACGGGATCATTTTTGCCCGTTTTACCAACGGCCAGTCACGTGTGGAAGGTCAACTGGCCCTGGCTGATTTCGCCAATCCGCAAGGCCTGTCTCCCTTGAGTGAAACCACCTGGGGCGAGACTTTTTCTTCCGGCTCGGTAGTCGTCGGTGCACCCGGGACATCCAGTCTGGGTTTGATACAGTCCGGCGCACTGGAAGACTCGAATGTGGAAATCTCCGAAGAGCTGGTCAATATGATCATCGCCCAGCGTTCCTTTCAGGCCAACGCAGAGGTGATCAGTACCACCGATGCGGTGACTCAGTCCATTATCAACCTCAGGTAAAACAAGAGTGACGAGGACGACATAAGATGACAACTTATCAACTGGTTTTTCGAGGCGGGACATAATGGATCGTATGCTCTACCTGTCTATGGTGGCTGCCAAAAACACCATGCAGGCGCAGACCGTTAACAGCCATAACCTGGCCAATGTGAATACCAACGGGTTTCGCGCTGATCTTTCCCGTTTTGTCAGTATGCCCATCAACGGTGCCGGTTTTGACAGCCGCGTCTATGCCCTGCAGGAAACGCCAGGTGTCAGCTTCGAGCCAGGTGCCATACAGCAGACCGGCAACGCACTCGATATTGCCCTGGAGGGTGAAGGTTTTATCGCCATACTCTCAGCGGATGGCAGCGAGGCTTACACCCGTGCCGGTAATCTGCGTGTCAGCAGTACGGGTATGCTGGAGACCGGTAGTGGTTATCCGGTCATGGGCAATGGTGGCCCCATCGTTATTCCGCCGGCCGAGAAGATCGAAATCGGCAGTGACGGCACCATCACCATACGGCCTGTCGGGCAGGACGAAAAAACCCTGGCGACCGTGAACCGGATCAAACTGGTGAATCCCGCTGTTGAGGATTTGCAAAAGTCGAATGACGGCCAGTTGCGCTTGAAGGATGGCACGACAGCGCCGCCGGATGCCTCGGTCAGAGTGACCTCCGGTGTACTGGAAAGCAGCAACGTTAACATGGTGCAGGCACTGGTGGATATGATCTCTCTGGCACGTCAATTCGAAATGAATATCAAGGCAATGCAGACCGTCAAGGAAAATGATGAAAGAGCGGCACAGATGTTGCGTTTAAGTTAAGCGAGCGCAGGTGCTGAAACAATCCAGCGCTGATAATGAAATAAAAAACAGAGGAAGAGGAATATGACAGCAGCATTATGGGTGGCAAAAACCGGTCTGGATGCCCAGCAGACACGTCTGGCTATTATCTCCAACAACCTGGCTAATGCCAATACTACAGGTTATAAACGTTCCAGACCCGTGTTCAACGACCTGCTTTATCAGACGGTAAGACAGCCTGGGGCCCAATCCTCACAAAACACGACCTATTCTTCAGGTTTGATGTTGGGAACAGGTGTACGTACAGTCGCCACAGAAAAACTGCATTCGCAGGGTAATATCGTGCAGACTGATAATTCCCTGGATCTTGCCATACAGGGCAAGGGCTTTTTTGAAATATTACTGCCGGACGGCAGCACCGCCTATACGCGTGATGGTTCTTTTCAGCGCGACTCTCAGGGGCAAATTGTGACCTCCACCGGCAATGTCCTGCAGCCCGCCATTACTATCCCGGCAGAAACATTGTCATTGACCATAGGCACTGATGGAACCGTGAGCGCTCTGGTATCCGGCAGCACCTCACCAACGCAGGTCGGCTCAATCCAGTTGGCTGATTTTACCAATCCCGGCGGCCTGCAACCTGTCGGCGAGAATCTGTTCAAGGAAACCGCTTCCAGCGGTACCGCACAGACCGGCACACCAGGTCTGACCGGACTGGGGACCTTGATCGGCGGTTCTCTGGAAAGCTCCAACGTGAATGTTGTGGAAGAGCTGGTAAATATGATCGAGACCCAACGCGCGTACGAAATGAATTCACGTGCAATATCCGTTTCGGATCAAATGTTGCAGTATGCCAGTAACAATCTTTAGCTCACAGGGTTAACAATCATGCAGACATATCGCGCCGCTCGAATATTAAAAGTGTTGACCATGCTGATGCTTGTACTGGTATTGGCCTCCTGTCAAAGTGCAGCGAAGCGTGATCCGGAATTTGCTTCAATCCGTCCACCGTTGCCACCGCAACAGAGTATGGCCAACGGCTCCATCTACCAGGCCGGTTTTGATGTACGTTTGTACGAAGATATCAAGGCACGTCGAATAGGGGATATTTTGACAGTGCGCTTGATAGAAAACACCGATGGCAGCAAATCCACCAATACGACTGCTGATCGTCAGTCGACCACGACGGTGACCAATCCGACAATACTGGGGGCCAGCCCCGAGTTCAATGTGCCCGGTTTCGTGCCATTGACGAGTACGAAGAACCTGAATCTGGAAACCAATCTCAGTTCCAACAGCGCGTTTGAAGGCAGCGGCGAAAGTAGTCAGAAAAATAAATTAACCGGTGACATCAGCGTTACTGTGGTGGAAGTATTGCCGAACGGCAACCTGATCGTTCGTGGCGAGAAAAGGCTGACGATTAACAATGGCAACGAGTATATCAGCTTGTCGGGTATCGTCCGACCGATTGATATCCAGTCAGACAATTCCGTGTTATCCACGCAAATCGCGGATGCCACCATTATGTACACCGGTGACGGTCAGGTTGCAGAGGTCAATATAATGGGCTGGTTGGCACGTTTCTTTATCAGTGCCATTTTGCCGTTTTAAATCAGGCGTCGGGAGTCGGAATTCCGAGTCCTGAATAAAAGAGAATAACTTATGATGAAAAGACTGATAAAAACGTTTCTTGTTATCCTGATGCTGACGGTACCGTCATTGCATGCTGAACGCATAAAAGACATTGCCAATATTGCCGGGGTCCGGGACAACCAGCTGATCGGTTACGGCCTGGTAGTGGGACTCGATGGCACCGGTGATCAAACCACCCAGACGCCGTTCACGATACAAAGTCTGAAAAGCATGATGGCCCAGTTCGGCATCACTCTGCCGGCCAATACCAACCCACAATTGAAAAATGTTGCTGCTGTTGTCATTCATGCCAATCTCCCCGCTTTTGCCAAGCCGGGACAAAGTATAGATATCACCGTCTCGTCTCTCGGTAATGCCAAGAGTTTACGCGGGGGCAGCTTGTTAATGGCGCCGTTGAAAGGCGCGGACGGAAATGTCTATGCCATGGCCCAGGGCAACCTGGTCATTGGCGGTTTTGGTATTGAGTCGACTGATGGTTCCAGTATTTCTGTCAATGTGCCGAGTTCCGGGCGCATACCCAATGGCGCGATGGTGGAACGTATTGTGCCGACTTCTTTCGCCCTGGGTGACAGTATCGTGCTGAATTTACATAAGCCGGACTTTACCACGGCCAAACGTGTTACCGATGCCATCAACGAATGGGTGGGGCTGGGAACGGCGGCGACACTGGATGGTTCTTCCATCAAGGTAACGGCCCCACAGGATGTTTCACAGCGTGTTGCTTTCACCTCGCTGGTGGAAAATATCACACTTGAACCTGGTGATGCGCCGGCACGGGTTATCGTGAACTCACGTACGGGCACTGTCGTCATAGGCAAGCACGTCAAAGTGACAGAAGCGGCCGTCTCGCATGGATCGCTGGTGGTGACGATCACGCAGAACCCCATTGTCAGTCAGCCCGGGCCCTTTTCCCAGGGTGAAACCGCCGTGGTGGCCAATAGTGATATAGAGGTGCAACAGGAAAACAGTCGTATGTTTTTATTTAATCCCGGTGTCTCACTGGACGACATTGTTCGCGCTGTCAATCAGGTGGGTGCCGCGCCGGGTGATCTGGTGGCAATACTGGAAGCCCTGCAGCAGGCCGGAGCGTTGCGGGCCCAGTTGATTATTATTTGATACGCGATTTGTCATGACACCGGAATTATCAACATCACGGATCTACACAGACTTTCAGGGACTGTCTGATCTGCGTCGTGCCGCAAAACAGGACTCTGATCAGGCGCTGGATGAAGTGGCCGTGCAGTTCGAAGCGATCTTTATTCAGATGATGCTGAAGTCCATGCGTGATGCCAGCCTGTCAGAGGGTGTTTTTGATTCGGATCAATCAAAAATGTATATGAGTATGTTTGATCAACAAATCGCGCTGGACTTGTCTTCGAAAGGCGCTTTCGGTATTGCTGACATGCTGGTGCAACAATTGGCGAACAATAATATCAGCGAGTCCGAAGCAGAAACCCCGGACTCCTTGCTGCCGATCACGACAAAGGCATCACCACAGGAAGCGATAAACAGGGCAGAGAGAGCCAGGGGGCAAGAAGCACTTCCTGAATTTACATCGCCACAGGCCTTCGTCGATTTCATGTTGCCGAAAGCAGAGCAGGCGGCGAGCCGGCTTGGTGTTGAACCGCAGGTCCTGGTGGCGCAGGCGGCCCTGGAAACAGGCTGGGGTCAGAAGATTATTCAACGGGCGGATGGTGGCAGTACTTACAACCTGTTTGGTATCAAGGCAGATCAGCGCTGGGCCGGTGCAGAAGCCACCGTCAGCACACTGGAATACCAGGACGGGATCATGAATCGGGAATTGGCCAGTTTTCGTGCCTACGATTCTTTCCAGCAAAGCTTTGATGACTATGTTGACTTTGTTAAAGAGGGAGCACGTTATCAGCGTGCGCTCGGTCATGATGGCAGTGCCCGATATTATATTCAGGCCCTGCAGGATGAAGGCTACGCGACTGATCCGGCTTATGCTGAAAAAGTGATTGATATCATGGAACGGAGCTTTGGCTGATAAACATGAGTAAACCTGAATGAGTATTCAAAATACAGCGATAAGCGGGCTGCTCACAGCGCAACGTGGGTTGACGGTGACCAGCAATAATATTTCCAATGTCAATACGCCCGGGTACAGCCGACAACTGGTCGAGGTCAGCGCCCGGGAATCCAGCCTGCTCGGCAACGGCTTTGTCGGTAATGGTGTTGAGATCAATAATATTGTTCGCGCCCAGGATCTGTTTCTGACAAACCAGCTGCGGAGCAGTATTTCAGGGGAAACTGAGGCCAGTACTTTTCTGTTTCTGGCATCGCGTGTAGACAGACTGTTGGCCAATGAGGAAACGGGCCTGAGTCTCAGTATGCAGGATTTTTTCAAATCAGTGCAGGATGTCACTGATCAACCTTCTTCTATCGCCGCGCGGCAGGTGATGATCAGCGAAGCCGAGTCTCTGGTGTCCCGCTTTCAGTTTCTTGATGCCAGGATGTCGGATATTGGCATTGAGATACGCTCGCGCCTGAATAACGACATACGGGATATCAATTCACTGATTAATGGAGTTGCCCAGCTCAATGACCGTGTTGTCAAGGCAATGGGGCAGGCCAACGGACAGGCGCCCAATGATTTACTGGACAAGCGTGACAAGTTAATAGAGGACCTGTCGGGCTATGTCAGTGTCAATGTTGTCGATCAAATCGATGGTGCTGTGAATATTTTTGTCGGCAACGGGCAACCTCTGGTGTTGGGCGCGATCCCCAGCCAGATCGGTTTAAGTGAAAGTTACAGCGGGCATTTCGATATTTCGTTGACGAGTCCCTTTGGCACCTCGAACATAACTGATAATATCAAGGGCGGCTCCACCGGCGGCACCCTGGATTTTCAGGACCAGATGCTGGAGCCGGCGCGAAACTCGCTGGGACGCCTGGCGCTGGGTTTTGTTGACAGTTTTAACAGTCAATATGCGCTCGGCCGGAATCTGGATGGTGAAATCAATCAGAGTTTTTTCAATATGGGCCAGCCCGATGTGCTGCCCGTGGGTACGGCGCCTAATAATGTCACTGCCACGATTACCGATACCAGTGTCCTGTCGGACAGTAATTACAGTCTGGTGTACAACGGCAGTGACATTTATACATTGACACGTCTTTCCGACGGACAGACCACCAGTATTAACACCGGCGGGGCGCCGGTATTCGTGACGGCACCCGTGGACGGTTTTACCCTGTCCATCACGGCGGGTGCAGTGGTCAACGACAAGTTTATTGTACGTCCCACCATAAACGGTGCCGCCGACATCGATACGCTTGTCTCCAATCCACAGAAGATTGCCGCCGCCGCCGTATTGCGTTCCGGTGTCGTCACCGACACAGCGGGTGTACCGCTTAATACCGGTGATGCGGTTATCAGCGAAATAGATATCTCATCTGTGTCGGGACTGCCTCTGGCAACGGCGGTGACACTGACTTTTGACAATACCTTGAACCAGTTTGCCATATCCTCACCGCCTGGAGGGACACTGGCATACAACCCGGCAACAGACAGCGGCGGCAAGCAGTTTACCCTGGCTTCGATTGGCAATGCGACTTTCAGCATTTCCGGCAATCCTGCTGATGGCGATCAATTTGTTATTGAAAACAATATCGGTGCCAGTGGTGACAATCAGAACGGACTCAAGTTATCCAGTTTACAAACAAGTAGAATACTGCTGAGTGGAACGGCGACGTATCAGGACAGCTATGGTCAGTTGGTCGCGGACGTGGGTTCCATCACACGGCAAACCCAAATCAGCAGTGAAGCTCTGGGTGCGCTGAGGAATCAGGCTTTGACATTTCGCGACAGCGTTTCCGGTGTCAACCTCGAAGAAGAAGCTGCCAACATGCTTAAATATCAGCAGGCTTTCCAGGCCGCTGCACAAATGATAGGCGTGGCCGACAGACTGTTCCAGACACTCATGCAAGCGGTGCAATAGGCTCAGTCATGCGAATTTCAACATCCCTTTTTCAGCAACGCGGTCTGAACGGCATACTCGATCAACAGGCAGGTCTGGTGGATATCCAGTCCAAAATCGCCAGTGGCAGACGAATCAGTTCGCCGTCGGATGATCCTTCCGGCAGTGTTCAAATCATCAGGCTGTCGCAGGCAAAATCGGTGACAGAGCAGTATATTCGCAACAGCGACAGTGCTCTGAACCGTTTACAACTGGAAGAAAATACCGTTAAAGGTGTTGAGGATACTCTGGTGCGGGTGCGTGAACTGGCCATACAATCCGCCAACTCGATATTGAGCAATCAGGATCGCAAGGCCATAGCGGCCGAATTGAGACAGCAATTGCAAGGTTTGCTGGGTCTGGCCAATACCCAGGATGCCAGTCAGGAATATCTGTTTGCCGGAAATCAGGTCAGTACCCGACCTTTTACACAGCTGGCTGCCAGCAACATCGTTTATAACGGCGATCAGGGGCAACGGGCAATACAAATCAGCTCCGGTCAGCAGATCAATGACAGTGACACCGGACTGGCGGTGTTTATGGATATCGTAAACGGGAATGGCAGTTTTTTTGTAGAGGATTCGCCGGCCAACAGCGGTGCGGGCATTATCGATCCCGGACAGGTATTTGATGCCAGTGCTTATGTTGCTGACGACTACACCATCAGTTTTGTGACCAATGCCAGTGGCAATCTCGGCTACAATGTTGTCGGCGCTGCCGGTGGCCAGTTAATCCCGCCCTTGCCGCAGGATCCGATATTGAACGCACCTGATTATGAAGACGGGGCGGCCATTCGCTTTAACGGGCTGGAAACGAAGATTGAAGGAAATCCTGCCTCCGGCGATTTGTTCAACATCCGCCCCAGCGTCAAGCAGGATTTATTCAGCACCATAGCTGATCTCGCGACCGCACTGGAGACCGTGGTACAGGATCCCTCACAGCGGACCAAAATGCAGAATAAAATATCGGCTTCGATAGTCGATCTGGACAGGGCCATGAATAAAATGAGCGAAATCAGGAGTAATATTGGTGCCAGGCTCAATCTTATCGAGGATCGGACTGCCACCAACGAATCGTTCCTGCTGGATATCACCGCGACCCTGTCCGATGTGCAGGATCTGGATATCATCAGCGCGGCAAGTGAATTGCAGCAGCGTCTCAGCTCTCTGGAGGCTTCACAGGCGGCTTTCGTACGTATTCAGGGTCTGACCTTATTTAACTTTATTCGTTAGCCGTTATTGCGGGCCAATCGGGTCCATCTTCAATTTACTCTTTTTCTAAAGTTCCTCTTTAACTATCCGATAACCCTCATCGGAAGCGGTGAATATCCAGCCCTCGGGCTTATGGATATATCCGCTAGAGATTAACTTTATCCGCCCGCCATCCCCAGGATTTGGCGGGTATTGGAGGAGAAAACAATGGCTCAAGTCATTAATACAAACGTACTATCACTCAATGCGCAAAGGAATCTGAATACTTCAGGCAGTGAACTGGCTACATCTTTGCAGCGTTTATCATCGGGTTTACGGATTAACAGCGCCAAGGATGATGCTGCCGGTCTTGCCATCGCCAGTCGTATGACATCCCAGATTCGCGGTTTAAATCAGGCATCACGTAATGCCAACGACGGTATCTCACTGGCACAGACGGCAGAAGGCGGTTTGGGTACCATTACCAATAACCTGCAGCGTATTCGTGAGCTGTCTGTACAGTCCGCCAACGCAACCAACAGTTCATCCGACCGCGCAGCACTACAGAATGAAGCGGCTGAACTGATTGCTGAAATTGATCGCATTGCGACGACATCAAGCTTTAACGGTGTGAGTCTGCTCGACGGTACCTTTACCTCGCAGCAGTTTCAGGTTGGTGCTGATGCCAATCAGACCATCAGTGTTTCATCCATTGCCAGTGCCCGTACGACTGATCTGGGCGCCAGCTATTCGTCAACCAAAACCAGTGCTGCACTTGTTTCCACCAATACCATCTCTGCAGGTGACTTGATCATCAATGGTGTGACGCTGGGTGCGGTAGCAACAACCGATGCGAAAGACCTGGCATCAGCCATTAATGCCCTGTCCGGTACCGGTGTGACGGCATCTGCGGCGGCAACCAGTGTGTCGGGTACCAGCATGGTAACAGCAGCCCTGACCGGGACTATCACCATTAACAATGTGGCGACTGCCAGTATCACAACGGGTGGCGGTACTTTGGCTGCAGACAGAACTGCAGTGACCTCCGCCATTAACGCCATCAGTGCGGCGACCGGTGTGACAGCAACCAACACGGGGGCTGACAGCACAGGTGTTACCCTGAGTGCAGCAGACGGCCGTAACGTAACCGTTGCCTTCAGCACCTTGACAGCAGCCGCAACGGGCGTTGGCGCAGCAGGCACCACTGAAAGTACGGTGACTCTGGATTCCACCGGCAGTGGTGGTATCGCTTTTACCACAACAGGTACGATTGCCAATACCGGCTTTACGGTTGAAACCATCGCCGCGTCATTGTCCGGTACTGCGGTTTCCAATCTTGATATCTCCAGTGTGTCAGGAGCCAACACGGCCATTACCTCCATTGATGCCGCGTTGAACTCCATCAACACATCACGTGGTTCACTCGGTGCCATTCAGAGTCGCTTTGAATCTGTTGTTTCCAACCTGGCGACAACCTCCGAAAACCTCAGTGCTGCTCGCAGTCGGATCATGGATGCGGACTTTGCTGCTGAAACAGCTGCTTTGACCCGTGCTCAGATACTGCAACAGGCTGGTGTTTCGATATTGTCCCAGGCAAATGCCTCACCACAGTTGGTATTATCACTATTACAGTAGGCATTAATCAGCAGTTAAATTCCGGCCGGGCCCGCATAAGCCCGGCCGGTTTTGAGGTTTAAAACAGTTCGAGGTGGATAGCATGCCTACAGAAGTCACGACAAAAGGAGCACCGAATATATCAGGCTTGCCCAATGCTGTGTCCGCACAAAAAAAGATAAAAGTAAATGCGGCAGAAACCGTAGCTATGCGGCAAAATTTGCCTGCCACATCCCAATTTCCAAGGTCTTCGAATGACGTGCAGGAAAAAGAATTTTCCAACGAGTCTGTCGAAAAGAAAGTCGAAACCCTGAACTCCCATGTGCAAAATTTACAGCGCGACCTGCGTTTCAGCATTGATGCGGAAAGCGGCAGGACTATTATCAGGGTCATTGACAGGGAAACCAGGGAAATTATCAGAACGATTCCGCCGGAAGATATTTCTGTCATGGCGCAGAGTCTGGACAGGCATACCGGGGTGTTATTCAACACCAGTGTGTAATTGGTGCGAAATCTGCATTGCTTATGCAAACTATTTTAAGGAGCAGTTATGATTTCAGTACCCGGTCTGGGTTCAGGTCTTGATGTCAATTCCATCGTATCGCAGCTGGTTGCTGCGGAGGGTGATACCAAGACACTGCTGCTGGCGAATCAACAGTCCGATATTGAGGCGGAAATAACAGCTTTTGGCTCGCTGAAAAGTCTGTTATCGACTTTCCAGAGTGCGACGACAACATTAAAACTGCCGGCCACCTTTGATGCTTCACTGGCGACATCATCCGATCCCACAATTTTTACAGCCTCTACCACCGGCTCCGTGGCAGCGGGCATTTTCAATATTGAAGTGAGAAATCTGGCGGAGGCGAACAAGTTGTTGTCTTCTGGATTTGCCGATGCCAATACAGTGATTGGAGAAGGTACACTGACCATCAGCGCGGGGGGTGCAAGCTTCAATGTCACTATAGACAGCTCCAACAGTACCGTGACAGGTGTTCGTGATGCCATTAATGATGCGACAGACAATACCGGCGTATCTGCCACCATCATTACGGTTGATGATGGTACCGGAAACGGAACACTGACCAAACTGGTACTCAGATCCGAAAAGACCGGCACGGCCAACGCCCTTACCATCACCGTCAATGATACGGATGGCGTGCACACGGACGGCAGTGGTCTTTCCGTCCTGTACTACGATACGAGTGACGGGACAACGCCGGAACAATTAAGCGAAATAGCGGCCGCGACGGATGCTGAAGTTTACATCGACGGGCAAAAGGTGCTGAGCAGTTCGAACACTGTCGTTGACGCAATCCAGGGTGTCACGCTCGATATTGTTGGTGAAAATATCGGCACAAACTACACATTGACCATTTCCGATGACAAGGATCGTGTTACCGCAGCGGTTGAATTGTTTGTCTCCAATTATAATTCCTTCGTCTCCCTGACCAACAACTACACCGCCTTTAATGTGGACACGGGTGATGCCGGGATTTTCCTCGGCGACGCCACTTTGCGTACACTGCGAAATCAGGTGCGTTCGGAAATCAGCAATTCGGTTAATGATATTGGCGGGCCTTTCAGTATGCTTGTCGATATCGGTATCACCACTCAGATCGATGGCACGCTTGTCATCGACTCCACCAGACTGGGTAATGCATTGAATACCAACTTTGCGGATGTCGGCAATTTATTTTCATCCGCCAACGGCATCGCTGTTCAGATGGACAGCGTCCTGAGCGAGTATACAAAGGCAGACGGGATCATTGACAGCAAGACCAAGGGATTGAACACGACAATCAGCGGTATTGCAAAGGAGTTTCAAGATCTCAATACCAAACTGGCCGCGCTGGAAGAAAGACTGTTGGCACAATTTTCAGGGCTGGACGTCCTGTTGTCCCAGTTGAATTCGACCAGTAATTTTTTGAGTGAGCAGTTTAAAATCATCGGCAGCATAGTGAAACAAAAATGAGATCCGAATTCTTACAGAAACATGAACTGAGGAATAGACAATGAATTATACAAAAGCGGCGAATATCAAGGCCCTGCAACAATATACCCGATTGGGTACCCAGACCGAAGTTGACAATGCTTCCCAGCACAGACTGATACAGATGCTGATGGAAGGTGCCTTGTCACGAATAATCAGGGCAAAAGCTTATATCAAGAATCATGATACCCAGAAAAAGGGTGAGTTTATCAGTATGGCTATATCCATTATCGGTGGTTTACGCGACAGCCTGGACCATAAAGCCGGCGCCGATCTGGCATTGAACCTGGACAGGCTGTATGAATATATGTCTTCCAGATTACTGGAGGCCAATGTCAAAAATGATGTTGCTATGCTGGATGAAGTACAGGGTCTGTTAATGGAGATAAAAGCTGCCTGGGATACCGTCGGCCAGCCATTGCTGTCCAATCCACCCATGGCCGCAGTCGATGTTGATATGATGCACAAGCAGGCGATCTAGACCTGATTGATGAATACAAATATAACAGAACAGGATGAACTGGATGGCTTGTTAAGCTACAGCTATACCTGTCTAAGTGAAGTGAAGGCCGGGCGTTTTGAAAGTCTGGAAAAGAAGTGGCCGAACACCGGCAGTCTCTGATGAATTACATGCAGGGCAGGTCATTGGCAAATATGGCCAGGGAACAGCAGGAAAAGCTCCATCAGATATTAAGTAACCAGCAGGCGGCTATAAAAATAGTCAGTCATCAAAAACAACAATTCGCAAACAAGCTGAAAGAATTACGGAAGGGCCGTAATCTGAAAAATACCTACAGCAACCATCCTCTTTAAAAAAGAATTTCCACACCGGTTTTGACATTCAGTCATCCGGTCAGGCGTTGCAGAGCGCACATTCCAACATCATTGACGCTATGATATTATCTTCCGGCAGATAAAAACCAGGATAAGCAGAGTCAGGATGGCTTGAGCACTTCAATAAAAGAGATTGCCGAGTTCCGGGTACTGCACCGGCCGACTGTAATTCGGTATATATTTACGTTTGAAAAAATATCGAAGTATGTGACCTGATAGCAACGAAGAGACCGCGCCAATATGAAAACATTGAAGTATTTGTTTGACAGGAATCTTGCCTGGGCGAATGCCATTAAGGAGGAAAACCCCGGGTTTTTCGAGGCTTTGTCGAAGCAGCAGGACCCGGAGTATCTGTGGATCGGCTGTTCGGACAGCAGGGTCCCCGCCAACCAGATAGTCAACCTGCCTCCAGGCGAAGTCTTTGTACATCGTAATATCGCCAATGTTGTCGTTCATACAGACTTGAATTGTCTTTCTGTCATTCAGTTTGCTGTCGAGGTGATTAAGGTCAAACATATTATTGTTTGTGGTCATTATGGTTGCGGTGGGATAAAGGCAGCGATGGAAAATCATGAACATGGTCTTATTGACAACTGGCTTCGCCATATCAAAGATGTCGTCCGTTTTAATGCAGAAAAACTGGAGGGTCTGGAGTTTGATGACAGGCATGATTTGCTCTGCGAATTGAACGTTATTGAACAGGTGGCGAATGTGTGCAATACCACCACGGTTCAACGGGCATGGAAAAACGGTGCTGAGCTGTCAGTGCACGGATGGATTTACAGTATCCGGAATGGAATTATAAAAGATCTGGATATGTGCATTACCTCCAACGAACAACTCACAAAAAAAAAGGTGCAGGAGTGATTTAATTTTAATCACTCCGGCACCTTTATTAAAAAGTGCAGGTCATATTGCCCTTGATGTCCTGTAAACTCGTCGGGCGTTGTTTGTCAGATACCACATAAAAACTGTTGCTGTTAGGAAGTTTGTAAATATACGCTTTCTGTTTCGCTCCGGTACCCCGGGTTGACCATATCGGGCCGGCAGCGGGAATATTCTCGACAAGACAGCGGTGGACGCAGGCGTAGTTGGCCGGTGCCACTTGTCTGTATCCTTTACTGGCAAGACTGCCAAGGCAGACATAATCATCGGCAGGTGGGGAAGGATGCCAGAATGCACCATCCATGTTGGCGCCGCTGCCCTTATCTTTCCAAAGACGTTTCCAGTCGCGAGGTGAGGCCAACAAGGTTTCACTTTGCGGGTTGGCGGGTTTCACCGCCAGTACGCAATCCGAAGGTTCGTTGTAATTGCCCTGGGCATAGGCGCCGATCATGCTATATCCCTCCGGGATATTCGGAAGATAAAACGAACCGTCTATTTTCCCGCCGGAGCCTTTGTCTGTGTAACTCAAGCGGTAATCGCATACGCGTATGCCTTCCAGGCTGAGCTGACCCTTTGCTGCTGGGACAGATCGGGGTACCGGCGCCGGGGTCTTGACAGGCGCCTGGGGTTTCTTCTTTATGACGGCCTGATCCGGATTTTTCCATTCCCCGGCAGCCTGTAGGTGAGTGAATGTACCGTACATCAACAATATGATGACTAAGCGTGATAGAAGGCGCATAGTGTCTCCCGCAATATGAGTGATCCAAAGTCACTATGTTAACAAGATGCCTGCGTATTGGCAGCAGTGTTTTTCGTAAATATATTTTTTACTTCTGATAAGGCCGGGCATCGGCAGCGGAGTATAATCAATGTTTGTTTTAACGAAAACAGTAACAGCCGTTATCTTCATGTTCTCTCTTTTACTGCCTGCAGGACTGCAGGCTGAAGATCTCGATCCGGTCATTGTCTCGTCAAGCAAGTACAAGGTGCTGTTGGAGAACGAGTTTGTGCGTGTGGTTGAATATCAGGTCAATCCCGGGGAAAAAGACAACTGGCACACACATCCGGCAAAGGCCTCCTATGTCGTTTCCGGCGGTGCTTTAAAAATCACGACAGCGGACGGACAGTCATTCATCGTCAAAGAAAAAGCGGGCTCTGCAACCTGGTTCGGTGCGGTCGGCAAACACTATGGTGAAAATGTCGGTCAAACTCCGGTTCGCATCGTATTTGTTGAAATTAAAGGTATTGAAGCGGCTGCTGAGGATCTGAGTAAATACAGAAACAGCTCAAATAAAAAGTAAAGTCTGTTTCAGGTATTCGGGGCAGCCTGAGTATCCCTTTCGCCGGTCGATCCCCCGTCCTGTGTTATCCCTGTTGGGAAGTGCGCATTACTGTATTTGTCAATTTATTTGTTCTGAATTATTAATTTCATATTGCAATTATTATTAATTGCAATTATATTCGCGATTAACAAGGGGAAACCTGATATTAACTTTGAGGCAACAGG
Organism: Gammaproteobacteria bacterium; assembly: GCA_024278135.1. Taxonomy (GTDB): domain Bacteria; phylum Pseudomonadota; class Gammaproteobacteria; order Eutrophobiales; family Eutrophobiaceae; genus WLWS01. The sequence goes on from JAJRTU010000095.1 coordinate 23,335, forward strand.
AATGAAAACGATAATTGAACCGTTTCGGATCAAGGCTGTGGAACCGATTCACATGACATCCAGAGAGCAGCGACTGGAACTGATTGAACAGGCTGATTACAACCTGTTCGCACTTAAGTCGGAAGATGTCCTTATTGATTTGCTTACCGACTCAGGGACCTCGGCCATGAGTACGGCCCAGTGGTCGGCACTGATGCAGGGAGACGAGTCCTACGCCGGTTCTCCTTCCTATTTTCGTTTTGAAGCCGCCGTTAAAGAACTGATGCCGTTCAAGCATATCATTCCCACCCACCAGGGGCGGGCGGCGGAAGCGATTCTCAGTTCCATTATCGGAGCGGAAGGCAGGATCGTACCGAATAACACTCACTTTGACACGACCCGTGGAAACTTCGAGGCGGTGGGTGTGCAAGCTGTCGATCTGGTCATTGCAGAGGGTATCGATCCGTCGATAGAACACCCGTTCAAGGGGAATATGGATCTGGAAAAACTCGAGGCATTGCTGGCCGACAAGGCAGATAATATTCCACTGGTGGTGATGACGATTACCAATAATGCCGGTGGTGGCCAACCTGTCTCCATGGCCAATATCCGGGCCACCAGCGAAATCTGCAAGCGCTACAGGAAACCCTTTTTTATCGATAGTTGCCGCTTTGCTGAAAATGCCTATTTTATAAAATTACGTGAGGAAGGCTACGCAGGAAAATCGGTCAAAGAAATTGTGCAGGAAATATTTTCCTATGCGGATGGTATGACCATGAGCGCGAAAAAAGACGCCTTTGCCAATATGGGTGGGTGGCTGGCTTTAAACGATGATGACTGGGCGACACAGGCCCTAAATCGTCTTATTCTCACTGAAGGATTTCCGACCTATGGTGGTCTCTCCGGTCGTGATCTGGAATGTATTGCAGTCGGACTCAATGAAATTATTGACGAGGATTATTTACATTACCGTATACGCTCCATTGAGTATATCACCGAGGCACTGGATAAAATCGGTATACCGGTGATGAAACCGGCTGGAGGACATGCCGTATTCATAGACGCCAGGAAAATGTTGCCGCATATACCGGCCCTGCAATTTCCCGGTCAGGCACTGGCCGTTGCACTTTATCTTACCGGTGGAATTCGTTGCGCCGAAATCGGGTCTTTTATGTTCGGCCGACAGCCCGATGGTTCTGAGAAACCGGCAGCGATGGAACTGGTCAGGCTGGCGATACCCCGGCGGGTATACACGCAAAGTCAGGCGGATTATATTATTGAATGCTTCGAGCAGATCCACCGTGAAGCAGATAAAATGAGTGGGCTCGAAATAAGCTGGGAGCCGAAGGCCATGCGTCACTTCACTTCCAGATTACGACCGATTATTTGATTTCTATGCGGCGCTCCAGACGATTCAACAGGCTGAGAAATTGTTTGCGCTCCTGTTTATTGAATACGGCCATCAATTTATCTTCAAGCGCCTGGGCTACCGGTGATATTGTCGAGTAAACGGTCTCGCCCTTTTTATTTAAACTTAATACAATACGACGCCTGTCGTTGATATCCGTTCGACGCGAAATCAACTTCTGTTTCAACAGACTGCTTAATGTTCGCGTCATCTGGACCTGATTGATATCCACCAGTGCCGCGAGGTCTTTGGCTGACAGGGGTTCGTAATTTGCAATGGCGGCAATGGCTTGCCATTCTATCGGTGATAAACCGAATTCACTGGAATAGAATGCCTCCAGTTCATAGCCGGCCTCCTGGGAAATACGCCACAATCGGTATATAAGCCAGTTCTGTATTTTGAATTTCTTATGTGCAGGCATATTTGCGCTGTTTTTGTTTTACGCTTATTGTTTCCATCAGGCAGGTGATTTTAGCACGTGCTCTTTCAATCTTTGAAAATATTACCTTATCCAGAATACTGATAGTGGACGACAGCAGGAAACATTCGGCGTTTAATCCGGGACGCTTTGGAATTCAATGAATGTGAATTCCCGAAAAGGTGACATTTACGGTGGTGCGACAGCCGCTGTTGTTGCTTTGCCTTTGGCACTGGCTTTTGGCGTCTCGTCGGGTGCCGGTGCCCTGGCCGGTCTTTATGGCGCTGTTTTTGTGGGTTTTTTTGCGGCGGTTTTTGGTGGGACAAAAGTACAGATCAGTGGCCCGACCGGCCCGATGACCGTTGTCATGGCGCTGGTCGTCACACATTTTTCGCCAAACCTGTCAGCTGCTTTCACGGTTGTCGTTCTCGCCGGCGCATTCCAGATAATGTTTGGCAAGCTGGGCTTCGGACGCTATATAAAACTGATGCCGCAACCGGTTATCTCGGGATTCATGAGCGGCATCGGTATTATCATCATCCTTCTGCAACTGGCCCCCTTATTGGGTCATGAAGCGCCCAACGGGCCAATACTCATCAAGCTTGTCGCCTTGCCGCAGATGCTTCAGACAGTCAATATCAGCGCGCTTCTGCTCGCAGCGATGGCGCTGATTATTATGGTCTATACGCCGTCGCGGCTGGCCAGGCTTGTGCCGCCGCCACTGCTGGCGTTGGTGGCAGGGACGCTCGCCGGCGTCACGGTTTTTCAGAATGCACCGGTGATCGGGGCCATTCCCTCCGGGATGCCGGTATTTTATTTTCCTCAGATAACACTTTCTGAATTACACCACATCATTCGTTTTGCTCTGGTGCTCGCATTTCTCGGGTCAATTGATTCTTTATTAACATCACTGGTTGTCGACAGCATGACACGAACATCACATGATTCGAACCGGGAACTGATAGGTCAGGGAATCGGTAATATGCTGGCAGGTCTGTTTGGCGGGCTGCCGGGAGCGGGTGCCACAATGCGGACACTGGTGAATGCACGTGCCGGTGCAAGCAGCCGGCTGAGCGGGGTATTGCACTCATTATTGTTGTTGCTGATCGTGATCGGTTTCAGTGATCTTGCGGGTCATATTCCCCTGGCCGTACTGAGCGGAATTTTGATTAAGGTCGGTATCGATATTATTGACTGGCAATATTTACGACGCATTCATTGTGCACCACGGGCCGGTGTGCTGATCATGCTTTCCACATTGTTGATGACGGTATTTGTCGATCTCATTACGGCCGTTGCCGTCGGATTTGTGATGGCGGCGGTGCTGTTTGTTTCACGTATGGCCGACGCACAGATAAAAAGTGCCAAATTTGCTTTTGGGGCCGATCAACTGGACGATTTGACTGAAGAGGAAGCCGGGATACTGGAGGAAGCGGCAGGTCGAATAGTCCTGTTTCATGTGGAAGGTCCTTTGAGTTTTGGTTCGGCGCGGGATATCGCCAAAATCATTCAAAGTGATATTGAGAAAGATGTGCTTGTTATCGATATGTCCGATATTCCCTTTATCGACAGCTCGGCGGCGGCAGCGTTGGAGGAAGTGATACAGCGTCTGGGTGATATTGATGATGTGGTGTTGTTATTCGGGGCAAGGACGACTGTACTGGAGATGTTGAACAGAACCGGCGTACTGGCCCTGTTGGGAGATGCCGGTGTGCTGGAGACCCGCATTGATGCGCTGCGTATGGCCCGATCAATTATCTCGGCCAACGAAGAGGATCCGCTTTGAGCTCGATATTGTTCGGGTGACGTGGAAGCGATATCGGTTTTCCCCGGTATTTAGGCCCTGTTTTCCTGAGGCAGATTGTGGTTTTCAGTATTTTCGTGAAAGCAGGAAATTTTCTGTTCTTTTTTCTGTGACGGTGTTTTTTATACTGACAAAATTTTGACAACAGACGCGGACGGTGCTTAACTGAATAACATAACAATCAAGCATAGACGCTGAGAAAATGGACGAAAGTATCCTGGTCGTTGAAGAAAACCCCAAAGTTCGTAAACACATAAGCGATATTATGGACTTCATGGGATTTGAATCCATCATCCCTGCCAAGGTGGAAGGTTGTGCCGAACGTTTCAATGACGGTAACAAAATTTCTCTGGTGTTGTTGAGTGGGTGTGGTTCCAGCCGGGAACTGCAGAGTATCTTTCGAGACATTCGCATCGCCGATGCACACGTGCCGATTATCCAGATCGTGGATTCACAGAATATGCCACGTTTCAGTCAGGAACTGGAAACGGGTTGCATCGCCAGGCTTGAGTTACCGCTACGCTACAACCGGTTCGAGCATGCCCTGCAACAGGTGAACATTTATCGGCAACAACGTCATGAAGATGGCGACCCCCGTTCCGTGGAACTGTTCAGAAGCCTTGGTGGTTCAAGCGAAAGTGTCAAACGGGTTCGTCGCATGGTGGAAAAAGTTGCGAATACCGAAGCCAATGTTTTGATTGTCGGTGAATCAGGTTCCGGCAAGGAGGTGGTGGCCAGGAACGTTCATTACCATTCATCACGTCGAAATAAACCCTTTGTGCCGATAAATTGTGGCGCGATCCCGCCGGATTTACTCGAGAGCGAACTGTTTGGCCATGAGAAGGGTGCCTTTACCGGTGCCATCAGTACCCGCAAGGGGCGTTTCGAAATGGCGGAAGGGGGCTCCCTGTTTCTTGATGAAATCGGTGATATGAGTCTGTCGATGCAGGTAAAGTTGCTGCGTGTTTTACAGGAAAGGACCTATGAGAGAGTCGGCAGCAATAAAAGCATTACCGCCAATGTGCGCATTGTTGCCGCCACCCATGTTAATCTCGAAGCAGCGATTGAAGCCGGGCGATTTCGTGAAGATCTTTACTATCGTCTGAATGTTTTTCCTATTGAGATGCCGGCTTTACGTGATCGTATTGATGATATCTCCCTGTTGATTAACGATCTTACGGAAAGATTACAGCATGAAGGAGGGGTCTCCATTTCCATGACCAGTCTGGCGGTCGATGCCCTGTCTCAATATGCCTGGCCGGGCAATGTCAGGGAGTTGGCCAATCTGATCGAACGTCTGTCCATTCTTTATCCCAATGGTACTGTTGACGTTCAGGATTTGCCGGAGAAATATCAATCTGCTGAATTACTCAGCAAAAAAGTGGACAACGATGAAACGCACAAGATGCAGACCAGTCTGGGCGCACCTCGTTTGCCCAAGGACGGTCTTGATCTGAAAGATCATGTCAGCCAGGTGGAATATACCTTGATTAGACAGGCACTTGACGAATCCAACGGCATTGTATCTCATGCCGCCAAGCGTCTGAAGATGGGACGGACGACGCTGGTGGAAAAAATGCGCAAACTGGGCATGGAACGCAAGGACAGTGCGTCGGCTTTTTGACAATTTGTTCCTGAATGTACGATATTTTGTTTCACCATTTTTCTTGATAAATTTAAAACACCTATAAAAAAAGCGTAAAATCACACTGGCATACTCCTTGCTCCCATGAAAGCAAAACAGCTCCATGGCGATGACAGTGAGAAAGTATGCTACAACCATTATCAAATAATAATCATCAGGCACAGACCAGAGAACTGGAAGCGGCCTTCTCCAATTTTAATCAGGCCTCGAGTTTTCTGGCCGAGGTCTATCGCGATCTGGAAACGCAGGTCTGCTCGCTGAACTCGGAACTGGCCAACGCCCGCCATGAACGTATTCGTCAATTTGAAGAAAAGGAACGTATTGCCAAACGTCTGCAAAACCTGCTGAAAGTCTTGCCGGCGGGCGTCATCGTGCTTGACAGAGACGGGTGCATCGTCGAATACAATCCAGCGGCAGCCGATTTGCTTGGCGAACCCCTGCTCGGGGAAGTCTGGCGTAATATTGTCGAACGTTCATTTTCCCCACGTTGGGATGATGGTCATGATATTACTCTTGCCGATAATCGATGCGTGAACATATCAACGCAATCTCTGGAAGAAGAAGCAGGGCAATTAATCCTGATCAAGGAGGTAACGGAAACCCGGCAACTGCAACATCAACTGGGTCGTCTGAAGCGTTTATCGGCAATGGGTGAAATGGCCTCCTCGCTGGCACACCAGATCCGCACCCCCTTATCCACTGCGCTGTTGTACGCATCCAATATTCAGCACGTCGGCCTTGACAAGAACAGACGCGGCAGGTTTGTCGGCAAGTTAATCGCACGTCTGCAGCATCTGGAGTCGCTGGTGGAAGATATGCTGTTGTTCGCCCGGGGCGGGAGTTTCAACTCCAGAATTCACTCGATAGCGGATTTGTTAAGTGAGTTTCACAATTCAGTCGAAGCACAGCTGGAACAAACAGCAAGTTGTCTTGAAATTGACAACAGGGCTGAAGATATTTCCATAAAAGTCAATCGTCCCGCCTTTATCAGCATTTTGCAGAACCTCATGAACAATGCCATACAGGCATGTCAACAGTCACCCCACATCAGGGTACTGGTTGAGCGGGACGTCGATGATCATGTGAAAATATACTTTTCCGATAACGGTCCGGGTATTCATGCAGACGTACAGGAAAAGGTCTTTGAACCCTTTTTCACCACCCGCTCGCAGGGCAGCGGTCTGGGTCTGGCGGTAGCCGATTCGGTTATTCGCTCCCATGGCGGTCAGATAGATTTTGAGACCAGTGCGGAACACGGTACGACTTTTCGTATCAAGCTGCCCCTGGCTGCTGAATAATCACTATCCCGGTTATTGAAAAATCAAATTGTAATTGTGTTGGAGAGATAAATGACAAGTACGATACTTATCGTTGAAGATGATATGTCTTTAAGTGAAGCGCTGAAAGATACTCTTGAGCTGATTGGGCACAGGACCTTCATTGCTGATGACGGTAGCACGGCCATGCAGGTACTGGAAAAGGAAAGTATCGATTTGGTGGTCAGTGATGTGCAAATGAAGCAGATCAACGGCATACAGTTACTGCAAAGGATCACTAATAAATATCCCGGCAAACCGGTCATATTGATGACAGCCTACGGCACGATTCAGCAGGCCGTGCTGGCGATTCAGGCCGGTGCGATGGACTATCTGGTCAAACCCTTTGAGCCGGAAGTGCTGGCGACGAAGGTGAGTCAGTTCCTGCCCCTGTCGAACCATGCCGAAAACGGCATGATTGCGGTGTCTGATATCAGTCAGAGCGTCGTCGCGTTGGCGAACAAGGTGGCGCAAAGTGACATTACGGTACTGGTGACGGGTGAGAGCGGCACCGGCAAGGAAGTGCTGGTGCAGTATATTCATCGTCATTCCGACAGAAGTGAAAAACCCTTCGTTGCCATCAATTGCGCCGCCATTCCCGACAATATGCTGGAAGCCATCCTGTTTGGTTATCAGAAAGGGGCATTTACCGGGGCCTACAAGTCCTGTCCCGGCAAGTTTGAGCAGGCCCAGGGCGGGACATTGCTGCTGGATGAGATTTCCGAGATGAGTCTGGGATTGCAGGCGAAACTTCTGCGGGTACTGCAGGAGCGTGAAGTGGAACGCCTCGGTGATCAAAAATTGATCCCGCTGGATGTTCGGGTCATGGCGACTTCCAACCGGAACATGCTGGAAGAAGTCAGAAACGGCCGCTTCCGTGAAGATCTTTACTATCGACTGAATGTATTCCGTATTGAAATGCCGGCCCTGCGGGACAGAGTGGAGGATGTTATTCCTATTGCTGAATTTCTTCTGCAGCGGGTGGCGGGCAAGAACAGTACCGTTTGTCCCTGCCTGTCTGACGACGCCATACTGAAACTGAAAACGCATGCATGGCCGGGTAATGTGAGAGAACTGGATAATGTTCTGCAGCGTGGGTTGATCCTGCACGGTAACGGCATGATCAAAGCCGATGATCTGAACTTTGAAGATTTACACGGTGAAGATGCGTGGCAAGCGACAAGTGACAATGTAGTGTTGCCGGAAACGCTCGGCAGCGATCTGCGGGTACAGGAACGCCAAACTATATTAAAAGCGCTGGTGCAGTCACAAGGCAGTAGAAAAACGGCCGCAGAGACACTGGGCATCAGTCCACGAACCCTGCGTTACAAGCTGGCACGCATGCGTGACGAAGGCGTGGCGATACCGGGTTGAGCTCATACACGACACTCATGCCGTAAATAAACATAAACAGGTTTCGGTCATTATTTTGCAACTGTTTGTGACCGGAGTTTAAAAAAATCAGGATGGATAATCGGAGCATGCTATGAATGAAATAAGTGTTGATCAATTACTGGTGCAGATGCGGTCCATGGCCGAGAAGGCGCAGGGATTGCAGGTCAATACCCCTCCGGCGGAAGGGGCGGCGGACTTTTCCACTTTGCTTAAATCATCTGTAGATAAAGTCAGTGAGGTACAACAGCAGGCCGGACAATTGACAAAGGCATTCGAGTCAGGCGACAAGGATGTCAATTTGGCTGATGTCATGATTGGCCTGCAGAAAGCCAGTCTTTCTTTTCAGGCTATGACCCAGGTTCGTAATCGTCTTGTGAGTGCTTACCAGGACGTGATGAATATGCAACTCTAATTTCACTTGTTGTTACCGGTAAACAGTAGACTATGGCAGAAACAATCGTTATTCCTGCGGATATAAAACGCACCATCATCCTCAGACAGTTGGGTTTTTTGGTCGTATTGGCCGCCAGTGTCGCGCTGGGAGTGTATGTGGTCCTGTGGTCACAGACGCCGAATTACAGCTTGCTGTATGGCAGCCTTTCCGATCAGGATATCAGCCAGGTACTCGATAGTTTGCAAAAATCCGGGATTGAATATCGGGTGGACGAAGGTTCCGGTGCGGTCATGGTACCCAGTACCAGAGTTCACGATGCGCGTATGAAACTGGCGGCGGCAGGCTTGCCGAAAAATGCCAATATCGGTTTTGCCATGCTCCAGGAAGAACAGGGTATCGGTACCAGCCAGTTTATAGAGCAGGCCCGCTACCAACATGCGCTGGAAGCCGAGTTGGCAAAAACGATAGAAAAGCTGGGCAGCGTTCGCAGCGCCCGCATCCACCTTGCCATCCCGAAACAATCCAGTTTTGTCCGCAACAGGAAAAGGGCAAACGCGTCAGTCATGCTGGATCTTTATGGTGGACATGAACTGGATCCTGGTCAGGTGGCGGCCATTGCCAGCCTGGTCGCAGCCGGCGTACCCAATCTCGAAGCTGAGCATGTCAGTATTGTCGATCAACGAGGGCGATTGATGACACCGGATGGCAATTCCAGTGAACTGGGCCTGAGCAGCAGCCAGTTCAAGTACGCACGACGGGTGGAAGAGTCTTATATCAAACGTATAGAAGATATCCTCGCGCCGATAGTGGGGCAGGAAGGCGTGAAGGCGGAGGTGACAGCTGAATTTGATTTTACCCGTACCGAACAAACACGGGAGATGTACAACCCTGACCAGTTGGCATTGAGAAGTGAACAGGTGGAAGAAGAAGCGCGTAATGGCAGTGGCGCACTGGGCGGTGTCCCCGGTGCCCTGTCCAATCAGCCGCCGGCCGATGCGAGTATCGGTGACAATCTGACCGGATCGGGTGATGCCGCCGGTACACAGACCGGCAGGAACTCAAACGTACAACGACGCGCGACACGAAATTACGAGCTGGATAAAACCATCAGTCATACCCGCATGCAGATGGGGGCCATGCGCAGAATGTCCATTGCGGTATTACTCGACTACAAACGCCGTCTGAATGAGAAGGGTGAAGTTATTCATACGGAACACAGCCCGGAAGAAATACTGCAGATCACGGCGCTGGTGAAAGAAGCAACGGGTTATAACGCCTTGCGAGGTGACAGCGTGAATGTGATGAACGCGGAATTTGCCAGACCAGATCCGCTGGAGCCTTTGCCGGAACAGCCTGTCTGGCAACAATCCTGGGTGCTGGATATTGCCAGGCAGGCTTTGGGTGGTTTATTCGTTCTGTTTCTTGTGTTTGGCGTCCTGAAACCCGCACTGAAGAATCTGGTTAACAAGGAGATCAGCCTCAATCGGGCGGTGCTGGCCGGTGCCCCGGCTGCTGCGGCATTACCGGCCGGTGGTATGGCAGCGGCGGGCGGAGCCGCCGGCGGCGGTCCGGCGCAGCTTAATCACGCCGGCGATGTGCCGCAGTTAAACAGCCCGGCAAATTATCAGGGCAGTCTGCAAACCGTACAGAGCATGGTCAAGGATGATCCGAAGTTAAGTGCCCAGGTGGTCAAGAGCTGGGTGGGTGAAGAAACATGAGTGGCGTGCAAAAACAGGGTCTCGACTACGATCAACGGGCAGCCGTATTGTTGATGACTATCGGTGAAGAATCGGCTGCTGAAGTGCTGAAACATATGGGACCGAAAGAAGTACAACGCATCGGTGTGGCCATGACCAGTATCGGTGATATCAGTAAGGATGTGGTGAAAGGTGTACTCGAGGAATTCCTGGAGACGGTCAACTCGCAGACATCGGTGGGCATGGGGGCCGAGGAATATGTCAGGAATGTGTTGACGAATGCGCTGGGCCATGAAAAAGCCACCGGTATTATTGACAGAATATTGCTGGGAGGCAATTCAAAGGGACTGGAGTCATTGAAGTGGATGGATGCGCGCGCCATTGCCGAACTGATTCAGAATGAACATCCCCAGATCATCACCATCATTCTTTCCTATCTCGACAGTGATCATGCGGCGCTGGTGTTGTCGGAATTTCCGGAGAAAGTACAGGCCGATATCATGTTGCGTATTGCCACGCTTGAAGGCGTACAGCCCGCAGCCATGAAGGAACTGAATGACACGCTGGAAAAACAGCTGAAAGGCGGCGCCAATATTCAATCTTCTGCCATCGGCGGGGTCAAGACCGCCGCCGATATTCTCAACTTTGTTGACGGTGCAATGGAAGCGGTCATTATGGAAAAGGTCAAGGAGACGGATGAAGAATTGGGTCAGGAAATCCAGGATTTGATGTTTGTATTTGATAACCTGGTGGATGTCGATGATCGGGGTATTCAGACCATCCTCAGGGAAGTGGCCACGGATACGCTGCTGCTGGCCCTGAAAGCAACAGACGATGAATTGAAGGAAAAAATATTCGGTAATATGTCGAAGCGGGCCGCTGAAATGTTACGTGATGATCTCGAAGCGAAGGGACCGGTACGTCTGAGTGAAGTGGAAACGGCGCAAAAAGAAATCCTGACGATTACCAGACGCCTGGCAGATGAGGGGCAGATTATGTTGGGCGGCGGCGGCTCGGCGGAAGAGATGGTTTAGCATCAGCCCTTCAGGAAAATAACAGTCTGTCGACGATGACAAATCCACATCGAAGTAAAACAATATTCCAGGCCGGGATCGGGTATTCCGGTACCGGGCGGATCTGAAAATCATGACATTACCGGTTCGAAATACAGCGAAAGAAGATTTATCCGCAGTCCATGCCTGGGAAGCACCTGTCGTTGAAGGTCCCATCACGGGCAAGAATGATTATCCCGGGAAACCACCTACGGCACGGCAAATACAGCTGCTGCAAAAAGACGCCTACAACGAGGCTTTTGCCAGCGGTCGAAAAGAAGGTCTGGAAAAGGGATATCAGGATGGAAAGCAGCAGGCACTGGCCAGGCTGGATGCGCAAATCAAGATGTTTCAGAATTTGATGGTGCAGATGGCGGCGCCGCTGCAGAAACTGGATGACGAAGTCGAGCATAATATAGTGGCTTTGACCATTCAGATCGCCCGGCATCTGGTTCGACGTGAAATGAAAGTGGAACCGGGAGAAATTGTTGCCGTCGTGCGTGAGGCTCTGAGTGTCCTGCCCGTTTCCGCGCTGCGGCCACGACTCTATTTACATCCGGAAGATGCAGAAGTGGTCAAGACGGCGCTGTCCATCACAGAGGATGAAAACAGCTGGTGCATCATGGAAGATCTGTCCATGACACGTGGTGACTGCCGGGTGGAAACAGAATCTTCACTAATTGATGCCAGCGTTGATGCGAGATTGTCCGCTATCTCGGCAAAATTACTCGGTGGTGAACGGGATTCCGATCACGATGCTTAACCTGAGCCGATCCCAGGAATTATCCAGACGTTTGCAGGCGATGATGGAAAGAAATATTTCAGCTCCACCGCTGGTCGTGCATGGCAGGCTCAGGCGTATGATCGGCCTGACGCTGGAAGCCGACGGTTGTCGAGCGGCGGTGGGGGATCGTTGTCGCATAAGCAATGTGGGCAGTCAGTCTGTTGAAGCCGAAGTGGTCGGGTTTTCCGGTGACAGTCTGTTTCTGATGCCGACGGATGAACCTCACGGTCTTGCCCCCAATGCGCGGGTGACGCCGCTGGGGAAAAGTGGTGATGTGGCCGTAGGGCCGGGGTTGCTCGGTAGAGTATTGAATGGGGCCGGCCGTCCACTGGACAGTAAAGGCGCATTGAAGACAGTGTCCCGGGTCCCCTTGAAAGGCAAAATTGTCAATCCATTACAGCGTGCGCCCATCAGGGAACCACTCGACGTGGGTATTCGTTCCATCAATGCGTTTATGACGGTAGGCCGCGGTCAACGACTGGGTCTGTTCGCTCCCAGTGGCGTGGGCAAAAGTGTATTGCTTGGCATGATGACCCGATACACGGATGCCGATATCATTGTAGTGGGTTTGATTGGTGAACGAGGACGTGAAGTCAAGGAATTTATCGAACAGAGTCTGGGTGACGATGGTCTGCGCCGATCGGTTGTCGTCGCCACACCAGCGGATGATCCCCCCTTGATGCGTCTGCAGGGAGCCATGCTGGCGACCAGTATCGCCGAGTATTTTCGCGACTGCGGGCATAATGTGTTGTTACTGATGGATTCACTGACCCGCTTTGCCCAGGCACAACGGGAGATCGGCCTGACCATCGGTGAGCCACCGGCCACCAAGGGCTATCCGCCATCGGTATTTGCCCGTTTGCCACAAATAGTGGAACGGGCAGGTAACGGCCCTGAAGGTGGCGGTTCCATCACCGCTTTTTATACGGTACTGACCGAAGCGGATACACAGAACGATCCTATCGCCGACGCTGCCCGCGCCATATTGGATGGACACGTGGTGCTATCGCGGCATCTCGCCGACGGGGGTATGTATCCGGCGGTGGATATTGAGCGCTCCATCAGTCGGGCGATGAATCAAATCACGACGACGCAACAGCAGTCCATTGCCAACGGTTTGAAAAAATTATTCTCACTGTATGAACAGAATCGTGATCTGATTAATGTCGGGGCATATCAGAGCGGTACCGACCGGCAACTCGATATGGCGATAAAAATGCACCCCTATATGTTGCAGTTTCTCAGCCAGGGAATGCACGAAAAAGTAAGCTTCCAGTCCAGTACTGAACAATTGGCGGTAATGTACAGCGGTATGGAAGATTTGACAGGTGAACAACAGGAATAGAGCTGGATATGACCCGATCAGAAAAATTTTTATCTGTATTAAGAATCGCCACGAAAAAAAAGCGTGATGCGGCCCGTGTTGCCATTGAAACGGAACACAAATTGAATGAGTACGAAAAGAAGTTGAGTGAACTGCGTGGTTTCCGCAGCGAATACACGCTGGGCAGCCATGCAGGCAATCAATCGATGACGGCGAAACAGTTGCAGGAACGCCAGCGCTTTATTCGACAACTGGATGAGGGGATCAATATTCTGAGCAATAAGGTCGAAGGACAAAGACAGAACAGTCATCTGGATAAACAGGCATGGCTGGATGCCCACAAACATTCCGATGCAATGGACAAACTTATGGGCAAGATAAGAAAAATGGAGATCTGTCTCGACGAATCACGGGAGGCCAATGAACTGGATGATCGTGCGCAGTATCATAGAATGAATACCTGAGTTGCGTCCCGTTGCCGACAAGAAACGGCAACCCGCGCCGCCTGCGCTGAAGGAAGATTCAAAAAAATGAATGAAAAGTGGCATAGCCATTGCATTTTCCTCTTTGAAAAAATATTGAGGATGAACACAGATGATCGATGCAGCGAAGCTCACAGTGACTGGCTTGCCGGGTAGTAGCGACGCCGGTGCAATTTTGTCATCAGAAGAAGCAGGTGTAGATACGCAACTATCTGAAATAAAAGAAGTTAAATTCGATGACGCTTTGTTGTCACAATTGAGTGAGCAGAGCGAGGTGGATGTGTCGACTTTATCTGATCTGTTGTTGAGTGAACAGGAGATCTTGCCGGATGGCAAGGATTTGCCGTTAATGCCGCTGAGCGATCAGACAGAAGAAGCGGTATTGAGCCTGACAAGTGAGCCCGATCTGCCTTTACAGGATGAGGGTGAGGAGATTATCGCCGGACAAGCTCTGGTGCTGCCGTTTCAACTGGCGCAGGATCGTCCCGGCGAGAAGAAAACAGGCACGAACGTGACACAGGAACAGCGGCAGACGCGAGTGGCCATGCCGGTCGCGCTGAATGATCAGGTCGATACACTCACATCCGACGCGGGTGATGAGACTGTCGTGAAGATGGATACTGTGCTCAAAAGTGTTAATGTCGCCGCGCCTGATATGCCGATGACTGAACGGCCGGCGGAAACCACGGCGATTTTGAGCACGGGTGTCAGCGCCAAACTCAATCCATCGGAGTCGATCAATCAGACCACGAGTATGCCCAGGCTGTCGATAGATGCGCCGGTGCAGCAGGCGAAGTGGGGCGACAATCTGGCCGGGCGCGTGGCATGGATGGTGATGAACAATCAACAATCAGCCCAGATCAGCCTGAATCCGGCTGAGCTCGGCCCCATCGAGGTTAAAATCAGTCTGCATCAGGACAAGGCCAGTGTTAATTTTTACGCGCACAATAATACGGTGCGCGATGCCATTGAGGAAGCCTTTCCAAGATTGCGGGATATGTTCAGCGACAACGGCATCAATCTGAGTCAGAGCAGCGTTTCGGATCAGTCCTTGTCACAGAGACAGGGTTACAGCGAGACGGGCCGACAGGAACACTCCGCTTATCCCTACATGGAAGAGGGTGATATTGTTGACAAGAGACTTGATGAGGTTGTTAATATAAAACTGGGCCTGGTTGATCACTTCGTTTGAACTGAAGACGCTTTCTGTATTCCAGCCGAGGTAAATAAAAACCAAAGCCATTGGCCGCAGAGTTTACAGGAGGTAAACGTGACTCTGCCGGTCATGCGCGATCATAACTGATGTAGCCCCGTATTCTTCCCGAAGTTCGTTGCGATGTTTTGCAACAGTCAATTTGTTGACATCTCAAACAATTGCCAGCCGCCAAGTGCTTATATTTACTCAATATTTTTTGGTGGCATAGCCTTTGCTAAAGACAGATGGATTCTTTAGGAGAAGTGAATATGGCAGATGACATTGAAAGTGAAGAAAACGAAGAAGAGGGTGCTGAAGAAAGCGGTGGCAAGAAATCCAAACTGCGATTGATCATTATTATCGTCGCGGTATTGGCACTTGGTGGAGGTGGGGCTGCGTTTTATTTCATGAAGGGTGGCGCCGCGGATGATCAGGTGGCTGAAGCGGATGATCAGGTAAGTGATGCGGAAGAGGAAGAAGAAGTGCTGGATACGCCCTATTATTTTTCACTTGATCCGCCCTTCGTCGTCAATTTTGCCGGTAAGGGTCGGGCCAAATTCCTGCAGGTCAATATAGGAGGTTTGACCAGGAACCCGTCGATTAAGGAAAGCATTACCACGCATCTGCCACAGATTCGCAATAATGTCGTGTTTATCCTGAGCAGTAAACGCTATGACGAGCTGATCACACCGGAAGGCAAAGAAGACTTGCGTAAACAGGTGCTGGCGGAAGTACGAAAAATATTGAAAAAAGAAACCGGCGATGGTGATGTTGAAGATATTTATTTCACCAGTTTCGTGATGCAGTAAGGCCTTATGTCTACTGACATACTTTCCCAGGATGAAATTGACGCTTTACTGACAGGTGTCGATTCAGGCGATGTTGAAACGGATACTGCTGATGAACTGGTGCCGGGTGAGGCACGAGGTTATGACTTTACCAGTCAGGACCGTATTGTCCGGGGTCGTTTACCGACGCTGGATATGATCAATGAACGTTTCGCCAGAAATTTTCGTATCAGCCTGTTCAATTTTCTGCGACGCTCGCCGACGATTACGGCGGAAGGCGTGCAAATGAATAAATTTGGTGAATATATCCACAGTCTGTTTATGCCATCCAACCTGAACCTGGTCAAAATCAAACCGCTGCGTGGTACGGCACTGTTCGTTCTGAACCCGACTTTGGTCTATTCCATTGTTGATAACTTCTTTGGTGGCAGTGGAAAATTCCACACCAAGATAGAAGGACGGGATTTTACCGGTACTGAGATGCAGGTAATCAAGTCGGTCATGGAAAAGATGTTTGTCGATTTGAAAAAAGCCTGGGCACCCATTAAGGAACTCGATTTTGAACATATCGGATCCGAGGTCAACCCCCATTTCGCCAATATAGTCAGCCCCAGCGAAGTTGTTGTCGTCTCAACCTTTCATGTCGAGCTGGACAACGGCGGTGGTGATATTCACATAACACTGCCCTACTCGATGATTGAACCCATACGGGAGCAACTGCATGCGGGTGTGCAAAGTGATACAGCGGAAAGGGACGAGCGCTGGGGACGCTCATTGACGGAAAGCCTGAAGTTGGCACCTCTGGTATTGAAGAGTCGCTTAACGACACTGGACATGACATTACGCGATCTGAAATCGATGAAGGCAGGTGATGTCTTTCCCTTTGATTTTCCCGAGACTGTCTCGGCGACAATTGAAGATGTGCCGGTGTTCAGAGCCAGCTACGGTATGTCACGGGGTAATCGTGCCTTGAAGGTCACGGAGATTATTAATAATGAAGAGCCATAAATTCAAGTATTACAGAGGAACAAGTCATGTCTGAAGAGACCATTAGTCCCGAAGCAGAAAATGAAGCGATGCAGGCGCAGATTCAGGAAGAGGCCATTTCAGATGCGGATGCAATGATGGCGGAGAGTATGGGCATTGAACAGGCACCTCTGGACAAGCTCAGTGATGATGCCACCACAGTACCTGAGGAGAGTAATCTCAATACCATCCTGGATATCCCCATCTCTTTGTCAGTGGAGATTGGTCAGACCAAAATCAGTATTCGCAATCTCCTGCAACTGAATCAGGGATCGGTTGTCGAGCTGGACAGACTGGCCGGTGAACCCCTGGATGTAATGGTGAACAACACGCTGGTGGCGCATGGCGAAATCGTCGTGATAAACGAAAAGTACGGCATTCGGTTGACCGACGTTATCAGTACACTCGAAAGAGTAAAGAACCTGCAGTAATTGATGAAATATTCACTCACTGGCTGCCGGTGGTGGCTGCGCAGGGCTGTATCAGTCAGCGCTTTTGCCACGGCGTTGACACCCTGGTCCTTGATGGCTGCCGAGCCTGTCAAATCAGCGGTCGAGGCGGTGTCGGTGTCGCAAATCATCAATCTTCTGGCAGGCCTGGCACTGGTGTTACTGGTGTTTTTTGCCGTTGTGTTTCTGCTGAAACGTGTGTCCGGTTTCCATGGTATGAACAAGGGCCATATGAAAATGGTGGATACCATGCACCTGGGGACAAAGGAGCGTCTGCTGATCGTCAGGGTGAACAATGAGTATTTATTACTGGGTCTGTCGCCGCAGGGAATACATCCCCTGCACGTTCTTGGCGACGATATTGTCGAGAGTGAGGGACATGAACAGAAGGAAGCCCCCCCGGCCTTTAATCAATTGTTGTCAAGAATGAAAATAAAAGGAGCCTGAGGGCATGATGAATCGCCGTTTAATTCTCACACTGTTGATGATGGCACTGGCGCCTGTGGCCAGTGCTCAAACCGGTCTGGACATTGTCACCGTTGCGGACAATGCCGGTGGCGGTCAGACTTACACCTTGAGCATTCAGATCCTGTTGTTGATGACAGCGCTGACGCTGCTGCCCGCAGGTCTGTTGATGATGACTTCATTTACCCGCATTATTATCGTGCTGGCCATATTGCGGCAGGCACTGGGTACAGCGCAGACCCCCAACAGTCAGGTGTTGATTGGTCTGGCACTGTTTTTGACTTTCTTTGTCATGGCACCGGTGCTGGATCAGATCTTCCAGGGCTCGGTACAACCTTATCTTGCCGAAGATATCACGCTGAACGAGGCGGTGCAGGAGGCAGCTTTGCCACTGCGTGAATTTATGCTGGCGCAGACCCGTGAAAACGACATTACCTTGTTCAGCGATCTTTCAGGTACTGAAGTATCATCGGTTAATGAGGTGCCCTTTCGATTGCTGGTGCCTGCTTTTGTTACCAGTGAGCTGAAAACAGCGTTTCAGATTGGTTTTCTTATTTTTATCCCCTTTCTGATTATTGACCTGGTGGTGGCCAGCGTGCTGATGTCGATGGGCATGTTGATGCTGTCGCCGTTGATCATCTCCTTTCCTTTCAAGCTGATGTTGTTTGTCATGGTCGATGGCTGGGCCCTGATCATCGGCACGCTGGCATCCAGTTTTTATGTGTAGTCGGCAGAGGAAATAATAATGACGCCGGATACTCTGCTCAATATCGGTCAGGAAGCACTGTTGCTGCTGTCCGTCCTGTTGCTGGTGTTGCTGGTACCTGCACTGATGGTGGGTGTGCTGGTGAGCATGTTTCAGGCGGCGACACAGATTAATGAAATGACCTTGAGCTTCATTCCAAAACTGCTGGTGACCCTGCTGGTGATGGTGATGGCCGGCCCCTGGATATTGCAACTGGTGGTGGACTACACTCTGCGCCTGTTTAACCGGATTCCTTCACTGATTGGCTAGCCATGATCGTTCTTGATAATACGCTGGTGGCCTTGCTTGAATCATGGATATGGCCGTTTTTTCGTGTTGCCGGCCTGTTAATGGCCGCCCCCATTATCGGTACACGCTCGGTACCGGTGCGTATACGACTGGTGATTGCCATTGCCATTACCATCGCGATTGTGCCGGTATTGCCGGTCCCGGTTTATCTGGAACCTTTTACAGGTCCGTGGGTATTGACCTCCATTCAGCAGGTGATTATCGGTACGGCCATGGGCTTGACCATACGCACTGTCTTTGTTGCACTGGAAATAGCGGGTCAGGCCATCGGTCAGTTGATGGGCTTGATGATGGCGTCGATGGTGGATCCGCTGAACGGCAATCAGGTACCGGTCATCGGCCAGTTCTATCTGTTGCTGGCCACGCTGTTATTTCTCTCCGTTGACGGACATTTACTGATGGTGCAGGCTCTGGTAAACAGTTTTCAACATTTGCCTGTGGGTGTTGAGGGACTCGGTCGTGATGCCGCATGGGAGGTCATCAACTGGTTGGGAAGCATACTCAGTACGTCGGTACTGATTGCCCTGCCGGCGATGGCATCGCTGCTTATCGTTAATCTCGCTTTCGGTGTAATGACCCGTGCCGCGCCACAGTTGAATATCTTTGCCGTTGGTTTCCCTATCATGATTATCCTCGGGGTCTTCATCGTCATGTTCACTCTTGATGGATTTATTCCACATATGATCAGTCTGTTCGAACAGGCCTTCAGTATGCTGGATCGTTTAACCGGGGGCTGATGCTGATATGGCAGAGGGCAAAAATGAAGGCCAGGAACGCACTGAGGAGGCGACCCCAAAGCGTCAGGAGGAGGCCAGAAATGAAGGCCAGATTGGCCGCTCCAGAGAACTCAATACCATGGCGCTGCTGTTAACAGCCGCGACCGGGTTTTTTATCTTTGGCAATCATATGGTCAGCAATATGTCCTGGTTGATGACGC
Organism: Gammaproteobacteria bacterium; assembly: GCA_024278135.1. Classification (GTDB taxonomy): domain Bacteria; phylum Pseudomonadota; class Gammaproteobacteria; order Eutrophobiales; family Eutrophobiaceae; genus WLWS01. The sequence goes on from JAJRTU010000095.1 coordinate 42,947, forward strand.
AGTATTTTTCAATCAGCCGCGCAAAACTTTATGACAGTTCACTATTGGTACCGCTGTTTCTGCAGGCCTGCTTTGAAGCCCTGGAAAGTATAGGGCCTTTACTCGTTATTTTGTTTCTGGCGGCCTTCTTTGCGCCGATGCTGGTCGGAGGCTGGATGTTTTCAGTCAAGGCGCTGGCATTCAAGTGGGAAAAGATGGATCCCGTCAAGGGTTTGACACGGGTATTCGGTGTGCGTGGTCTGATGGAATTACTCAAGGCCCTGGTAAAGTTCAGTCTGATGGTGGGTCTGGCCATATTCTTGTTGTGGCTGAAGATGGACGAGCTGCTGTATCTCGGACTGAATGGTCTTGGCCCCGGGATGGCGGATGCAGGCAATATCATTCTCTGGTCGTTTCTGCTGTTAAGTGCGGCAACGATACTGATCGCCGGCGCCGACGTGCCCTTTCAGCTCTGGGAGCATGCCAAGCAGTTGAAAATGAGCAAGCAGGATGTCAAGGACGAGCAGAAAGAAACCGAAGGCAAGCCGGAAGTGAAATCACAAATACGGACGATGCAACAGGAACTGGCCAACCGGCGCATGCTCGAAGAGGTGCCCAAGGCCGACGTGGTCATCACCAACCCTAGCCACTACGCTGTCGCATTGCGTTATGAACAGGGCAATATGTCGGCGCCACGGCTGGTTGCCAGGGGTGTGGATTTTATGGCGCAACGCATTCGTCTGATTGCCGATCAAAACGATGTGACCGTTTTCGCCTCTCCCCTGCTGGCCCGTGCCCTGTATTTCAATGCCAAACTGGACCAGGAGATTCCGGCCGGGCTGTATCTCGCAGTCGCGCAGATCCTGGCCTATATCTATCAATTGCGCGCCAGCCGGCGCAGCAGCGATATGCCGGTGCCCGATAAACCGACGCAACTGCCGATCCCGGCCGAGTTCAGAACAGAGTAACAGCGATGGCAACACCGAACACAATGTCGATAAGTTTTTCCAGCGTAAACCGGATGGGACTCGGTGCGCCGTTTCTGGTCATGATCATTTTGTCGATGATGGTGATCCCCCTGTCGCCGCTGGTGCTGGACATGCTTTTCACTTTCAATATATCGCTCTCGCTGATTGTACTGCTGGCGGTAATTTACAGTAACCGGCCACTGGATTTTGCTGTTTTCCCGACGGTGCTGTTGATCGCCACATTGTTACGCCTGAGTCTGAATGTCGCCTCTACGCGGGTGGTACTGTTGAATGGCCACACCGGCCCTGATGCCGCCGGCAAGGTTATCCAGGCCTTTGGTGATTTTGTTGTCGGCGGTAATTACACTGTGGGTTTTGTGGTCTTCACCATTCTCGTCATCATTAACTTTGTCGTCGTGACCAAAGGTGCCGGTCGTGTTTCGGAAGTGAGCGCGCGTTTTACCCTCGATGCCATGCCGGGTAAACAGATGGCCATCGATGCCGATTTGAATTCCGGTCTGATTGATCGTGATGAAGCCATCACGCGCCGGGCCGAGATTGCCGGTGAAGCCGACTTTTACGGCGCCATGGACGGCGCCAGCAAATTTGTTCGGGGCGATGCCATCGCCGGTATTCTCATCCTGTTCATCAATATTATCGGCGGTCTGTTCATTGGGGTACTGCAACACGATCTGGCTGCCATTGATGCGGCGCAGATCTATACCTTGTTGACGATTGGTGACGGACTGGTGGCGCAAATTCCTTCACTTTTACTTTCCACCGCTGCGGCCATCATGGTGACCCGGGTATCTTCCGAACAGAATATGGGCCAGCAAATTGTATTGCAGCTGTTTCAGAACCCACGCACGCTGGCGGTAACGGCGACAATGATTGGCCTGTTGGGACTGGTGCCGGGCATGCCCAACCTGGCTTTTTTGACATTGGCAGGGATCGCCGGCGCCAGCGCCTGGTGGCAATATAAAAGCAAGGTGAGCGCAGAGGCGGAGCCGGAAGAAGTGGCAGCGCAAATGCAGCCCTTGCAGGAAGAGCGTGAGCTGAACTGGGATGATGTTGAAACCATCGATCAGATCGGGCTGGAAGTCGGTTACCGTTTAATTCCCATGGTGGACCGGCAACAGGGCGGCAAATTATTGTCACGTATCAAAGGCGTCAGGAAGAAATTGACCCAGGAACTGGGTTTTCTGCTGCCCTCGGTACATATCCGTGACAATCTGGATCTGGAACCCGGCAGCTATCGTATCTCGATCAAGGACACGACCATCGCCAAAGCGGAAGTACACCCGGAAAATGAACTGGCCATCAACCCGGGGCAGGTATTTGGTGAACTGCCGGGACCTGTCAGCAAGGACCCTGTATTTGGACTGGATGCCGTATGGATCGATCCGACCCTGCATGATCAGGCCCAGACCTACGGCTATACCGTGGTAGATGCCAGTACTGTCGTTGCCACGCACATGAGTCAGATCTTGCAGGACCATGCCCATGAATTGCTGGGCCACCATGAGGTGCAGGAAATACTGGACCGTTTCGCCAGCGACGCGCCGAAGGTGATTGATGAAATCATTCCAAAATTGATCCCGCTGGGTACGGTGGTCAAGGTGATGCAAAACCTGCTGCGTGAAAACATACCGATACGTGATACACGTACCATTCTCGAAACCCTGGCAGAAAATGCTGCCCGTACTCAGGATCCGGATGTGTTGAGTGCGGCTGTCAGGATTGCCCTCGGTCGTCTGATCATGGAACGCATTGCCGGAGCGGACGGTGAAATACCGGTGATCACGCTGGATATGTCATTGGAACAGTTATTGCAACAGTCCTTGCAGGCGATGGCAGACGGTGGCGGAGCCATAGAACCCGGTCTGGCACAGAGGATGCTGCAGTCATTAAAGGAATGCACGGAACGTCAGGAAGTCGCCGGTGAAGCGGCAATATTGCTGGTACCGGACAACTTGAGGGAAATGATGGTGCGAATGGTGAGGCAAAATGTATCACGTTTGAAAGTGCTGGCATTCAGTGAAGTGCCAGAAAACAGACAATTGAAAATCGTCAGTACGGTAGGTGGAGAGCCCTTGCTTGAACAGGGGAATGTATAAATTTATGAATCATAAGAAATTGAATGGTGGCGGAATGGAATATATCTATGAAAATTCGTAAATATTTCGCGGCAGATATGCGTCAGGCCCTGAACATGGCCCGGGAACAGCAGGGCGAAGATATCGTCATACTGAGCAACCGCAAGGTGCTGGGCGGTGTTGAGCTGGTAGTGGCGGAAGATTACGACGAATCCCTGTATGCAAGCGAAGAAAAAGTTGTCCCCGCCGGTGTCGCCGTATCTGATGCACAGCATCAGCACGGCGTGGCCGAGTCTGAGACGAAAGAGCAGATTGCCGCTAATCCACCTGCTCATCATGAGCTGGACTGGACCCGGGAGCCGGCTCTGGCGCAGGTTCGGGAAGAGATTAATTCTTTACGTGATTTGCTGGAACAGCAGATGTCCAGTCTGGCCTGGGGTGAAGTGGGCAGGCAACATCCCATCTGGGCGGGACTGTTGAGAAAGTTTGGAAAGCTGGGTATCCATCCGGCCCTGGCACGGGAACTGGCCCAGCAGATACCTGAACAATATAGTCTGGAACAAGGTTGGCGCACCGTGCTGGCCTTGTTGAGTTATCGTATTCCCGTATCCAGAGCCTCTGTCCTGACGAATAACACCAGCCTGGCTTTTATCGGTGCATCCGGCAGCGGCAAGACGACAACAATTGCCAAGCTGGCGACGCAATATGTACTCGAACACGGTGCCGGCAGCGTGGTATTGGCCACACTGGATTCCTATCGCGTCGGCGGCCGTGAGCAATTACGCAGTTACGCCCGGATACTGGGTATTCCCATGCGCACCATCAACAACGATACCGAGCTGGGCGATCTACTGGATCAATTTCAGAACCGCAAACTTGTCCTTATCGATACGGCCGGATTGAGTCCGGCGGATGAACGTCATAAAGAACAGATTTCGTTGTTGTTAGGGGTACAGGATCGTGTCAGCAGTTGTCTGGTATTACCTGCCATTGCACAATCGCCGGCGCTGCAACAAACCATCGATGTTTATCGTCCGTTGGCGTCGGCCATGTGCATCCTGAGTAAACTGGACGAAGCGAGCTCCCTTGGCGCGGTGTTGTCCATCGCAATTCAGGAGAAACTGAAAATTATTTATCAATGTAATGGACAACAGGTACCTGAAGATTTACACAAAGGTGACGCGGCAGATTTAATCGCACGCGCCATTTCGATGATGAAACGTTACTCAAACAGCACGGAGGAAGAATTGCTGGAACAGCACTTTGGTAAACATGCCGTTTATAATCCTATTGGTGAGCGCTATGAACATTAAGGCAAGCAGGCAGAAGCCGGTACGTGTGATGGCGATCGCCAGCGGCAAAGGCGGTGTAGGTAAGACCAACATTTCCATTAACCTGTCCATGGCCATGGCGGATCTCGGCAAGGAGGTGATCCTGTTCGATGCGGATCTCGGCATGGCCAATGTTGATGTGCTGCTGGGACTGCATCCTCTGAGGAACCTGTCTCACGTCATCAGACAGGAATGTGAACTGCAGGACATCCTTATCAATGGGCCGAATAATATCAGGATCATCCCGGCAGCTTCGGGTGTGAAGATGATGGGTCAATTGACGGATATACAGCATGCGGCCCTGGTGCATGCATTCGATGACGTGGTGGAGAAAACGGATGTGCTGGTTATCGATACTTCGGCGGGTCTGTTCAGCAGTGTGCTGTCCTTTTGCGCGGCTTCCCAGGAAGTGATCATCGTCGTTTGCAATGAACCGGCATCGATTACCGATGCTTATGCCCTGATCAAGGTCCTGCATCGAGACCATCAGGTGGACCGTTTCAGAGTAGTGGTGAATATGATTGATGATCGTGAAGAAGGACGACTTTTGTTCAGACGTCTGGTGCGGGTGTGTGAAAAATATCTCGATGTGGTGCTGGATCTGATGGGGATTATTCCCCGGGATCAGAATATCGTCAAGGCCATACAGAAACAACGGGCCTTGCTGCAGACCTATCCCAGTTCGCCGGCGGCAATAGAGTTCAAGAAAATGGCACAGGCGGCCGATAAATGGCCAGGGGCAAAGCGTGCCAGCGGAAAACTGGAGTTTTTCCTCGAATGTTTGATCGACGGACATACTGCAGAGCAGGCCGGGGTACGGTCATGAGCAGTAATCTGGCGGTATATACGGAAACGGCCCGGGGAACGGAACAGGGACAGGATGAAATCGTGATGCAGCATGCGTCACTGGTAAAGCGAATTGCCTATCATTTAATGAGTCGTCTGCCTTCCTGTGTGCAGGTGGAAGACCTGATACAGGCGGGCATGATTGGATTGCTGGAGGCGTCGAAAAATTATGATCCGGATCAGGGTGCAAGTTTTGAAACTTATGCCGGGATACGTATTCGCGGTTCGATGCTGGATGAAATACGCAAAGGCGACTGGGCACCACGATCCCTGCATAGAAAGGTCAGGGAGATATCACAGGCGATACGTGAAATTGAAGGTGAGCAGGGCCGTGATGCCAGGGATGCAGAAGTCGCCGCCAGACTGGAATTGAGCTTGAATGAGTATCACCAGGTATTACAGGATGCCAACAGTCATCACATATTGAGTTTTGAGGATCTGCCATCCAAAGATTCCGGTATGACTGATGGTTTGAGTGGGAAAATAGCAGGGCCGCTGGAGTCGTTAATGGAAGATGATACACGGAGCTTGCTGGCGAGGGCTATCGATACCTTGCCGGAACGTGAACGGCTGGTAATGGCGCTGTATTACGACGAAGAACTGAATCTGAGAGAAACAGGCGAAGTGCTGGGCGTCAGTGAATCACGGGTTTGTCAGATTCATTCGCAGGCCATGATTCGATTGCGAGCACGTGTCGCACAGATTATTGAAGGTGATGCATGAGTGCTGGCCACTGTCTTTCAATCGAATGCCCGACAGAGAAAAGAATATGATATTGATGCAAATGGAGGTTTACCGTGAATAAAAATATGAAGATTCTTATTGTAGATGATTTTTCCACTATGAGACGAATCATCAAGAATTTGCTTCGCGATCTTGGTTTTAACAACACCATGGATGCAGATGACGGGACGACTGCTTTACCCATGTTGAAATCAGGGAATTTTGATTTTCTGGTGACCGACTGGAATATGCCTGGAATGCAAGGTATCGATCTGCTGAAAGCCGTGCGCCAGGATCCGGAGCTGGCAAGCCTGCCGGTATTGATGGTGACAGCGGAGTCAAAAAAAGATCAGATAATCGAGGCCGCACAGGCCGGAGTGAATGGCTATGTGGTCAAGCCGTTTACCGCGCAGACCTTGAAAGAAAAAATAGAAAAAATATTTGAAAGACTGGATGCTGCCGCATAAACAGGAGGACCTTTTATGGAAGCTGCTATAGCGACTTCGAAAGAAGTGGATGATGATCGCCTACAACAGGCCTTAATGCTTGTTACTGCCCTTGAAAAGGGTGAAGAGCCGACAGTTGAAAAAATAATTACCGATCTCGCCGGCACGTACAACGCTTCTCTGTTCAGTGAAATCGGCCAATTGACCCGCCAGGTGCATGATGCGCTGGGTTTTTGCGGCGATGAGGCCCGTATCAGCGATATTGCCGAACATGAAATTCCCGATGCTCGCGAACGTCTGCGCTATGTCATCGAAAAGACGGAACATTCAGCCAACCGCACTCTGGATATAGCGGAAGTGCTTCTACAGGGTTCCGATCATCTGGCCAATCAGGCTGCCGACATGAAAAGTGAATGGCAACGGTTTTCTCGTCGGGAAATGAGTGTGGAGGAGTTCCGCGAACTGAGTCATAAACTGGAAGATTTTCTGGAAAAGATCGGTTCCGATGCAAAAAAGTTCCGCAGTGATATTTCTGATCTGATGGTGGCGCAGGACTTCCAGGATCTGACTGGACAGGTGATTAAACAGGTGATTGATCTGGTACAGGAAGTTGAGGACGGGCTGGTCAACGTGATTCGCAATGCGGGGCAGGGAAGTACGCAGGTGAAATCGCCTCACAGAGATATCAAGGCGGAAGGTCCCCAGGTAAACCCGATAGCAAAGGAAAATGTGGTGAACAATCAGGACGAGGTCGATGATCTGTTATCCAGTCTGGGTTTTTAGAAAGACAGTCAGGCGAACAGCAGAGAAAAGGGAAGCAAAGTGTCGATTGATATAAATGATGAAATTGTTCAGGACTGTCTTGTCGAAGTCGGGGAAATTATAGAACAACTCGGCGAACAGCTTGTGACTCTCGAAACCCGGCCTGACGACGGAGATATTCTGAATTCAGTCTTTCGCGGTTTTCATACAATCAAGGGAGGTGCCGGTTTCCTGGCACTGGATCCACTGGTCGACGTTTGTCACAAAGCTGAAAATATTTTTGATTTGTTGCGACGGGGCGAACGGACGGTGAATGCGGATTTGATGGACAGTATACTGCATGCGCTGGATTCCATTCAGGATATGTATACACAGATCCAGCATGGCAATATGCCCGATCCCGCCGATGCCGCATTGATCGGGAAACTTGAAAACTACTCCCGGGCTGAAACTGTTGAAAAGGAAGTAATCGAGTCTGACGCAGCGGCACAGGAGCACGGGGGAGAACCGACTACGCCGGATACAACGGCGGGTGATACGGAGATGTCGCTGGATACCGGCAGTGAAAGCAGTGAACAGGGCAGTGCTTCTGAGGATATCTCTGAAGAAGAGTTTGAGAAACTGCTGGATGAACTGCATGGGGAAGGTAAATTTTCTGTTGTCGAACAGACGACGGAAACCCGGAAGATGGATGAAGCCGATACCGGTGCTCGTGATGAGATTAGCGAGGATGAATTCGAGGCACTGCTGGATGAATTGCAATCACAGAACAAGGGCGCCTTTACGGTAAAGCCAAACAGTAATACAGAACGTCAGGTTGCCGGTACGGATGATCCTGTCGTTGCTGTTGACAACAGTCCTGCTGCAGGGCGGGAAAAGCCTGCTGATCCGGTGCCGGAGAAGAAACCCGTCGCTGAAACAACAGTTCGTGTGGAAACAGGAACACTGGATCGTATTATGAATATGGTGGGTGAACTGGTGTTACTCAGGAACCGGCTGGTCAATCTGAACACCATTATTGGCGACGATGAGATGTCGGTCGCGGTCGGCAGCCTGGACGTGGTGACGGCAGATTTACAGTCGTCGGTAATGAAGACACGCATGCAGCCGATTAAAAAGATTTTCGGCCGTTTTCCCAGAGTCGTACGGGACGTTGCCAGAAGTCTTGACAAGCAGGTGGTGCTGGAGACGCGTGGTGAAGATACGGATCTGGACAAAAACCTGGTCGAAGCATTGACGGATCCGCTGATACATCTGGTACGAAATGCAGTGGATCACGGTGTTGAGATCCCGGCAGTTCGTGAAGCCGCTGGAAAACCGGCACAAGGGAAGATCATGCTGTCTGCGCAACAGGAGGGCGATCACATCCTGCTGGAAATCGCTGACGATGGTGCGGGTATGGATGCGGACGTGTTACGACGAAAGGCCGCGGAAAAAGGATTAATGGATGAAGCGGCCGCAGCCCGGCTGAGCGATAAGGAGTGTTATAATTTTATTTTTCTGCCCGGTTTCTCCACCAAGGAACAGGTCACGGATATTTCCGGTCGCGGCGTCGGTATGGATGTTGTCAAAACCAGACTGAACCAGCTCAGTGGTTCCGTGGAAATTGATTCGGTTCTGGGTAAAGGGACAACGATTTCGATCAGGGTGCCATTGACGCTCGCCATTATGCCCACTTTGATGGTATCGCTGGGCAGCAGGGAACAAATATTTGCTTTGCCATTGGTCAACGTCAACGAGATTCTGGATCTGGATGAGAGCAAAATAAATATTCTGGATGGGCACAAAGTGATGCTGTTACGTGGTAAACCTTTGCCGCTGTTTCGCCTGAACAGCTGGCTTACGCCTGAGCATAGTGATGAATTGAACAGCGGTCATGTCGTGGCGGTTAAAATCGGCACTCTACACATGGGCTTGCTGGTGGATAAATTGATTGGCCGCGAAGAAGTCGTCATCAAGCCGCTGGGCGCCCTGTTGCAATCAACCAGTGGTCTGACCGGCGCGACAGTGACGGGGAACGGTAAAATTGCCCTTATTCTCGATCTGCCCGGCCTGGTCCAGGCCCATGCCCACATGCGTTAGTCCGATAAACGAAAGAGAAATGCTTTAAATCCAACTGGATAAAGTAAAACGTGTCAGGCACGGATGATCGGGCACGGATGAGTGAAAAGTAAAACGTGTCAGGCATGGATGATCGGGTACGGGTGAGTGAAAAGTAAAAAGTGTAGTAAAAACATGTCTGTGTAGTAAAAACGTGTCAGGCACGGATAAAAACGTGTCAGGCACGGATGGGATCGGCAGGAAACTTGCAAGTGTCAATCCGAGATATTGTCTAATCACCGATACTGAACACACAAGAAAAGCAAGGCTATGACTATCTGGACTGTCGCCAATCAAAAAGGTGGTGTGGGCAAGACCACCACTTCCGTCTCGCTGGGCGGTTTGCTGGCGCAAAGGGGCGAAAAAACACTGCTTGTTGACCTGGATCCCCACGGCTCGCTTACCAGCTATTTTGGTTACAACCCCGATACCATAGAAGAAAGCGTTTATTCTCTGTTTCATCGGCAGGTGGCGAAATCACGTATGCCCTTTGCCAGCATGTTGCGCCGTACCGGCATGTCAGGTCTGGATCTGTTGCCGGCCAGCACGGCACTGGTTGCACTGGACAGGCAAATTGGTGCTCAAAAAGGTATGGGACTGGTGCTCCATGATGTGTTGAACAATTACCGCTCACACTACCGCGCCATTATTATCGACTGTCCACCCATTCTGGGTGTGTTGATGGTGAATGCGCTGGCAGCCTGTCAACGGCTGATTATTCCGGTGCAGGCGGAATTTCTTGCCTTGCACGGTCTGGAGCGCATGTTGAAAACCCTGCAGATGATCATGTTTTCCAACAAGGAGAGCCTGCATTACACGATCGTGGCGACGATGTTTGATAAACGCACACGGGCATCGAAGGATTCTCTCAAACAATTACGTCGCCGCTATGCGGGGCAACTCTGGCATGAATATATTCCTGTGGATACGCTGTTCCGGGAAGCAAGCAGGGCCGGTCAACCCTTATGTATGCTGAATCCGCTGGCGAGGGGAAATCAGGCCTATTCACGTCTTTTATCACAGTTGTTGATTGAAGATGAGCAGGGCGGTGAATTAATGAGAAAAGCTGGATGAAGCGGAAAAAGACAATGTCGACCGAATTTGCCGGCGAAGCGGAAGTGATCATGGGCGCCTATCTGAATACCTTGATCAACAGGGAGGATGACAAGGCATCTACGGGTACTGCGGAGGAGACGAATACCGAGATCGTCGACTTTAAAGGATTTGGCACAGAGCATGCTTCATTTCTATTGAAACAAAGCAAATGACTTAATTTTGACGGTTAACCAACAGGTTGAGGAAGCGGTATGAGCGAAAGTGCCTTGAAACAGGAGAGTGCAGCGCCGGACGAAAGTCTGCAATGGGTCACCTTTCAGGTGGCGGATGAGATTTATGGTGTCAACGTATTGCAGGTTCAGGAAGTGCTGAAATTTGCCGAGATCACGCCGGTGCCCGGTGCGCCTTCTTTTGTGCTGGGCATTATAAATTTGCGCGGCAATGTTGTGACGGTTATCGATATGCGGACCCGATTCGGACTGCCATCAAAGGAAGCGGATGATGTGACCAGGATAATTTTCGCGGAAACCCATGGCCATATTATCGGCATGCTGGTGGACAGCGTGACCGATGTTATCAATCTTCGACCTTCACAGATAGAAATGCCGCCCGGTGTCAGAAAAGAAGAGAACAACAGTTCTCATTACGTCGAGGGTGTCTACAGCACCGATGAAAGGATACTCACGCTGATAGATGTGGAGAAACTGTTTAATGATGAAGAATTGTCCGAGGAAGCCGGGTTTTGACCCCCGAAGAGCAAGAGTGTGACGGAATTAAATAAAATTCAACCCGCGCTGCGTATTCACTCCACGTTGAAAGGTCAGCATGACAGTCGAAAAAAGAAAAACAGGAATAAAAGTAAAAATAATAATGAACGGGATCTGCACAGCAGTCAGGACAGGAAAGTCGATGAATACATTTAAAAGTAACCCGAACAAACAATCGAGGATCTGAACATCATCGCGCTGGAAACAATATTATTGCCCCTGCTGGCCGTATGCATACTGCTGCTGGTGTTGCAAACGGTCAAACTCATCAAGTTGACGGCCAGGGTCCGGCAACAGGGCGGTACATTAACCGAACTCAGACAGGAGCTGTCGGCCCTGTTGTCGTGTGAACGGGGCATGGGCCGGCGTATCAGGCAGCAACAGCAGCAATTCCTCAGTATTATCGAGCGTCAGGACAAGCTGGAAATCAGTGATGTATCGAATACCAGCTACAAACAGGCAATGGTTCTGCTGCAAAAGGGGGCCAGCACGGATGAGTTGATAGAAGCCTGTGATCTGTCCAGGGGTGAACTCGATTTACTCTCCAGGTTAAAACTCAATCCGAAATCAATCAGCGGGTCTCCGCTGCTGTAATTCTTCAGAGAATCCGCAGGACGAACGGTTTTGTTCTGTTGTTTTTCCGCTGAAGTCACGATGACCGTGGTAAATCTGTTAAATCCCGGATACCCGTTTCTGTTCCCGGTGTGTTGCTACGCCAACGGCTCTCGCCGCCGGTAAATACTTCTACAGACTAAAGATATTCCCGGAATCGTCGTTATAGCGGACAGAACTTTTTTTGTTTTGGATCGTTACTGGTGGAGTAGGAGACGTTTTATGCGCTGGTTTAAAAAGCAGGAGATAGAGGTCAAACTGGTATTCATCGTTGCCATTTGTGGCCTGGTTATATCAGCCTCATCCTGGCTGGTGCTTTCTTCCCTTGCCAGGGGAAACAGCGATGTGGCCGCATGGCAAGCCGGCGATACCGGTAGTATGCCGGAAGTCGTTGCAGCAATGAGTAATATGAACATGATTATTCCCCCGGGCGCTGTTGAGATAAGCGCCATTGTTCTTGGGGGGATGGTATTGCTTGCTTTGATGATTTATCAGCTCATCAGGAAAAGTGTTGTCGCCCCGGCACAAAGGCTGGAAACGGCAGCCAGGGCACTCGCTCAAGGTGATCTGACGACACATATTCAGTGCCACGGAGATGATGCACTCGCCAGGGTGGGATTCGCTCTCAATGGTATGGCGACGGAGTTCAAACAGATGCTGGATGAGATTTCAGCATCAGCCACGCTGGTAACGAGGGCCAGTGAAAAACTGATCGCCATAGCCGAACAGGCCAATAACGAAACATCGAAGTTGAAAGTAGAGACTGAGAAGGTCGCCAATGCAATGAACGAGATGTCGCTGACATCATTGCAGGTGGCAGATGATGCCAGGCAGACCGTCGAACCCGCGACCGTCGCTCACAAGGAAGCATTGAAAGAAAAGGGGATGATGAATAAGGCAGCAAACGCCATCCACCTGCTTGCTGAAGAAATTGAAAGTGTTGCCGACGTGGTTGAAAAGTTGCAAAAAGACAGTAGCGATATCGGGACTGTACTGGATGTGATTCGTGATATCGCCGAACAAACCAACCTGCTGGCACTCAATGCTGCAATCGAAGCTGCCAGAGCAGGTGAACAGGGCCGGGGTTTTGCTGTTGTTGCCGATGAAGTCAGGACTCTGGCCAACCGGACTGAAGATTCGACAAAGGAGATCCAAAGCATGATTGAGCGACTTCAACAAGGCTCAAGGGAAGCTGTGCAGGTAATGAGTGACAGTCGTGGCAGGGCGGAAGATACAGTTGAGCAGGCGGCCGTGATCCAGAATATGTTGTTAACGATTACCGAGCATGTTGAAAGCACCAATAATATGTGTTCCAAAATTGCGACGGCGGCCATTGAGCAGAATGTCGTTACAGAAGAGATGAATAAGAACATCACCATGATTAATGACATCACTCACAGCTCAGAGAGAAGCTCATTACAGATAGCGGATGCCAGCAATGAACTGGCCGGTCTGTCCACGGGTTTCCAGCGTTTGCTGAGCCGATTCAAGACCGGCTGATATTTGCGCAGTGTCGGAAGTTGCGCCTGTTTCAAAGCAGAGGCATTCCTGTCGTATTCCCTGCACGAGCTGTCTCCGCAACACCGGTGACGGAACATCCCTTCGTTTGAACTGTTTGCAAACGTTTTGATTTTTATATCGCGGGAAATATTCTGCCTGTGACGGGCTGAATTTTTTTGCCGCCCACATCCATGGCGGAATGATATTGCCCACTGTCCGGAACCATGCCCCATGGACGCGGAGACAGCTTTCCATAAACGGTTCTTTTTTAAACGAATAATATATCACCGGGCAATAGTTTATCAGTGGCATAAAAAATGCCTGCTCCATAAATGCGCTCAGCGGCAGTCCTGGCTGTCAATAAAGCACTGTGTCAGGCAGGGCGCTTACATCGGGGAAGAATGATTTTGCTAAAAATATTCAGGAATTCGGGCATAACGGCCGATAAGCAATATTAGAAAGTTCAGGTTCAAAAATCCAATACCTGATCAAGTGACAGGAGAGATGAGAAATGGCAACAGTACTTGCAGTTGATGATTCGGCATCCATGCGGCAAATGGTGTCCTTTACCCTGAAAGGGGCGGGATATGACGTGATTGAAGCTGTCGACGGTGTGGATGCCCTGAATAAGGCGAAGGGCAGTCAACCCGATGTCGTGTTAACCGATGTCAATATGCCGAATATGGACGGTATTACGCTTATCAGAGAGTTACGTAAGCTGCCCGATTATAAATTCACACCCATGTTGATGTTAACGACGGAATCTTCCGGAGACAAGAAATCAGAGGGTAAATCAGCCGGTGCCACCGGTTGGCTGGTCAAGCCCTTTAATCCGGATCAGTTGTTGGCCACCATCCAGAAAGTCATCGGGTAGAAAAGCCGACGGTCACTGATGGACAATGATTATCATTTTGTCATTAATGAAAAATGGAGTGTGTTAAATGAGTATTGATATGGCGCAGTTTCATACAGTCTTCTTCGAAGAAAGTTTTGAAGGGCTGGAAATAATGGAAACCGGTCTGCTGGATTTGAATCAGGGCGAGGCGGACGTTGAAGATATTAATACGATATTCCGGGCGGCACATTCCATCAAGGGCGGGAGTGGCACGTTCGGATTCAAGGAGATTGCAGACTTTACCCATGTGATGGAAACCTTGCTCGATGAAATGCGCGACGGACAACGCGAAGTGACGCAGGATGGCGTCAATCGTTTGCTTGAGTCTGTTGATTGCCTGCGTGAAATGTTGACGGCGACCCGTGACGGCGATGCGCTGGATACCGAGAGTGTTGCGACAGTACAGACAAAACTTGAAAGCATGTTGGCCGAGGGGGAAAGCTCGCCGGGTGATAAAGAAGCGGCGGTGTCGATGGCAGACAGTGAATCAGGTGCCCAGGACTGGCATATTATTTTCACGCCACATCTGCACATGTTGAAAACCGGCAATGATCCGGTGCGGATGTTCAGGGAATTATCGGAATTGGGAGAGCTTGTCGTCAATGTCGATACTTCTTCGTTACCGGACTTTGCAGACTGCGATCCACAGGAATGCTTTCTCAGTTGGGAACTGGATCTTACAGGCGATGTCACGCGTGAACAGATTGACGAAATATTCGAATGGGTCGATGGAGACTGCGATCTTGAAATATCAGCACTGGAAACAATTCCTGTGGAATCTGCAGTGCAAACAGAAGATCAGGGTGTACGCAGTGGTGTGGATCGGCGCAGTGATCAGGATCGTCGACAGAAAGATGAGCCTGTAGCGGGCGAAGACAGACGCAGCAGTGCTGATCGCAGAAAAGGAGATCGCCGATCGAAAGGGAGCGGTGACACGTCCATACGTGTGAACATCAGCAAGATTGATGCCCTGATCAATATGGTGGGTGAGCTGGTGATTACCCAGTCCATGCTCAGCCAGTTTGGTGAAGGCGTCGATCTGAATGATCTGGAAAAGCTGCGTAACGGACTGGCCCAACTGGAGCGGAATACGAGAGAACTTCAGGAAAATGTTATGCAGATACGCATGTTGCCGATTAGCTTTTCTTTCAATCGTTTTCCCCGGCTTGTGCATGATCTCAGTAACAAGATGAACAAAAAAATCGAACTGAAAGTGTCGGGTGAACATACAGAGCTGGATAAAACCGTGATGGAAAAAATAGGTGATCCGCTGGTTCACCTGGTCAGGAATTCGCTGGATCATGGTATTGAAATGCCCGAGCAACGTCGGGCTGCAGGCAAGCCTGAAACAGGAATATTGCATCTGAATGCTTACCATGAAGGTGGAAATATTGTTATCGATATCATTGATGACGGTGCCGGTCTGAATACCGAAAAAATTCGCAGCAAGGCGATTGAACGTGGACTGGTCAGGGAAGATGAAGTGTTGTCAGACAGCAAAATACATGAACTGATCTTTCGTGCAGGATTTTCCACAGCTGATCAGGTCAGCGATGTTTCCGGTCGTGGTGTCGGCATGGATGTGGTACGCCGGAATATTCATGATCTCGGCGGTGTGGTCGAGGTGGAGTCGACAGAAGGTGTCGGATCCACTTTTCGTATCCGCTTGCCGCTCACTCTGGCCATTGTTGACGGACAGCTTGTGCGGGTGGGTACGCAAACCTACATCGTTCCACTGATCTCTATTGAGGAATCCCTGCAAATATCCAGCAGCGAAATTAGTTCAATTGCGGGAAAGATGGAGCTGTACCGATTGAGGGAAGACTATATACCGATTATTCGCTTACATGATGTTTTTTCCATTGAACCCGACAACAGGAGTCTAGAGGACGGTTTACTGGTTGTTGTTGAATCGGAAGGTCAGAAAGCCGGATTGTTTGTTGATGATCTGCTGGCCCAGCAACAGGTGGTGATCAAGAGCCTGGAAACGAATTACCGGAAAGTAGGCGGTATTGCCGGTGCCACCATTCTTGGAGATGGCACGGTTGCCATGATCCTGGATATCACCGGTCTACTGGAAATGTCACTGCAGGAGCACTCAACACCACCAACGTCGTCACTATTTGACAGCACAGCCAGCAAGGCTGCATGAGGTAGAAAGCAATGAACACAGAACAGATACAGGAAGCCCTTGATATCAACCAGGCGATCAATGCGGGAGCCAATCAATACCTGACCTTTATCCTGGCCGGGGAGGAATATGGTGTAGACATCCTGCGGGTACAGGAACTCAGGGGCTGGGAAGAGGCAACAGAGATACCCAATACCCCGGATTATGTCAAAGGTGTCGTCAATCTGCGCGGCACGATAGTCCCCATCGTTGACCTCAGGTCCCGCTTTGAACTGGAACAGGTGGAATACAGCAAACTCACCGTCGTCATCGTGATGAAAGTCTACGGTAACGCAGGAGAGCGAACCATGGGCTTTGTTGTGGATGCCGTGTCTGAGGTCTACAACCTGGAGGATGAACAACAGAAGCCGGCGCCGGATTTCGGTTGCGTAGTCAACACTGAATTTATCAGGGGACTGGCGACGGTGGGCGACAAGATGATCATTCTGCTGGATATCGATCATGTGGTTGATGCGGATGACGTCGCTGAGGCCGGCGAAACTGAAACAGAACATTAATTGCACCAGATGTACCGACAAAAATACGGTGTAGAAAGAGGAGATATAAAATGAAGAAGTCAACAGAGAAAGGTTTTCTGTCTATTCTGGATAATCTGACGCTGAACAGAAAGATGTTGTCCATGCTGATTATTCCGGTACTGGCCTTGGTGTTTTTTGCTCAGTCGGAAATGCGCCAGTCAATGGGCCTGGTCTCGGAAAACAACAAGATTGCCACTCTGGCCCAGTTTGCGGTAAAGGCCAGTGCAATGGTGCATGAATTACAGAAGGAGCGCGGCGCATCGGCAGGTTATCTGGGCAGTGGTGGCACTGAATTTGTCAGTGAATTGCCCGCGCAGCATAAACAGAGTGATGCGAAGATCAGTGACTTGAAGTCCTTTCTAAAGGAGTTTGATGCTTCAGTCTATGGTGCGCTGTTCAGCAAGCAGCTCAATGAAGCGATGGCCAGTCTGGCGCAGATAAATCAAAAGCGTCAGCTGATCCTGAAGCAGGAGCTGTCGCTGGGAGAGACTCTCAAGTATTACACCCGATCTTTGAATGCACCTTTTCTGGATCTCAGTGGCAGTCTGGCCGTGTTGAGTTCGAGCGGCGAGATCAGCGTTATGGCCGGTGCCTATGCCAATTTCCTGCAAAGTAAGGAACGTGCCGGTATTGAGCGGGCCGTCATGGCCAATACTTTCGCCAGGGATAAATTCGGTCCTGGAATGTACAAAAAATTCAGCTCCCTGGTCACTGTCCAGGATACTTATATGAATGTGTTTCTGGGAATGGCCAGCAATGCACAGAAGGATTACTACTCAAACACGATGAAGGGCGAATCGATTGACGAGACCTTGCGTATGCGTGGGATAGCAGAGAAGTATGCAGGTACGGGTGGATTTAATATTGATGCGGCACGCTGGTTCAAGATGCAGACCGACAAAATCAATTTACTGAAACAGGTTGAAGATAAACTGTCGGCCGATCTTATTGACAGTACCAATAAACTGATGGCAACAGCGAAGGCGAATTTCAGAAACACGTTGTTGCTGGTCTTGTTCAGCCTGGTAATCACGGCATTCTTCGCGGTCTATTTCATGCGTTCCATTCTTACGCAACTGGGTGATGATCCGGCCCGTATCAAGGAAGTCGCCGATGGTATTGCCGATGGCAATTTGAACATGGATCTGGATACAGGGAAGGTCGCCACGGGTGTCTTTGCCAGTATGCAGATCATGCAACGCAACCTGCGAGAACAGATCGAGAATGATCGAAAAATTGCGATTGAGACGGGACGTATCAAGACAGCACTGGATAATGTTTCCACGAATGTGATGGTGGCGGATACGGAGCTGGATATTATCTATATGAACAAAACGGTACAGGAGATGTTCAGCGAGGCGCAGGAGGATATTCGTAAGGACCTGCCAAGTTTC
>JAJRTU010000096.1 GCA_024278135.1 Gammaproteobacteria bacterium
GAGAGTTTCCAGATCAACAGGGGCTTGCGTCTGGCCAGGCAGCTTCTGCTTGATCTGAATAATATGGGCATGCCCGCCGGTGTGGAATATCTGGATATCATCACACCGCAGTATTTGTCCGACCTGGTCAGTTGGGGTGCCATCGGTGCCAGGACAACGGAAAGCCAGGTACACAGGGAGCTCGCCTCCGGCCTGTCGTGTCCGGTCGGATTTAAAAACGGCACTGACGGTACGACGCAAATCGCCATTGACGCCATTCGCGCTGCTTCGTTTTCCCATCATTTTCTTTCCCTGCGCAAGGAAGGCAGCTCGGCCATTTTCGCCACCAGTGGCAACCGGGACTGTCATATTATTCTGCGTGGCGGCAAGCAGCCCAATTATGATGCAAACAGCATCAACGAAGTGGCGACGGAACTGAAAGCGGCCTCGCTGCCGCCCCGTATCATGATCGACTTCAGTCATGCCAACAGTGAAAAACAACATAAAAAGCAACTGGACGTGGGCCGGGACGTAGCCTCACAGATTGCCGGCGGCGATTATCGTCCTTTTGGTGTCATGATCGAAAGTCATCTGCTGGAAGGTAATCAAAAAGTCATCGCGGGCCGACCACTGGTGTACGGGCAAAGTATTACAGATGCCTGCCTGGGCTGGGATGACAGTGAAGCACTGCTGTATGAACTGGCCGCCGCCGTAAAACAAAGAAGAAGCCGATAGAAAGTTTTATATATTCTCTCGGCAATCTTTACAATTCCAACTGTGCCCTGATCAACAGAACAGCCAGGTTGTATTTATTGATTTTTCTCCGTTGTCATAATACCTGCCTTATGTCCAATGTTTCGAGTACCTGGAGCCAGGCTGATCGGGGCATGGATTTGCGGAAAAAACCAAAATGCCCTATGTGCCTGCAGTCATAGTCAGCAGGGTGCACTGTTGTTAATTTCACTGCTGCATTTTCATAAAACCCCGCCAGTGCTTTAACGGCTCTTGCCGGTCCGAAGACGGGATCATCGGCGATGGCATACAGGTTCACCGCACCGCGATAGGCATGAAAATGTTCCCTGATGGCGAGACCATTATCATCACTGACGTAGTGCGGGTTGCGGCCCCACTGTGCCCACTGTTCTGCCACCCCTTGTGGCAACTTGCCCATGCCAAACCAGTGACCTGGAAAATATCCCAGCAACGGCGTCAGTACCGGTATGGCGAAATACCATAAAAAAAATATCCGTAATTTGTGCGGCCAATCCCAATAGGCCCAATACCCGGACTGCGACGCCACCGCTACGAAACTGCTCACTTTCACGTTATTGTGTGCCAGTCCGAATACCTGGGCACCGGCAGAATGTGCCACCATGACCAGACGGTGTGCGGGATATTTTTCTGTTATCCATTCGATGACCGCGGAAATATCCAGCCTGCCCCATTCTTCCAGTCTTGCCTGACTGGCTTTGACACTGCCTGACAGGCTGTCTCCCGTACCGCGGTAATCAAAGCTGATGGCATGACAGCCCTGTGCCATACAGTAGGACAAAAACCCGGCATAAAACTGTCTGCGTACCGCCATAGCTGAACACATCAGTACGATTGTCCCGCCATCCTTTTCAGGCGTGAAACAGGTGGCTGCCAGGGGATGGCCGTCGCTGGACGGTATGCTGATATCTTGAATGGGCATGCCGTAATATTTTTAATCTTTAATAAATGTACGCATCATGAAAATTCATACGGCGGATCACGCCGATAAATTTTCCGGTTTTTTTCAGCATCAAATATAAAGGGTTGGATCGCTGACACCGGCAGCAGCAAAACCTGCTTTTCTGAAGCGACAGGAATCACAGACAGCACAGGCCGCGCCTGTTTCACTGGGCTGATAACACGATACAGTGAGCGAGTAGTCCACGCCCAGTTCGACGCCCCGTTGAATAATCTCCGCCTTGCCCAGTGACATCAACGGCGTCAGGATGTTAATCGGCTGCCCCTCAACAGCGCTTTTCGTCGCCAGCCTGGCAGTGTGCTGGAAGGAGCTGATGTATTCCGGTCGACAATCCGGGTAACCGGAATAGTCCACCGCATTAACCCCGATGAAAATATCCCGGGCCTGAATGACTTCCGCGAAAGCCAGAGCATAGGCGAGAAATATGGTATTTCTTGCCGGAACGTAGGTCACCGGTATTCCTTCCTGCGCCACCTCCGGCACAGCGATGGACTCATCAGTCAGTGCGGAACCTCCCAATTGCGCCAGATCAATATCGATAATCCTGTGTTCCTTTACCCCGGCATTGGCGGCCAGTTGCTTCGCGGCGTTCAATTCAACCCGATGCCGTTGTCCATAATGAAAACTCAGCGCATGACACTGATAACCCTGCTCTGCGGCAATAGCCAGGACGGTGGCGGAATCCAGACCGCCGGAAAGCAGTATGACGGCATTCATGACAAATATCGCTGCATTGGATCGGCATGACAGAAGCCGCAATTTATTTTACTTTCCAGGAACATCACCCCACAAATATTTGTGTAATTGAATTTGTAATCTCACCTGCAACCTGTCCCGCAATATCCAGTCTGCCAGTGTGTCCGGCTGGAGCTCGGTATGACTGGGGGAAAACAGGACCTCACAATATTGATCCAGCTGTCGATCCTCCAACAACCTGCCGGCCCACCGGTAATCAGCCTCATCACATAATACAAACTTGATCTGATCCTTCGGTGTCAAACAGGCCAGGTTTTCAAGGCGATTTTTCTCCTGCTCGCCGGAGCCGGGGGTTTTGATATCGAGAATCTTCATCACCCGTGTATCGACTTCGGCAATATCCATGGCACCGCTGGTTTCCAGCGACACCTGATAGCCTTCATCACACAAAAGTGACAAAAGATCCAGACAGGCCGGCTGGGCCAGGGGTTCACCGCCCGTCACTGTCACATATTGTGTACCGTAACCTGAAATCGCTTGCAGAATATCGCCGAGGGTGCTCTTCTGACCATCATGAAAAGCATAAGCTGTATCACAATACCGGCAACGCAGGGGGCAACCGCTGAGACGGATGAAAGCCGTGGGTAAGCCGCTATTGATCGTTTCACCCTGAATCGACAAAAATATTTCGTTGATACGCAAGTTCCCGCCGGCCACTTCACGCTGAAGTATTGCATTTGATCCTGCCATGCCCGACTCAGTTGGTCGTCGTCGTTTCCTGCGCAGCAGCCTGAGCAATCTTTTTCAGTCGCTCCTCTGCCAGACGTGCGGCCGTCGTACCCGGATATTCCTGCCGGAGTGCTTCCAGACGACTGACGGCCTCATCTATTTGCCCCAACTCATAATAACAAAAACCCATTTTCAACAGGGAATGCGTCACCTTTTTGCTGTCCGGATAATGCTTGAGCAGATTGTCGTATTCCACCAGTGCCTGTTCAAATTGTCGGGTGACATAATAGGCTTCGCCCAACCAGTACTGGGCGTTATCAGAAAATTCACTTTGCGGGTTGACCAGCAAAAACGCCCGGAAGGCCTTAATCGCCTGGTCGTATTGTGATTGTTTCAACAGCTTGAAGGCCTGTTGATATTGCGCCCTGATCTGTACGGGATCCAGTGCTGTCATGGTCTCCATTGGTGTCAGCGTTGCCTCTCCGGTATCGGCCGTCGAGGCGACAGGCGGCGGCGCGACAGGCGGCTCAAGCGCAGCTGTGTTCTGCCTGTTCTCTATCACTTCAACCATTAGCGGGGTTTCAGCCTGTGGCGAGGCTGTGCTGACACTCATGTCAGTGGCGATGGGCTCCAGAGTCTGCAGGGGGGGAGCGCTATCGTCCGGATTTTCCGTCACCACTGTATCCAGCGTGGTATCGCCTGTCACCAGGCCGCCTCTTTCCAGGCTTTGCAAACGTTGATCCACATCCGTGTACAGATCCCGTTGCCGTTTTTTCAATTGCTCCAGAGTATGGTTCTGGAATTCTATTTCACCGTGCAGATTACTCAGTTCCTGCTGCAGGGCCTCAATTTGTTGCAGCATGTCCAGCAGGCCCTGACTCTGTAACAACCGCTCAATTCTTTCCAGTCGTTGAGTAATCTCGGTGTCGGCACTGTGTACCGGCGCCACGAAGGCCGAAAACAGGCAGATACCGGCAAAAAAAGTAGAATATAAGCTCACACCGGCTTCCCTAGTAAATGATTTCTACACGCCGATTCTGGCTCCAGGCAAACTCATCATGTTCTTCCGAGACGGGTCTTTCTTCACCATAACTGGTGGCACGAATCTGTGACGAGGAGGCACCCAGCAGGACCATCTGTCTTTTGACTGTTTGCGCGCGACGTTCCCCCAGGGCCAGGTTGTATTCACGCGACCCGCGTTCATCCGCGTGCCCTTCCAGTGATACCACCGTGTCAGGGTTGGCGGCTAAAAACGCGGCATGGGCTTCTACCGTATCGCGAAACTGCGACTGAATGTCGCTGCTGTCATAATCAAAGTAGATAATACGCACTGACAGGGGGCTTTGCGGATCATCCAGCGCTGTCATACTGCCGGCACCCTCGGCGCCGGTACCGTAAGACCTTGCTCCGGAACCTTCCGAGCCGGACGCGTCGGCAACACCCGTCGAACTTTTATCTTCGACCGTAGCAGAGGACGGTTTGTCCGGCGTGGTGGTACAGGCCGTAAACAGACCCAGTATTAATACGATAAAGACGCTTTTGTACAGCATACAGATATCTCCTTCATTTATTTGTTGAAAGCATAGCACTCATCAAGAACGGAGTTGAGTCTTTATGATCCCCGGGATGCCCCGTCATCTACCTGGAAACGGGCCCCAGGCGGGCTCCCTTACCTCACCGTCCTGCAATGCCAGACGTTGATGGACACTGCCATCGACCGATACCGCCGCCAACTCGGTCCCGCGGTAAACCGTGGTCGCATACATAATCATGCTGCCATTCGGTGAAAAACTGGGTGATTCGTCAAGCCGGGTTTCCGTCAGCACGTTCAGAAAACTACTCTCCAGATCCAGAAGGGCGATGCGATAGCGTTTATTTTGAACGTGGATCATCGCCATGCTGCTGCCATCCGGCGAATATCGGGGACGGGCATTGTAGGGACCATTAAAGGTCAGACGCCGGGCCCGCTTATCGGGCAGGCTGATTTCATAGATTTGCGGACCACCACCGCGATCCGAGGTGAATGCCAGCTTTTTACCATCCGGGGACCAGCTGGGCTCGGTATCAATGGCGCGGTTATGCGTCACCTGTTGCAGGGTGTTGCTGGA
>JAJRTU010000002.1 GCA_024278135.1 Gammaproteobacteria bacterium
CATCACGAACACATCGTTCACCGCCATACAGGCAATGGTGTCCACGCCTTTGGCTTTCAGGGCATCGGCCTGCATGATAAATCCGGGCAGGTGTTCTTTGGAGCAGGTGGGTGTAAAAGCCCCCGGTACAGAAAATAAGACGACTTTTTTACCACCGAATAAATCATGGCTGCTCAGGGAGCCGGGACCATCGGCATTCATTACCGTAAAGCGCCCTTCAGGTGCGCTGTCACCTACTTTAATTGTCATTGTTTTCTCCTCACCACTGTGTCGTGTTTCTTGTGCGAATCAAAGGACCCCGGAACAAGCCGGGCATGAACAGGATAGTATAATGCCAAAGAGCCGCAGGCTTAATCTATTATTAAGGCCAGCTTGCCCCGGACGTGGCCATGCTGACTTTTTATTTGTGCCTCTCTGGCCTGTTCCAGTGGCAATACTTCCACCGGCAGAGGCCTGATATCGTTATTTTCAATCCATCGACTTATCTCCGCCAACTGGGCACCATTCGGCTCTGCCACGACCAGCCTGGCCTCCACTTCACAGCGGGCCGCGTTTTTTTCCAGCTCCGGCACGGTATGGAGCAGACCATTGATGCTTGCCACACGGCCACGCCGCCTGCGTACGTATTTAAAATTGATCGCGACATCTTCCCTGCCGGTACAGTCGAGTACCAGGTCCACACCCTCGGCGGAAAATTCCTTTACCGATGCCTCAATATCATCATGGTGATAATCGATAACATGATCCACACCCAGCGCTTTAAGGTAATCATGATTGTGTGCACTGGCAGCAGCACAGACTCTGGCACCGAGATGTTTGGCTATCTGAATCGCGAAGCCCCCCACGCCTCCGGCGCCGGCGGTCACCAATACGGATTCATCTGCTTTCAGGTGACCAAAATCCAGCAGGGACTGCCAGGCCGTCAGTGCCGTCAGCGGGACTGATGCCGCTTCGGCAAAATCCAGATGAACAGGCTTTGCCGCCAACATGCACTCATCCACTGGCGCGAATTCCGCGTAGCTGCCGTACTGCACGACAGCCAGGCGATTATAGGCATAGACTTCATCACCCGGCCTGAATAAAGTCACATTTTTCCCCACTGATTCTACAATGCCTGCCACGTCCCAGCCGGGGATCAATGGCAACTGGTGGGGAAAGAAGGGTGCGAGCCAGCCTTCCCGTATCTTCCAGTCTGCCGGATTCACCCCGGCGGCTTTTACTCTGAGCAGTACCTGTTCATCAGTAATTTCCGGCACCGGCACCTCTTTGAGCACGAGTACATCGGGCCCACCGTAGTCGTCTATCACTATGGCTTTCACTGGATCTGTCCCGGCATTTACAGCAGAACGTTGTCGCCGCTCATATAGATATAGATCTCCTGAAACCTGTCATCACGTATGCGCCAGAAGTTGGTATTTTCCAGAATCGTCTTCACCCCTTCCCTGTCGGTCAACTCGGCAACGAAACTGGCCGTAATCCTGCCATTGTCCGCATCCACTGTGCAGTCGAAGTCGCGATGAATAATGACATCAAAAGCCGACAGAAAATCCTCGAACATCCGCCTGATGCCGGCCTTGCCGGCGTGGGTGGTGAATGATGTCTGAGTAGTCATCATGGCATTGTCATGAAAACAATCCAGCACAGCATCCAGATCTTTTCTGTCGACACTGGCAAAATATTGTTCAATGGCCAGATTTATCAGACCTTCCCGATCAAGTGATGATTGATATTGCATGGTTTACGCCCTTCCCGGTAAATTATTTCAGTAGATTGCTGCCGCTCATGTAAACAAAAACGCGTGTGAACCTGCCATCTTGCAGATAGAAGCGATTACAGTTCTCATAACGCGTCAGTTCACCGCTGTCTTTTGCTGTCACTTCGACGGAAAACTGTGAGCAAATCGCGTGTTCCCGTACATCCACAGTATGCACAAAATTGCCATGCCATATTCGTGTGTGCGCAGCAAACAAACCGACGAACATATCCTTAATCTTGTCTTTACCCTCATGCACAGTGTTCGACGTCATTTCCTT
Organism: Gammaproteobacteria bacterium; assembly: GCA_024278135.1. Classification (GTDB taxonomy): domain Bacteria; phylum Pseudomonadota; class Gammaproteobacteria; order Eutrophobiales; family Eutrophobiaceae; genus WLWS01. The sequence continues at coordinate 2,034 of JAJRTU010000002.1, forward strand.
CAGTACGGCGTCGTCGTGAAAACAATCCAGAATCAGATTCATGTCGTAATTATCCACGCCATGGAAATAACGCTTGGTGACAATATCGACGTGATAGGCATAATTGTAATTGCTCATTTTTTCTCTCAACCGTTGGGAATAAGGTGTCAGGGTCTGCGGGACAAAATCATGTCATCGTTGGGCATCTCCGGCGAGGCAAATGCCCTTTTACTGTGTGTCAGATCCAGTTGCAGGAGAAGCTCACAAAGTTTGTAGGCGACCTGACCGGGGTTGATTACGGGTACCGGTAATTTTTCCTGTAAATAGCTATGGGATTGATGCATCGTGGTGGAACCCAGAACGATAACATCGGCGCCGTCTTCATTAATCGCCTTCAGACTTTCCTCTTCCAGTTTGGCGAAAACGACTTCTTCCTTTCCTTCCAGCAATTCAGCCAGATCCGGACGGGGTCTGATGGAACGCAGCGAAGCACAGCGACCTTGCAGCCCGTACTCTTTCAATATTTTTGTATACAGATGAAACCATTCGTCCCACATGGTGATCACAGAGAATTGATGCCCGAGACAGCAAGCGAGATGAAAGGAGGCCTGCCCCGGGCCGATCACCGGAATGTTCAGTTTCGAACGCAGGGCATACATGCCGGAATCACTGACGGTGTCGATACAAACGCCATCAAAGCCTTCTTCTTCCGCCCGGAGTCCGGCTTCAAACACGCTCATATCCATCAGCATACTGTCGTAATAGCTGTCACCGAGTGCCGCACCCCAGCTTACCGGGACAAACTCCACTTTTGTCCCCGGCATAATAAAATCTTCGGGTAGCTGCGCTGCGCGATTGGCAACACCGGCTGCATCCATCGGTATGGGGACAATTATTTTGATTTTTCTGCTCATGAATCGAGCTCCTTATTCAGATGCCCAGAAGCAGACAATATACCTCGATCACATATGATTGTATACAATATAAGCAAATAGCAATAAAATGATTAATTGACGGGATGGCAATTTACTGCCTGAAATCAAAACGTCATCAGCTTTCGATCACCTGTTGTCTTTTCAGTTTAAAGCGTATGATGTATCTGTCAGACAGGTCTTTTCGCCAGTGAAAACCTTGCTGTCAGGAAGACATCCATGTCATCCGGAGCGGTTCGCCCTTATCTTCCGGACGATGTCATTAAAAGAAGGCCTGTTGACGTTTTTCAGCGATTGTCAATATCGCCCGGAATAGTCGTTTAAGCGCTGACAGGCGGTTTTCATAAGAGGTGAAATAAGGTAGAACAATAAGTTATTCTGGTCCGCCCCCGGCTGTACTGTCTGTAACTTGATTACACCCCCGATATATCAATGAAACAACGTAATAAATTACTGTTATTGTTATTTGTCGGCGTCCTCATGGGGGCGCTGGATATCGCCATCGTCGGCCCGGCACTGCCCGCCATCCAGCATCAGTTCGGTCTCGATGAACGCTCCGTCGCCTGGATGTTTTCCGTTTATGTTCTGTTTAATCTGGCCGGTACGCCATTGATGGCCAAGCTGGCCGACAGTTATGGCAGAAGAACAATTTATATCCTCGACATCGCATTATTTGCTGTCGGTTCACTCGTGGTGGCATTGGCACCTTCGTTCATCTGGCTCATCATCGGCCGGGCCATACAGGGCTTTGGTGCAGGCGGTATCTTTCCCGTTGCCAGCGCCGTCATCGGTGATATCTTCCCACCGGAAAAGCGCGGCAGGGCCCTGGGACTTATTGGTGCTGTTTTCGGAATCGCCTTCATCATCGGGCCGATGCTGGCAGGAGTCCTGCTGTTGATCAGTTGGCACTGGCTGTTTCTGATCAATATTCCCATTGCGCTGATCGTGATCTGGATGAGTGTCGTGCTGATGCCAAACACGAGAAATACCGAACCCAAACCCTTTGACTGGGCAGGCATTATTTTATTGATAATGATTATCACGACCCTGTCATTCGGCTTTAACCAGATCAACTCCTCGGATATTATCCGCAGCCTGTTGTCGCCGATGGTTTGGCCCTTCCTGCTTGCCACGCTAATCCTGCTCCCCCTCTACCGGTTGAGTGAACGCAGGGCGCAGGACCCCATCCTGAGAATCCAGTTGTTGGGTTCAAGACAGGTCATGATTGTCTGTCTGCTGGCACTGGGGGCCGGCATCACGGAATCAGCAGTGGTATTCGTTCCCCCCTATCTGGTGGCGTCTTTCGGAGTCAGTAATTCGCAGGCGAGTTTTATGCTGGTACCGGTAGTGCTGTCCATGGCCATCGGCGCCCCGCTAGCCGGTCGCTCGCTCGACCGTTTCGGTTCGCGGACAGTATTGATGACCGGCACAACCCTGCTGACCCTGGGTATGTTGTATCTTGCCTTTAAAGGAAATGTTCTGTTTCATTTTTACTTTTCCGCCAGCATGGTTGGCATCGGCATGGGTTTTCTGGTGGGGGCCCCATTACGCTACATCATGCTGAATGAATCCCAGGCCAACGAGCGCGCCTCTGCCCAGGGTGCATTACGACTGTTCACCGGCATCGGCCAGTTACTGGGCGCAGTCCTGGTCGGCGCCGTAGCCAGCTCCCATGGTGGTGGCGCAGCGGGGCTGAGAATTGCCTATATGATGACGGGTGCCATGTCTCTGCTTTTGTTGCTGAGCACTTTCGGGCTGAAAAGCCGACACATTGAGCTGGCAACGAGTGCGGACAAAGTATCGGCGGCATAGAGAAGTGCTTTCATGCCCCTCAACGAAATACTTGAAATAACAGTGTCTCATCGCCGGCTTGCGGATATAAAAAGACCTGTTCAAGCACCGACAGGTGGTATCGATGGCTAGTGAAATCAGGAACAATCAAGCGTTTATTGCAGCTCGAGCCTGACTGCCCTGTGCCTGCAATTATTTAAATGTTAAATTATACCTCTTCGACAAACACCAATAGGGATGCGAACGAACATTATGAGTGAAAACACCGGTGGCAGTATTATCATGGGCATGATCTGGATGTTTATCATCTCCCTCCTTCTTATATGGCTGCCTGGACTGGGGCCCCTGATTGCCGGTATCGTCGGCGGTAAAACGGCGGGAGGTGTCATGTCGGGACTGATGGCAGCCATGTTACCGGGGCTGTTACTGGCCGGTGGCCTGTTCGCCTTTGGTGCCGTGTTTACCGGGCTGCCTTTCATCGGCGCCATTATCGCCGGGGGAGGTGTGCTTCTCTATGTGATCTACATTCCAGCCTTGTTAATCGGTGCCCTCATTGGCGGCCTGTTAGCCTGATTATTTAATTAATAAAAGAAACCACTACATGACTACACATCGATTCAGCGGAACAGACTCCTATATTGCCACCGACGATCTAATGACGGCCGTTAATGCGGCTGTGACTGTCGGCCGACCTCTGTTGATAAAAGGCGAACCGGGCACAGGTAAAACCTTGCTGGCAACAGAAATTGCGAAATCACTGAACAAAAAACTGTTCGAATGGCATATCAAATCCACCACCAAAGCCAGGCAGGGCCTGTATGAATATGATGCAGTGGCCAGATTGCGTGATTCACAACTGGGCGATCCCCGTGTTAACGATATTGGTAATTACATCATCCGCGGCAAGTTGTGGGAGGCATTTGATACCGACGAACAGGCGGTATTGCTCATTGACGAGATCGACAAGGCTGATATCGAATTTCCCAACGATCTGCTGCAGGAACTGGATCGAATGGAATTCTCAGTTTATGAAACCAGACAGGTGGTGAAGGCCAGACAACGGCCCATCGTTATCATCACCAGCAACAATGAGAAGGAACTGCCTGATGCCTTCCTCAGACGTTGCTTTTTTCATTACATCCGTTTTCCGGATCATGAGACGATGGAAAAAATCGTCCATGTTCATTTTCCCGATATTAAAAAACGACTGTTGAGCGTGGCAATGGAATCGTTTTTTGATTTGCGTGAAGTCCCGGGTTTGAAGAAAAAACCCTCCACATCCGAATTTCTGGACTGGATAAAATTACTGCTGGCAGAAGATATATCGGCAGAAGATTTGCGCGAAGAAAACACCCGCAAGGTGATTCCGAAACTGTACGGCGCCCTGCTGAAAAATGAACAGGATGTGCACTTGTTTGAAAAACTGATTTTTATGAACAGAGGCTCGACCAACTGAATGGAAGTGCCGATTTCCCCTGCATTCGCATATGGTCGCCTTTTAGAAACTTTTATTTAGCTCGTCAGAACATGTTTATCGACCTGTTTTACAAACTCCGCGAGGGCGGCCTGCCCGTCTCCATTACCGAATACCTGAGTCTTTTGAGCGCGGTCGAAAAACAGGTGACTGAACTCGATATTGACCAGTTTTACTACCTGGCCCGCGCCAGCCTGGTAAAAGATGAAAGCCTGTTTGACCGCTTTGATCGTATATTCAGCGCTCACTTCAAAGGCATGGAAGCGTTGCTTGAGTCAGTGACCGGCGAAATACCGGAGGAATGGCTACGCATGCAATCCATGCTGAATCTGAGTGAGGAGGAAAAACAGCAGATAGAAGCCATGGGTGGCTGGGAAAAACTGATGGAGACATTGCGCGAGCGCATGCTGGAACAAAAAGAAAGACATCAGGGCGGCAGTAAAATGATCGGTACCGGCGGAACCTCTCCTTTTGGTGCCTATGGCTATAACCCTGAAGGTATTCGAATAGGTCAACACGAATCGCGTCACGGCCGCGCTGTCAAAGTCTGGGACAAACGCGAATACCGTAATCTGGATGATTCAGTGGAACTGGGTACCCGCAACATCAAGCTGGCCCTGCGCAAGCTGAGAAAATTTGCCCGTGAAGGCGCGACAGATGAGCTCGATATGGAAAATACCATCGCACATACCGCTCGTAATGCCGGTCTGCTGGATATTCATATGATCCCTGAGCGCCACAATGCGGTAAAAGTCCTGTTGTTTCTCGACGCGGGCGGATCGATGGACAGTCATGTTCGGGTTTGCGAAGAACTGTTCTCCGCCACCCGCACGGAATTCAAACATCTGGAATATTTTTACTTTCACAATTGTATCTATGACAGCGTCTGGAAGGACAATCGGCGACGACATAACGACACCATCCCGCTGATGCAGCTCATGCATAAATACGGACATGATCACAAATTGATTTTTGTCGGCGATGCCAGTATGAGTCCCTATGAGATCATGATGCCCGGCGGGGCAGTCGAACACTGGAATGAAGAAGCCGGTGTCGAATGGATGGGCCGCCTGCTGAGTACTTATGCCAATGCCATCTGGCTGAACCCGGTGCCACCACAGCACTGGGCATACACAGCCTCTATCGCCATGATCAGGGAACTCATGTCAGATCGCATGTTTCCACTGACGATAGACGGTATCACCCGTGGTATTGAGGCCCTGAAAACACCGCATTTCCATTAAGGCCTGTCGAACCAGGCTGTTCGCTCGACAGTGAGGCCTGTGTTCCCGTTTAAAATCCTCACACGCACCTTGGCCAGGTATCTGACAATTAAAGCTATTTGACCCGAAGCCGATAAGCTTTGAGTAGACAGGAACGGCGCTTTCATCACCGCGCATTCCCGCACGAATGAGGATAAGGAAAAGAAGAATTTCGTGTACTTTTACTGATGCAAAAGCCAATTGCTGTGGATCGCCTTATCACGCAGAAGATCACGCGACCTGTATGAATCCAGGCAAAACATTACAGACCATATAACGAGAGAATCTTTGATGAAATTCTGGAGCCTGAAGGGTAAAAAAGTACTGATAGTTGATGACTTTCATGAAATGCGCTCGCTGACGCGCAGCATGCTGACCCCTTTCAATCCGGACCTTGTCAAAGTGGCGAAAGACGGCACCGAGGCTGTTAACCTGCTACAGGATATCAAATTCGATATCGTCCTGTGTGACTACAACCTGGGTGAGGGCAAGGATGGTCAGCAGATACTTGAAGAAGCACGGCATCGATCACTGTTACCTCACAGTGCTGTTTACATCATGATCACGGCGGAAAATACCTCACGTATGGTGATGGGGGCCATCGATTACCTGCCTGACGATTATATATCCAAACCCTTTACCAAGAACCAGTTACAGGCACGCTTGCAAAAACAAATGGAAAAGAAAGAAAGCCTGCTGGATATCTCAAAAGCCGTCAGCGAGAAAGACTACAACAAGGCCGTATCCCTGTGTGACAAGCAACTGTCAGGTAAAGCGAAAAATCGAATGGGACTGTATAAAACCAAGGCGGAGTTGTTAATCAAACTGGGTAAATACAACGAAGTCGAGAAACTCTGCGAGTCTTTGCTGGAGCAGCGGGATATACCCTGGGCGGCCATGAGCCTGGGACAGGCCCTCTATTATCAGGAGAAATATGAAGACGCCGAGGAAGTCTTTGAATCGTTGATAAGAGATAACCCTGCCAATGCCGCTGCCCACGACTGGCTGGCCCGAACCCTGGAAAAACTGAATGATTTTGAACGCGCCCAGGAAATCATCTCCACTGCCATTGAGATATCACCGAAATCGATTTTACGCCAGCGGAAACTGGCGGAAATTGCCTATAAAAATAAGGACTATGCCAGCTCGGAGAAGGCTGCCAGGGAAGCGACCCAAATCGGCCGACACTCCTGTTACAAAAAACCGGATGATTACAGCTGTGTCGCGAAATGTATGCTGAAACGCGATGCTGCCAAAGAAGCTCTGCACATCGTTGATCAGTTGAAATCCAGGTTCGGAGAGAACCACCCGGAATCAAATTTCCATGCCTCACTGACAGAAAGTCTCGTTTACCGGGAAATGGGCGAGACGGAAAAAAGCGTCGCCGCAGTGGAAGCGGCGATGACAGCGTTCGCCGGCATATCTGAACAGATACCATCGAATGTTGCCATGGATCTGGCCGATACCTGTCTGGCCCTGGGTAAAAAAGATGAAGCCGATGAGCTGATCAGGCAACTGGTGCGCAATCACCACGACAACCAGCATGTTCTTGACCGCACCCGGGACATTTATGCCCGGGCGGGACTGGCTGGAGAAGGAAATACGCTGATTAAAGACACCTGTGATGAGGTTGTCAAAATTAATAACCAGGGTGCCCGCTTACTCAAACAGGGCAAACTGGAAGAATCCATTGAGTTGTTCATTGAAGCGGCCAAAGGGATGCCCGAAAATATTATCATCAATCTGAATGCCGCGTATTCCATGATCATGCAGATGCAAAAAACCGGCATGGTGAACAAGTACAGCCGTCGCGCGGGCAAGTATCTGGATAAAGTACATGCTCTGGATCCCGGCAATAAAAAGTATTACCAACTCATGGAAATGATTCAAAATATTTCAAGCAAGGCGGCCTGAACCCCGATGACCCGGCTGACACAGGAAGTTGATTACTCCACGATCCTGGCAAGTTCCATTCATGATATGAAAAACTCGCTGAGTTTGCTGCTCGGCACCCTGGATGAAGTCACGCAGCAATGCCAGGCAGGTCACTGCAAGTCCTCCCGCCAGCTTCCCCAACTGCACTATGAAGGCAAGCGTGTTAATGACCATCTGGTGCAATTGCTGGCCCTGTACCGCATAGATAAATCACAGTATTTTGTCAACATAAGCGAAAACGATGTTGCCGATTTTCTTGATGAGATCATACTCGAACATCGAGACATGCTGGCTTATCGCAATATCAGTTTCGAACTGGATTGCAGCGATGATATCTACTGGTTTTTTGACCGTGATTTAATCACAGGGGTAATAACAAACATCATCAACAACCTGTACATGTACAGCGAAGATAAAATGCAGATCCAGGCAAGGATCGACAAGGGTTATCTTGTCATCCATATCAGGGACAATGGCAAAGGTTATCCCGATGATATGCTGTGTTGTACGGAACAACAGCAAAAGGGTATCAGTTTCAGCTCCGGCAGCACGGGTCTGGGTCTGTATTTCGCCGCCAGGGCCGCGGCAATGCATAAAAACAGGGAACGAAACGGTTATATCAGCATCAGTAACGACGGTATAACATGCCATTCAAAAGATAACGCCTGTGCTGCTCAGGGTGGTTGCTTTTCAATTTATCTGCCCTGAGTGAGCGGCAGAGCTGGATAATATCACTGTAGAGCGTATTTTTTTCCAATCCGGGCTTTACCGGCCGTCTTCCCCGGATTTACGTCACGATCCTGCCAAATAGCGCTTTCACCTGCTCATTGCCTGGTATTAAACTGAACACTGATTAAAACACTCCTCCAATCCCGAAATCATGAGGTAGTCACCATGCGCAAAGTCTTACTCATTCTTGCCGGTCTTGTCGTTGTTGTTTTGACAGGCGTCATCATATTAATCAGCCAGGTCGATATCTCGGATTATAAGGAACAGGCCCTGACCCGGATAGAAAAAGCAACGGGACGCAAGGTCAGTATCGAAGGCGACCTGAATCTCAGCATTTCGCTGAATCCCGCCATCGTTGCCGAAAACATCCGTTTTGCCAATGCCGGCTGGGGTTCCAGACCCGACATGGCCAGCATCAAACGCATTGAAGTACAACTGTCCTTACTGCCCCTGTTACGTGGTGGAATAGAAGTACAACGCTTTATTCTCATCGAGCCCGATGTGCTGCTGGAAAAGAACGCGCA
>JAJRTU010000097.1 GCA_024278135.1 Gammaproteobacteria bacterium
ATGCTGATTTCACAACTTGTGCTGCTGCCTGTGTTCGGCGTTGTTATCTGGGGTTATTTCTTTTTCACCTCGAACTGCAAGGATCACCGCTATGGCAAAGTATACGATACTATGATTATCTGTCTGGCAGCCGGCCTCTCCCTGCTCATCGCCAACGAAACGTACTCCCTGAATTACGGTGACTACGCACGTACCTGGAAACCGGTATTCGCCGCCCTGTCTTCCGCTCACGTGTTCCCCCTGACCATGCTGGCAGGCATGCGACTTAAGCTGAAGCTGTTTCAGTAAGCCCTGGACGCCGGATATCCTTTTATTGATATAGACCAACAAACCGGGTGACCGGCTGTTTATACTCGGGCACATGATCTTGAGAAAGCCTTATGCATGATCTTAACTACCTGGCACTGATTTGGGTTGGGGCCTTTGCTGCTTCACTGGTGGCACACCGTATACGTCACACGCCTGTGCTCTGGTACCTGTTCTTCGGATCCCTGTTTGTCAATCTGGGCTGGCTGCCGCAACACATGCCCGGCTTTATCGAAGGTTTCGCCGAAGTCGGCATTATTCTCATCATGTTTGCTCTCGGTTTTGAGGAAGATACCAGTAAATTCGTCAGCAGTATCACGCGCAGCTGGGGCATTGCCTTTTTCGGTGCGCTGGTGCCGTTTTGTGTTGCCTATTCGGTGATCAGCTACTTCTGGGCAGATAACAACATGGCCTTGCTTGGTGCTTTGGCAATGACAGCAACCGCCGTATCGCTGACCATGGTGTCATTAAAACTGGAAGGCCTGCACAGAACCCCGGCCGCCACCGGTATTATGACCTCCGCCGTGCTGGATGATATTGCTTCCCTCGCCCTGGTAGCCATTATGGTGCCTGTCGCCACGGGCGAAACGCCTGTCAGCGTCGCGGGTATCGCGTTGGTCCTGGGCAAGACCATGTTGTTTTTTCTTTTCGTCGTGGTGTTGGGCTGGCTGTTGTCGGCCGACGCCAGCCCATTGCGGAAATTGCCGCTGCTGGGAGGATTCAACCTGCGCTACCTGCTGGCCATGGCCGACGGCCAACAGGCCACGCTGGGGATATTGATTATCGCCATCCTGGTGAGCCTGGTGGCGCAGTACTTTGGTTTTCATCCCGCCGTCGGCGCCTATATGGCCGGGCTGATCCTGAAAGAAGAGTATTTTGCCTTTCATCAGGACAAGGGCATAGACTTTCACAAGACCAGCCATGCAGTGATCGATAATGTGGCCTATTCCTGGATTGGTCCGGTATTTTTTGTCGTACTCGGTACCAGACTGATATTTGACATCCAGATTTTTCTCTCCGTGCTGCCGCAAACTATTTTGCTGACGCTGGGGCTCTTTTTCGGACAGATTTTATCGGCGGGCCTGGCGGCCCGTTTCACCGGAAATTTTGACTGGCCGTCGAGCTGGATGATTGGTTTCGGTATGTTGGGACGTGCCGAACTGGCTTTCGTGGTGATGGATATCGCCTATGTTCAGCATCATATTTTTACAGATGAAGTGTTCTATACTCTGATGTTTACCGCCTTCTGGCTGAATGTCGCCGTGCCGCTGACTATCCGCTGGTGGAAATCCCATTATAGACACACTATCCCGGAGCCAGGCACTTAGCCACCCCTTCCCAGGTTCCCCGTTGTTGCTTTAATGTCACAGTTTTTTGACTATACTACGAGTAGATCATGCGCTTTCGTCTTGTCTTAAAAAGAGTGTTAAATCAGAAATATAATATAAATCTACGCGAGTGTTTTCGTTATTGAAATTAGAACACCAGCCCTATTTTTTAACTTGTTGCATTCGCGCAATAGAAGGAGTATTTCGCTACGGAAAGTACTAATGGAACAAGACCTTACTTGAGACAATTCTTAAGCGTTTAATATTCACAAGATTTGGAGATTGACACATGACTCTCAGCATATCCAGAACCGCGCTGCTGTTCTTAGCCCTGTCTGCCTGGCAATTGCAAACTCAGGCCGCAGTCATCGAAGAAGTAATTGTTACCGCTACCAAGCGCGGCGATCAAAACATTCAATCCATTGCCGGTGGTATCAATGCCTTAAGCGGCGATGATCTTGAAGACAGAAGCATCCTTGATTTTGAGGGTTTTGCCGGCAGTATTCCCGGCCTGCAATTTCAGGATCTGGGGCCGGGTGACAAGGAATACATTATTCGCGGCATCAATGGTAACGGACCTGCGGTGGTCTGCGCCTATTTTGATGAATATGTGATCACGGCAAACGATCAGCAGGATGGTGGCGGTAAAAATGCACCGATTAAGCTGGTTGATCTGGAGCGGGTCGAAGTATTGAACGGCCCTCAAGGCACCCTTTATGGCGCCAACTCCATGGCCGGGAATATCAAATTCATTCCGCGTAAACCACAGGCGGATGCTTTTGATGCTTATCTTGACAGTGATTTTTCGGGTACGAAAGACGGCGGCTTAAATTACACCATCAGCGGTGCGGTGAATGTCCCTCTGATAGAAGATGTGCTGGCCCTGCGAATTGTCGGTATAAGAACAGATAACGATGGCTGGATCGATCAGCCACGTTTACAGAACGGACCCGCCAGTTTTACCGGGAACGCGAAAGATATCAATGGCGAAGAAACCAACGGCGGCAGGATTATGCTGCGCTGGACGCCCAACGATCGATTTACACTGGATTTTATGTACCTCAATCAGGATCTTGAGACCAGCGGATCATCGCGGTTTACCGGTCAGGGCACACCGGCATGGCCGGGGCAAAACGCGGCCATCAGCGCCTTGCCCGGCAGCCCTTTTTTCACACCTCTTCCAGGTCTTCCGGGGATCACGCCGAGTGAAGATTTTATCAACACGGACATCACTGTGAATACGCGCAATGATGAGTCCGAGTTATTTGGTGCTACCGCCGCCTATCAATTTGATGCAGGTACGGCGACGGTTTCTGTCAGCAACTTTCAACATGATATCGATTTTGTCTTCGACAGCACGCCTATTCTGATGTTCTTTGGTGTGCCCGTGCCGGGGGTTACCCTGCAACCACAGTCCTATGAGACCACGATGGTCGAGGCACGCTTTGCCTCTACATTTGAGGGCCCACTTAACTTTGTCGCAGGGTTTTACTATCAGAAAGATAAGAACAGGTTTGAAGTTCAGGTGCCGACAACAGATGGCAATGGACGCCCATCTCTCCCATGGGATCCTTCCAATGCCAATGATTTTTTTGCCGGTGGCACTGCCTTCTTCGGTCGTTTAAGGGAAGACGAAATAACACAGAAAGCATTATTTGGAGAAGTCACCTACAGCTTCATGGACCGCTTTGAACTGCTCGTGGGCTTGCGTGCTTTCGAAGTTGAACTGGGCTCGGTACAGCAGACTTTACATAATTTTGGCGGCGCATCCGGTCCGGTGGCTGGCACACAAATTGGCACGAATGCCCAGGGGAACGCCATTGGTCTCATTGAGATTAACGACAATACCGTCCGACCCAAGGCCAGCCTGTCGTTTGATATGAACGAGGATATGATGCTGTATGTTTTGTATTCAGAAGGTTTTCGTGTGGCCGGCGTCAACAATGCCAACCAGCCCTTCTCACCCGGCGTTCCGGCAACATTCGATTCGGATGAGCTCACCAATCTCGAGTTTGGTATCAAATCGCAGTTCCTCGGTGGCGGCCTGCAAATAAACGCCAGCCTCTTCCTGATCGACTGGGACAATATCCAGGTTGAACCGCGCGATCCTGGCGGTGCCACGCCCTTTACCACCAACGGAGGCAAAGCCCAGGTTAACGGTCTTGAATGGGCAATAAAATGGCTGGCCAACGAAAACCTGCAATTTGATCTCACGGGGACGTATCTCTTTGACCATAACCTGACGACGGATCAGCCGGTTATCCCCGGGGCTTCGCCATTTGTTATCGTTGGACAGGACGGTGACGATATTCCGAACACACCGGATCTCCAGCTTTATGCCTCAGCCAGTTACGATACAGAACTCATGGGCAGGCCTCTTTCCCTGATTGCCGATATGACCTATCGGGATAACACCAATACTGAATTCAGGACAAGCAGTCCTTTTAATATTGCGCTGGATTCCTATGTGGTTTTCAACCTGTTCGCCAACATCGATGTCAGCGAGCACTTTTCCGTTGGGGCCTATGTCAAAAACCTGGGAGATGAGCTTGCTGTTTACGACGGCATAGGGACATTCCAGGATCCGGAGTCGCTGGTTGCTGCACGACCACGAACCATTGGCGCTGTATTAAAATGGCGTTTTTAAATTTAATCGACGTTTAATTTGCTCCAATAAACGCCCGCAGCCTGCGGGCGTTTTTATGTACAGGATGTACGGTCAGGAATATTGCTCGGCGCGATACTTTCACCGCCTCTGTCATCAGACAGTTGATATACTGTCATGTCTTCCTCAGGATGCAACAAACCCTTAAAATCTTTATAGTGGAAACATGCGATAAATATACGGTGGGGTATAATGCCCGCTTCTGAAAATAATGGTTCATAATGGGTTCACGAGAAACACAAACGCTTATTATAAACATGGCTCTCGAGCTGTTTAACGAACACAGCTCAGGGGCGATTTCGACCAATCGTGTTGCTGAGGCCTGTGATATCAGTAAAGGCAACCTTCATTATCATTTCAAAACCAAGAAAGAAATTATCCAGTCAATTTTTAAATGTATTTCTGATGAAATGAATGCAGGCTGGTATCAGGATCATCTCAATCCTACTGTAAAACACATGGCGGAAATGTTTGCACGACAATTATTACTGATACATGACTATCGTTTTTTCTATCGTGAGATGCCTGCTTTATTACGCTCTGATCCTGTTTTGCTCAGACGCTACCAGGAAAACAGGGACAAACGAATGCTTGCTCTGGAAGATTATTTTAAAGAACTTTCCCGGGTCGGGGTGATGGACTTTAAAAACAGCGAGTCGCTGATTAATTCTCTTGTAGTAAGCAGCTGGATTATTTCGGATAACTGGTTAAATTATATCGAATTCAAGAAATATGAAGCAACGTCGGAAAAGATCCTTGAAGGATACGAAATGATCCTGGATATCTTTCGGCCTTATTTCACTCAGACCTGGGCTGATGTTACAGCCGACTCTCTGACGGCGATTAAGGGTATCGTTGATGACAAGGGCGCGCCTTAGCCGGCTTCGCCTTTATCCCAACCATTATTACCAGCTGAACAATACCCACTGCGGCACCACAAAATCATCATAGATTTCACTCATGCGCGCTTCCATCTGGCCATCACCATCTTTGTCAATCAGATAATAAGGCTTGCCAATCTTCGGCGTAATCTTGACCATGTACATTCTGCCGTTCAGACGATATTCCTCAATGGTGGACTCGCCGCGCCGAATGATGTTGACTTCCGGTTCGATGGCCTGGCCGCTTTGCAAGGGATCAGGCAGATCCGGTGGCAGGGGCGCGTCGGCAAATTCCTCATCAGCAACTTCGTATGCATAGGCCGACCCGGTCAGGCACAAACCCAGCAGTAGTGTAAACAGTATCTGTTTCATGTTATATGTGACCTCACCGTTATGGTTTTTGTTCCTGTTTTTTTACCGAGGGAATCAGTTCCCTGTCCTCGTAGTATTCAAGAATAGCATCTATTACCTGTTGTGGATCTTCCACCAGTTGAAACAATTCAAGGTCCACTTCGTCGACAGCCCCTTGTTTGACCAGGGTTTGCCTGAACCAGTCAAGCAGTCCACCCCAATAGTCCGACTTAAGCAGAACGATAGGAATACGTCGGCTCTTGCCCGTCTGGATCAGGGTCAGAATTTCCACCAGTTCATCAAGTGTACCAAAACCACCGGGTAATACGACATAGGCCGCCGCATATTTTACGAACATGACTTTACGTGAGAAAAAATGTCGAAAATACAGTGAAATATCCTGATAGCCGTTCGCCAGTTGTTCCCTGGGCAGGGATATGTTGAGGCCAACACTGCTGGCTTTCCCCGCAAAGGCCCCTTTGTTAAAGGCCTCCATCAAGCCCGGCCCGCCACCGGAAACGACGCTGAAGCCTTCATCCGCCAGTCTGCGGGCAATATCTTCGGCCAATTGATAATAAGGATGATTCTCACCAAAACGTGCCGATCCAAACATACTGACGGAGGGTCTGATTCCAGCGAGTTTTTCGTATCCTTCAACAAACTCTGCCATGATTTGAAAAATTTTCCAGGATTCGCCGGTCAGGTCGGAATCATCTATCATGTGTTGGGAAGACTGCCTGTTATCGTTCATAATACTTAGCTCCAATAAATTAAGCTGATCCTATCATTTATGGCTGGAAACTCCCTTGTCCTGGTGGACGGTTCTTACTATTTATTTCGCGCCTATCACGCCATCAAAGACATGTCGACTGCCGATGGCGAACCCACCGGCGCGATTTACGGTGTCATCAATATGCTGCGCAAACTGCAAACGGAATTTATCCCGGACTACTTTGGCGTGGTCTTTGATGCCAAGGGCAAGACTTTTCGCCATGATCTCTTTCCCGAATACAAGGCCAACCGGCCGCCCATGCCCGACGATCTGCGTTGTCAGATAGAACCTATCCACAATATTATTCGTGCCCTGGGCATTCCCCTGCTGATCATTGATGACGTCGAGGCGGACGATGTGATCGGCACACTGGCCAAACGCGCGGAAGCGCAAGGCCTGAATACCACCATTTCCACCGGCGACAAGGATCTGGCCCAACTGGTAAACGACAGCATTCATCTGCTAAACACGATGAGTGATGTGTTGCTGGATCCTGCCGGGGTGCAGGAAAAATTTGGCGTGCCGCCGGAACGGATTGTGGATTACCTGGCGCTGATGGGAGACAGCGTGGATAACGTCCCCGGCATCCCCAAAGTGGGGCCCAAAACAGCGGCCAAGTGGTTAAACCAGTTCGGCTCTCTGGATGAAATCATCAAACATGCCGATGAGATCGGCGGCAAGGTAGGCGAAAGCCTGCGGAACCACCTCGACCTTCTCCCCCTGTCCAAAGAACTGGTCACCTTGAAACTGGATGTCGATCTGGCACTCTCACCTAGAGATCTGCTCTGTGATGAGCCGGACAAGGATGCCCTGAAACGTGAATTCAGTCGCTGGCAATTGCGCAGCTGGCTGGCTAATCTCGACAAGGGACAGCAAAGCACCGGCGAAAAAGAAACGAAGACCCGTCAGGAAAACAGCTTGCCACAATCAAGTGCTTCACCATCAACAGCGCCGCCTGCCGATGTCAGATACGAAACGATATTAACCGGGGAACAATTTGATCCCTGGCTGGAAAAGCTGCAGAAGGCGGAACTGTTTGCCTTTGACACAGAAACCACCAGTCTCGATTACATGCAGGCGGAGATCGTTGGACTCTCCTTTGCCGTCACTCCCGGCGAGGCGGCCTATGTGCCTCTGGCTCACGATTATCCAGGCGCACCCGAGCAACTTTCCCGGGACGGAGTACTGGAACGTCTACGTCCCTTGCTGGAGTCCACAGAACACCTGAAGCTGGGACAGAACCTGAAATACGACATGAGCGTGTTGGCCAATCACGGCATCAAGCTGAACGGAGTGGCCCATGACACCATGCTACAGTCCTATGTGCTGGACAGCACGGCAACACGCCACGATATGGACAGTCTGGCGAAAAAACACTTGAATATGGACACTATTCATTTTGAAGATGTGGCCGGCAAGGGTGCAAAGCAGTTACGTTTCAATGAGGTGCCGATAGAAACGGCTGCACCCTATGCGGCTGAAGACGCTGACGTCACCCTGCGTCTGCATCAAACGCTCTGGCCCAGGTTGCTTGATAACCAGGATCTGGTCTCTCTCTATGAAGACATTGAGCTGCCCCTGCTGAGCGTACTGTCACATATCGAACGCACCGGCGTCCTGATCGACACAGACAAACTGATGCAACAAAGCGCAGAGCTTAGCGATCAAATGGCCAATATCGAAAGACAGGCCCATGATCTGGCCGGGCAAAGCTTCAATATCGGCTCACCAAAACAGATCCAGGCCATTCTTTATGAAAAAATGGAATTGCCGGTGCTGGCCAAGACACCAAAAGGCCAGCCTTCTACAGCGGAGTCTGTTCTACAGGAGTTGGCCCGCGATCATGAACTACCGCAGATGATTCTCGATTACCGTAGTTTAAGCAAACTGAAATCCACCTATACTGACAAACTGCCCCTGCAAATCGATCCACATAGTGGTCGCGTACACACTTCTTATCACCAGGCCGTTGCCTCGACGGGCAGGCTGTCTTCTTCTGATCCCAATTTGCAGAATATTCCCATCCGTACGGCCGAGGGCAGACGTATCCGCCAGGCCTTTATTGCGCCGCCAGGTTACACTTTGATGGCGGCAGACTATTCACAGATCGAGCTACGCATCATGGCGCATCTTTCCGGCGATGCGAACTTGCTCAAGGCCTTTGCCAACAATGAAGATGTGCACCGGTCTACGGCCAGTGAAGTCTTTGATGTCAAACTGGAGGAGGTGAGCAAGGAGCAGCGACGTGCCGCCAAAGCCATTAATTTTGGCCTGATCTACGGGATGTCCGCTTTTGGGCTGGCCAATCAGTTGAATATTGACCGCAACTCGGCCAGGGAATATGTGGAACGTTATTTTGAACGCTATCCCTCGGTCAAGGCCTATATGGACGAGACGCGTATTGCCGCAAAGGAACGGGGCTATGTCGAAACGGTATATAAACGGCGGCTTTATTTACCCGAAATCAATGCGAAAAACGCGGCGCGCAGACAATATGCCGAGCGCACGGCTATCAACGCCCCCATGCAGGGTACCGCCGCCGATATCATCAAACGTGCCATGATTAGTATTAGAGAATACATACGTGATCAGGAAGACAGTATCAGCATGATCATGCAGGTCCACGATGAGCTGGTGTTCGAGGTTGCCGAAGGCGAAGTCGAGCAAAGACGTCGACAAATATGTGAGCTGATGACTGCAGCGGGCGATCTGAGGGTTCCCTTGCTGGTGGAAGCGGGGATTGGCAAGAACTGGGACGAAGCACACTAAATTGTTGTATATACGACACATCTGTCGTTTACTTTGAACTGTGCTAACATTAGATTAGACTATGGCAAAACAAATAATTATCCAGTTTATTTTTCTCACATCTGCAACAAATATTTCATAACGAACAGGGCCTAACGATGTTATTGATCCCCGCGATTGATATTAAAGATGGTAAATGTGTGCGTCTTCGTCAGGGCGATATGGGTGACGCCACCATATACGGAAACGATCCTCTGGCGATAGCTGAGCGCTGGATTAAAGCTGGTGCCAGACGTTTGCATATTGTTGATCTTGACGGTGCGGTTTCCGGCAAGCCCGAAAACGCCGATATCATACACAGCATTATTGAAGCCCACCCCTCCATACCCGTACAGGTGGGGGGCGGTATTCGTGACGAAGATACCATCCAGGCCTATCTCGACGCTGGAGTGAGCTTTGTCATTATAGGCACACGTGCCGTGACGACACCGCACTTCGTCTCTGATATCTGTCTGGAATTCCCCGGTCATATCATTGTCGGGCTGGATGCCAAAAACGGCAAGCTGGCAACAGAAGGGTGGTCGAAACTGTCACATCATGACGCCTTTGATATGGCACAGAGGTTCGAAGATGATGGCGTGGCCTCTATCGTTTTTACCGATATCGGGCGTGACGGCATGATGAGCAATATCAACATAAAATCCACAGTTGAGCTGTGCCGGCAAATCACCATCCCCGTGATCGCTTCCGGCGGACTTGCCAGCCTGGATGATATCAGGCTGCTGTGTGAAGTGGCGGGAGAAGGTATTGAAGGTGCGATTACCGGGCGTGCCATCTACGAAGGAACGCTGGACTTCAAGGAGGCCCAGGCGCTTGCGGATAAGCTTTGTTCTGACTGAGTCGCTATCCGGAAAATAGAGAATGGCCCTGGCAAAGCGTATTATTCCTTGTCTGGACGTGGATGCCGGTCGTGTCGTCAAAGGCATTAAGTTCCTCGATATCAGAGACGCGGGCGATCCCATTGAGGTTGCCCGTCGCTATGATGCGCAGGGAGCGGATGAACTTACTTTTCTGGATATCACCGCCAGCAGCGATGAACGACAGACCATGGTGGATGTTGTTGAAGCGGTTGCCGGCCAGGTCTTTATCCCCCTGACCGTGGGCGGGGGTATCCGTCAGCTTGAGGATATTCGCCGTATGCTGAATGCCGGCGCGGACAAAGTCAGCATCAACACTGCTGCTGTCGAGCGCCCTGAATTTGTCCAGCAGGCTGCAGAGCAATTCGGCTCGCAGTGCATTGTTGTTGCCATTGATGCCAAACGCGTCTCCACCGACGGTGAAAAGGGCTGCTGGGAGGTCTTCACCCATGGCGGGCGCCGCAACACCGGCCTGGACGCCGTCGCCTGGGCTGAAAAAATGGCGACTCTGGGGGCGGGAGAAATCCTGCTGACCAGCATGGACAGAGACGGCACCCGCGACGGTTTTGATCTGGCCCTGACCCGCTGTATCGCTGAAGCGGTGCCCATACCCCTTATCGCCTCCGGCGGCGTCGGTACCTTACAGCACCTGGCCGATGGTATTCTCAGGGGCAAGGCCGATGCGGTGCTGGCGGCCAGTATTTTTCATTTTGGTGAGCACACCGTGCAGGAAGCCAAGACCCTGATGGCGGAACAAGGTATTGAAGTCAGAAACTAAAATCATGAACGAGGATAATGGCAGCAACTGGCTTGACCAGGTGAAATGGGATAAAGATGGCCTGATACCGGCTATCGCCCAGGACGAAAACTCGGGCAGGGTGCTGTGTTTGGCCTGGATGAACCGAGAGGCCCTGGCCCTGACCGTCAGCGAGCAACGAGCGGTATACTGGTCTAGCTCCCGCCGGAAATTATGGCGCAAAGGGGAGGAATCCGGCCACATACAGTTATTACGGGAAATCCGCATCGATTGTGATCAGGATGTGGTGCTGCTGTCAGTCGACCAGGAAAAGGATATCGCCTGTCATACCGGGCGACACAGTTGTTTTTACCTGAAACTCGAAAATCAGACCTGGCAGGCCGTTGATCCCGTCCTGAAGGATCCCGCGCTTATTTACAAAAAATAGTGGTAAATGTCGTCTTTTTAATTGTTTCCTGCCTCTGCTCGTATTAAGTTGTCAGTTATTCTTCACAGATCGTACTAAGCTTGAAAAAACCCTATGGAAACTGAGTTGTTGCACAAACTGGCAGCCTTACTGGAAGAACGCAAAAAGGCCGATCCCGATTCTTCTTATGTCGCTTCGCTGCACGCAAAGGGCGAAGATGCCATACTGAAAAAAATAGGCGAGGAATCCGCTGAATTGATTATCGCCGGCAAGACCCGAGACAGACAGGCCGTCGTCCATGAAACCGCCGACCTGTGGTTCCACTCACTGGTTCTGCTGTCCAGCCTGGATCTGGGGCCAAACGATGTGCTGTTTGAGCTGGATCGACGCTTTGGCCGCTCAGGCATCGAAGAAAAGGCCAGCCGACGCTAGCGCTTCCGGTGGCCCCGGGCGCAGCCTTCACCATGGGAATGGTAACAATAAAGTCTTAATTTAACGCGGGAGAGAGCAGATGAGTTTTGGTATTTGGGAACTGGTGATTGTCCTGTTGATTGTGGCGCTTTTGTTTGGCACTAAAAAATTGCGCAGTATAGGCGGTGATCTCGGCAGCGCCCTGAAAGGTTTTCGTTCGGCTTTAAAGGATGACGAACCCGACAAGGTGGAACAACAGTCTGACAACAAGATGCCCGAAGGAAAGATTATAGAAGGTGAAGTTGAACAACGCAGCGACAATGCTTCCAGCAAATCTTAACGTCGCTTTGTTATTCCCGGGTCTTCCTGTCTTCGCAATACGCTAATGTTTGATATCGGCTTTTGGGAACTGGTGATCATCAGCATCGTGGCTCTGCTGGTGATGGGCCCTGAAAAACTGCCCGGTCTGGTGCGAGATGTGAGCAAGTGGGTGCGGACCATTCGCCGATTCGTATCTGAAACCCGAAGCGAGATTGAACGCGAACTGACGCTTGAGTCAGACAAGGATCTCAGCGCCAGAATTGCGGAACTCGACGAGCTGGTTAAGCACGCACCTGATCGACAGGCTTCTTCAGAAAATACATTTCTGGAAAAATAGGCATTTTTAATCCTTAGCCCTCATGTCGGACACACCGCAGCCTCATTCCGATAAGGAGCAACCGCTGATCGCACATCTGGCGGAGTTGCGTGATCGTCTGCTGCGAACACTGGCCTGTGTCTTTGCGGTTTTTCTCATATTGTCTTTCTTCGCCAACGATATCTATCACGCGGTTGCCCTGCCCTTGCTGGCGCAGATGCCTGACAACACTACGATGATCGCCACGGAAGTCGCCTCACCTTTTCTGGTGCCATTTAAACTGGCTTTTTTTACCGCCGTGTTTTTTACCATGCCCTATATCCTGTATCAGCTATGGGCATTTATTGCACCCGGCCTGTATCAGAAGGAATTGCATTTTGCCCTGCCCTTACTCATCACCAGCATTGTGCTTTTTTATGTCGGCATGTGCTTTGCCTATTTTGTCGTGTTTCCACTTTTGTTTGGTTTTCTGACTTCCGTCGCGCCGGAAGGCGTTTCGGTAATGACTGACATCAGTCATTATCTGGACTTTATTCTCAAACTGTTTTTTGCCTTTGGCCTGGCTTTCGAAGTGCCCATTGCCACTATTTTGTTAATTACCACCGGTATTACGACCACGGAAAGTCTCGCCGCCAAACGTGCCTATATCATCGTTGGCGCCTTCGCCGTCGGCATGTTACTGACGCCGCCCGATGTGGTTTCACAATTACTGCTCGCCTTGCCCATCTGGCTTTTATTCGAGTCCGGTTTGTTTCTCAGCAAATATTTCAAAAGCCCTGAAGACACAGAAAATTAGCTCGCAAAAGGGGTCGGAGACACTTGAGAATGATAGTTATTCGCTTTTGTCTCCGACCCCTTTTTAGTCCTGCCGCCTTATGTTTTCTGGAAGCCCGACCCATTTGTGTTGCCTGGAACCATAAACAGAGACTGTTGGTTCCGGGAATTCCGGATCGGCGAAGCCACCAAGGGGGATAGCGATGATTTCCGGCTCCGTTTCTACTTGATAGTACACCGTCGAACCACAGTCTGCACAAAAGTGAAAGGTCAGATGGTTTCCGCTATCTGCTGTACGGACGTATTCTTTGCTTCGACCCCTTATCTCGACCCGATCCCTGGCAAACCTTGCCTGAGCACCGAAAAGACTGCCCGTCCTGCGCTGACAGGAAAAACAGTGACAGATTGATATTCGAACAGGATCCCCCCGCGTTGTTATTCCAAGTTGTCCGCAGCTGCAGTGAGCCTGTCGATTAAGCATGCCGGTTTCCAACAACTATTTACGCTGTGTTGCCAACGATACAGGCTGCCTGGTCTCGGCTGCAAGCAAACGGCCTTCTTTAAGTTTCGTTTTCAATCGCTTTTGACCATTCACGAATTATAGTGATTTCATCTTTTTCTATCCCAATTGATTCCAGGAAATCCTGATGCGCTTCGGGGGAAGTTTTCTCAAATTCAACATGCCACTTTTTCATTCCCATTTCATCTAAACCTGCTGCCTGTAACAGAGACACCCATATTTCCCGGGTAATAACTCTGGAGTCTTTTACGGCACTTTCATTCTCCAAAACCCGAAGAATTACCTGCTGTTGGTTCCTCAGTCTCTGAATTTCACCATTGATTGAAAACAGCCGGTGCTCAAGAGCTGAGTTCAGATGATCGCCTTCCTTGTCGAGGACCGAGCATATAGACGCCAGAGACAGCCCGGCTTCACGGAAGAGAGAGATTTTATCCATCCTGTTCAGGTCGCTGTCCGAATACAACCTGTAATTTGCACGGCTTCTTCCGCTCGGCCTTAACAATCCAATGGCGTCATAATAAATTAGTGTGCTTCTCGAAAGTGAGTATTTCTTCGCCACTTGTCCGATGGTAAGCATTAATATTATTTTCCGGAGATGGCACTGACGGGGGTGACGGGTCCAAAAGCCCGGCCGCCCCGTGAAATTAATGATTATTGCGCGCGAATCAGTTCAATTTCGTTTTTTGACACATTCAGCCATTCAAGAAATGACAGGTGCTCATCTGGATATCTGGCTTCAAATTCTTTATGCCAGGCAGTCATTGTCGCATCATCAAGGCCAATCTCACGAAACAACAAAACCCATTTTTCTTTATTCATCACTTCATTACTCATTTTTAATCTCCTTTGATTAACTGGTTTCAACGGGATTATCACCGTCCAAACGAATTTTGGAGTATGAAGTTATAGTCAGGTCAACATGTATATGCTTTTTTTGTACTATATATTCAGCCTGATACCTAACAGTCGGAAACTACCTGCCTCGCCAATCAGGATTGCAGCCAGGGCAGGCCGTGGAAACGCCAGCCATTGATGGTGCTGCGCCGGCTGTTCTCATCTTTATCTCCCTCGAAGCCTTCGGTCACATTAATCACCTTTTTGAAGCCACTGCTTCTTAATTCCACGGCGGCCATCATCGAACGGGCGCCGCTACGACAAAGGGTGAGCACAGTCAGATCCTGAGAGTCTTTGTCCGGACAGCGAGCCTGCAGGGCTTTTTTTACCTTGTCGACAAAATCCGGATCGTTCTCCCAGTCAGGCGGCTCCTTCAGGGCCACAAAAACCGATTCCGGCACATGGCCAACATAGTCATATTCCATACGAGAACGCACATCCAGCAATACGGCATCCGGGTTGGCCTGTATAATTTCCCAGGCTTCAGGTGGTTTAATCTCTTTGATCATATGCTTGCATTTACCTTTGTTTGCCCTGTTTTCTCTGCTTTCTATTTTAAACCGGCATTGGCCAAAGAACCACAAAATAAATATTGATTCCTCTATACATGCACAATAGTATTGCCAGCAATTCAGGGAGATCAGTGCACCGACTTGGTGCTTTTGAATCAACAGCCCCGATAATACAAACAAGAGGTGAAATATATGACGATGGATGACCGAGATGGCGTCATCTGGTTTGATGGTGAACTGGTGCCCTGGCGTGAAGCCAGAGTACACGTATTGACCCATACCCTGCATTACGGCATGGGCGTGTTTGAAGGCCTCCGCGCCTATGCCACTGATCGTGGTCCGGCAATATTTCGTCTTAAAGAGCACATAAAGCGGTTTTTTAACTCTGCCCATATTCTGGGCATGCCCATTCCCTATGATGTCGATACCATCGAACAGGCCTGTCGAGATGCTGTCGCAAAGAACCGACTGGACACGGCCTATATCCGACCTGTCGGGTTTTACGGCTCCGAAGGCATGGGTCTGCGGGCCGACGGACTCAAGACCCACATCGCCGTGGCTGCGTGGGAATGGGGTGCTTATCTTGGCAAGGAGGGTATGGAAAGGGGGATCCGCATCTGTACTTCATCCTTTACCCGGCATCATGTCAATATTTCCATGTGCAAGGCCAAGGCCAACGGGCATTATATTAACTCCATGCTGGCTTTACAGGAGGCCCTGCACGATGGTTATGATGAAGCCTTGTTGCTGGATACCGAGGGCTACGTTGCGGAAGGCAGCGGAGAAAATATTTTTATAGTCCGTGACGGTGTTATCTACACCCCGGAACTCACCTCGGCACTGGAAGGCATTACCCGTGATGCAGTGGTACAGCTGGCCCGTGAAACAGGTTACACACTGATAGAGAAACGTATTACCCGGGACGAGGTCTATATTGCAGACGAGGCTTTTTTTACCGGCACCGCGGCGGAAGTAACGCCCGTGCGTGAACTTGACAACCGGAGTATCGGATCAGGCTCACGGGGGCCGGTGACCGAGCAATTGCAAACACTGTTCTTTGATATGGTCAATGGCCGCAACGACTCACATTCCAACTGGTTAACTTACATAAATGATTGAAGCAAACACAAACACGAGCGACAACACTCCCAACGCCAGATCACATTATGACATTAACAAAAAGGATCTGCCTTTGCACTGTCCATTGCCCGGGATGAGTTTATGGAATTCTCATCCGCGAGTTTATCTGCCGATAGAAGACAGCGGCAAGGCCTCATGTCCGTATTGCGGGACAGAATACTTGTTAAAAAACTAATGGGCATCACTATTAATTGTCTTTTTCAGCGATTGCAGTGTCAGCGTCGTACTCAAACCCTCATGTATCCACAATACACTGCGGTTCTGTGTGCGATGCTTCCCTGCGCTCAAGAAAAAAACCTGCTTGATAGAGATACCTCAATGCCGTCTCTGTTTTGAATGCCGGAGGGGAACGAAAGAAAGTCTTCTGGCGCTTCAGCGATGGCCGGGCTGGACACGACGCGCAAAGCCTGGGCCTGGTTTCGGCGCTGAGCGATCTGATTAATTGCGACTGTCATGATATTCACCTGCCCATCCCATTATCCAGTTACGGCCGGGGTTTACTGAACCTGTATCCCGTCATCAGCGGGCTTCCTGATCCAGACCTGCTGATAGGTGCAGGGCACGCCAGTCATATCCCTCTGTTGCTGGCACAACGTGTTCACGGTGGACAGACACTGGTACTGATGAAGCCCAGTTTGCCGACACAATTTTTTAATCTTTGCTTAATACCGGAACACGACAAAGTCAGGGCTGCTGATAATATCCTGATCACCGAGGGGCCGCTGAATCTGTTACACCCGTCTCCCCGCCTGTCTTTTGATCATGGCTTGATTCTTGTGGGAGGAAAATCGAAACATTTCAACTGGGACCGGCAAAATCTGCAACAACAGATCCTCCCTGTCCTTGAACAAAATGCTATTAACTGGACCATCACGGATTCCCCCCGCACACCTGAGACTACCCGTACATTTTTACGATCATTACACAAAGGCAAGGTAAAATATCTGCCCTATAACGACAAGAACTCTGTGGGACTGATCGCGCTGATGGAAAAGGCCGCCATCGTCTGGGTAAGCGAAGACAGCATGTCCATGATATACGAAGCATTATCTTCAGGTGCGGCAGTGGGCATCCTGCGGGTTCCAAAAAAAAATAATGGCCGTCTCGCCGAAGTCGCGCCCACGCTGGCTGACAAACAACTGCTGACCTTGTTTGATGCCTGGCACTCCGGTCAGGCCCTGAAACCTCCTGTGACCGTGCTCGCCGAGGCCGAACGTTGCGCCAGATTGCTGCCCGGGCAACTCGGCTGGGATCCGGCAGGACTGCCGTGAAACTTACTGTCGTACAAACACTTCCGGCCCTGGATGCAGGTGGCGTCGAACGAGGCACCGTCGAAGTGGCCGCTGAACTGGTGCGGCGCGGCCATCGCTGTATAGTCATTTCAGCCGGCGGACAAATGGTTGCGGAGCTGACCCGGGCCGGCGGCGAACACCTTGCTTTGCCCATCGGTAAAAAATCCCTGTCCAGTTTGCTGCTGACAAAGAAACTACGGACCGTCCTTCAGGACAGCGGCGCGAATATACTGCATGCCCGCTCGCGACTGCCCGCATGGATAAGTTATCTGGCCTGGCGTCAAATGGACATTGGTGCCCGACCACACTTTATCACCAGTGTTCATGGGCCCTATTCCGTCAATCGTTACAGTAAAATAATGATGCAGGGCGAACGGGTTATCGCCATTTCGGATTTTATTCAACACTATATCCGCAAGTATTATGCTGATGTCGACATGAACAAAGTCTCGGTCATTCCGCGCGGTATCAACCCGATAAAATTTCCCTACCACTACAAGCCGCCACAGTCCTGGCTGCGGGAGTGGCAACAGCAATACCCGCAACCGAACAATCGCTTTATCATTACGCTGCCGGGGCGCCTTACCCGCTGGAAAGGCCAGCTGGATTTCATCAACGTCATTGCGAAACTAAGGCAGTCAAATATTGACGTACACGGCATTATCGCCGGTGGCGCGGAACCCAAACGCCGGCGCTACCTGGACGAACTGAAAACGCTGGTCTCCAGCAGGTCGATGGATGAATATATTACCTTTACCGGTCACAGAAACGACTTAAAAGAAGTGATGAGTATTTCCCGACTGGTTATGTCCCTCTCCAGAGAACCCGAAGCCTTCGGCCGGACTGCCCTGGAGGCTCTGGGGCTGGGGGTGCCGGTCATTGCCTATGATCACGGTGGCGCCAGAGAAATTTTGAAAGAAATATTTCCACAAGGCCTGGTGCCCGCGCTGAATATAGACGCCGCCGTCAGCCGGGCACAGGATTTTCATCGCTCCCTTCCATTGGTACCGAACCACATGCCTTTTACTTTGGAGCGCATGCTGGAAAGCACGATCAATCTATATCAGGATCTTTCCCGCCAGGAACCATCGTGAACGACAAACGGATAATTGTCTGTATCCCCACGTTCAGGCGCAACGCGCTTCTACGCAACTGTCTCCTCTCCATTGGTAAACTTGAGGTGCCGGACAAGCATGAAGTTCAGATCATTGTTGTAGACAACGATGAGAGAGAAACGGCCCGATTACTGTGTACTGAACTGGCTGCCGAAATTTCCTGTCCTCTGCACTATTTCGTGCAGGCAGTTCGTGGTTTGTCTTCTGTTCGCAACAGCCTGCTCAACCATGCCCTCCGTTTCAACGCGGACATTGTCGCTTTTATAGATGATGATGAACAGGCCGACCCTCAGTGGCTGGTACAGCATTTGAATAATATGGAAAAGTACGATGCTGATGTGTGCTCCGGTCCAGTCAGGCCGGTCGGTTCGCAACTGCCTTCACCGAGTAAAAAAGTGTATAAGACCGGCTCTTGCCCAAGACATGTGTCAACAAATAATGTGCTGTTTAAAACAGCCTTAATTACAAAACAGCAGCTGCGATTTGATCCGTTTTACAACTTTATCGGCGGCGAAGACTTTGATTTTTTTGAACGCTCCAGCACACTCGGCAACGTCCATATCCGGGTCGAAGAAGCCCTGGTGTATGAAACTATTCCTGCTGAACGCAACCATCTGCGTTATTTGTTTTACCGGCATTTTACCGGAGGGATTAACAGTATAATGCGATACAGAAGGTCCCACCCGGCCTGGCGTGCCTGGCTGAGATTCCTGCCGAAAATTGCAGGAAAGTTAGTTGGCACCATAGTCTATAGTCTGCTCGCCTGTGTTAAATTCAACAAGATGTATTTCTTTACTTCTGTGAAAAAACTGGCGAATGGCCTTGGCTGTTTTGCAGGGCTGCTGAATGTGGTTATGGAAAGATATCGGAACATTGAAGTGGAAACAGATCTCAGCATCAAACTGTAAACTTTATCATTTCAACATGACATCATTACCTGTATCCGTGAAAAACCTGTTCTTCCTGATCAGACATAACCTCGCTGTGATCCTGGTGCTGCTCGCGTTTTTGGCATTCATAAGCAAATCCCTGTACAACTATCCCGTCAGCATAATGGGCCTTATAGGACTGTATCGTTTTATCAGCGCCCCCAGGCTGCTATGGAAAAATGAAAAAATACGAGTGTTTATTATTTTATTTTTGTGTCTCTGGCTGCCGCAACTTTTATCGTTAATTGATGCTGTTAATTTTGAGCATTCTTCGAGTACTGTTTTTCCTTACCTTCGTTTCCTCTTCCTTGGTATTTATTTGATTACAGAATCCGAGCAACATCCGCTCAAAGACAAAATATTAATCGGGCTCTTTTGTTTAACGGCGTTCTGGTGTATAGACGCCCTTGCTCAGGTCTTTTTTTCCATTGATCTTTTTGGTTATCCCTATGAGGCAAGACACATCACCGGCATGTTCTATCCCAAAAATACCATTGCTCATATTTGCGCCGGCTTGTCTCCATTATATTTCGAGATGTTAAGACAGAAATACCAGCAAAACAAATCAGCTCTGTTGTTGCTGATTCCCCTTTTCGTTGTGATTCTAATCAGCGGTCGACGAGCAACCTGGATCATGCTTGGTG
>JAJRTU010000098.1 GCA_024278135.1 Gammaproteobacteria bacterium
CCGCCCTGGTCCCGGCTCCAGACAGTTCCAGTTTTACTGCTCTGGCCACTTTATAGGCATCCTCCACGGAAACATACACCTTTGCCGCCGCTACAGCCGTCTTTTGTTCCAGGCCCCGTAAATGAAAACCGCAGGCGCTTAAGGTGAAGAGTAAAACAATCAGCAGATATTGAACCTTCATAGACGGATACCCTGTGCAAGTAAATGGAATTTGCCCCAATTTTGTGTCACGAAAAAATGTACACGTACAACCTGACCATCATATCGGACTCGATCCGGTATCCAGTAACAGGTATTCACCTCAAAGGTTCTCTCCTGTTCGACTGCTTCCCTGCCTGCGCAGCTATGATGGCACCCTGATCTGCACACCAATCCGAAAATTTTATCGGGTTCGGTATATTAACTCATGCGACCACTATGTTCACTAAACGACCGGGCACAATAATGATCTTTTTTACCGCCTTATCGCCAACGAAGCGTATGACATTGTCGTCTGCCAGCGCCGTTTCTCTTATATTATCCTCAGCTTCATCAGTCCCAACGGTGATACGCGCCCTGAGCTTGCCGTTCACCTGCACCACCAGCTCCACCGCATCCTTTTCCAGCGCGGCCTCATCGGCTTCCGGCCATGCCGCATCCATCAGTAATTGTTCGTGCCCGATAGCCTGCCAGATGTGCTGGGTAATATGTGGAACGATGGGGGCAAGCAACAGCACCACTGTTTCCAGTCCTTCACGGATAAGGGCCCGGCCATTGTCAGAATCATCGTTGGCACGCGTCAGCACATTCAGCAGTTCCATCACAGCAGCGATGGCGGTATTGAAGGTATAACGTCGGCCAATATCGTCGTCCACCTTGATGATCGTTTCGTGGATCTTGCGTCGTACCTGCTTTTGTTGATCGGACATCACATTCCTGTCCAGAGCAGGCGGCGCTTCCATCTCAAACTGTTCACCGGCAAATTTCCACAGGCGCTTAAGGAAGCGAAAGGCACCTTCCACACCCGTATTGGACCATTCCAGGCTCTGCTCGGGCGGAGCAGCAAACATGGTGAACAAGCGCGCCGTATCGGCGCCGTATTGTTTGATCAGAAAGTGCGGATCGACACCATTGTTACTGGCCTTTGACATCTTGCCCATACCGCCACTTTCCACCAGCCCACCATCCGACTGGAGCCTCGCGCCCCTGCGTTGACCCTTGTCATCGATTTGCAGTTCTATGTCAGCCGGGTTGTAGTAGACACTGCGCCCATCTTCAGATTGTCGATAAAATATTTCGTTCAGCACCATCCCCTGGGTGAGGAGATTGGCAAAGGGCTCACCAAACTTGATCAGATCGAAATCCCGCATGACCTTGGTCCAGAAGCGGGAATAAAGCAGGTGCAAGATGGCATGTTCGATGCCGCCGACATACTGATCCACGGGTAACCAGTAATCAACACGCGCATCCGTCATGCTCGACTCCTGATCGGGACAGGCATAACGGATGTAATACCAGGACGAATCGACAAAGGTATCCATCGTGTCTGTCTCCCGCCTGGCTGCCTTGCCGCAACGCGGGCATTGACACTGGCAAAACGCCTCTGATTTCGCCAGCGGGCTGCCGCTGCCATCAGGCACCAGATCATCCGGCAGTACCACGGGCAGTTGATCGTCGGGAACCGGCACCTCGCCACAATCCTGACAATGAATAATTGGAATAGGACAACCCCAATAACGTTGTCGGGAGATACCCCAGTCACGCAGGCGATAAATAGTTTGTCTGCGCCCCAGCTGTTTGGCTTCCAGCGCGGCGATAATAGCATCGCTGGCATCCTGGAAATTGAGATCGGAATAGTCGCCGGAATCAAAAGTGATCCCGTAGTCGGTATAAGCCTCTGACAGGGGCAGGGACAACGCTTCATGCTCAGGCTTGACGACCGCCCTGACGGGCAGCCCGTACTTGCCGGCAAATTCGAAATCACGCTCGTCATGAGCCGGCACAGCCATCACGGCACCTTCGCCATAAGACATCAGAACATAGTTCGCCACCCAAATTGGCAGATGATCTCCGGTCAGAGGATGCGTCACAAACAGGCCCGTGTCCATGCCCCGTTTTTCCTGGGTGGCGATATCCGCTTCCATCACGGCACCACGCTGACATTCTTCAATAAAGGCTTTTAATGCAGGGTTGTCAATCGCCGCCTGTGAGGCCAGCGGATGTTCTGCCGCCACGGCCATATAAGTGGCACCGAGCAAGGTATCCGCTCGCGTGGTAAAGACCTGCAATTTACCTTCACCTTCGCTGCAGGGAAACTGGATCTCTGCACCTTCACTGCGACCAATCCAGTTGGCCTGCATGGTCCTGACCCGCTCCGGCCAACCCGGCAACATATCCAGATCGGCAAGCAGCTCATCTGCATAAGCAGTAATACGCATGTAGTACATTGGTATTTCACGTTTCTCCACCAGCGCATTGGTACGCCATCCGCGACCGTCTATTACCTGCTCATTGGCCAATACGGTTTGATCCACCGGATCCCAGTTAACCGTTCCGGTAGTCTGATATACCAGACCCTTTTCCAGCATGCGTAGAAAAAACCACTGGTTCCAGCGATAGTAATCCGCATGACAGGTTGCCAGCTCACGATGCCAGTCGATGGCAAAGCCCAGTGATTTGAGTTGCTCGCGCATATAATCAATGTTGTCTCTGGTCCAGCTTGCGGGAGGTGTATTGTTGGCCATCGCCGCATTTTCAGCGGGCAGACCAAAAGCATCCCAGCCCATCGGTTGCAGGACATTCTTGCCATGCATACGATGGTAGCGTGCAATCACATCACCAATGGTGTAGTTACGTACGTGACCCATGTGCAACTTGCCGCTGGGATAGGGAAACATGGACAAACAGTAGAATTTTTCCCGATCAGGATCTTCTGTTACTTTGAGGGCCTCGGTCGCCTCCCAGTTGGCCTGGACTTCGGCTTCAATTTTTGCGGGATTGTATTGCTTGTCCATACTTGCCTGTTGTTAAGTGTCAAAACGCATAAGCATACAACAGTGCGCCATACACGAACAGGTATGTTCTTGCGGGCGGATTTCTGCTTCCCGTCAAAACAAAAGATGCAATCTATGATGAAAAAACTAACGCGGAGTTTACTGGCCCGGGGTGCAGACGAATTGGCAGCGAAGGACGCTGACCTGGCACGAGCGCTTGAACGCTTTGGTCCACCACCACTGTGGGGGCGTCAACCCGGCTTTGCCACACTTGTCAGAATCATCCTTGAACAACAGGTTTCCCTGGCTTCGGCAGCAGCCGTTTTCCGGAACTTGCAATCTACGGTCCCTGAAATGACTCCCGAACACATAAAGACATTATCAGCAAAGGGTTTGCGGACTCTTGGCTTCACCCGTCAGAAAGCCGCTTATTGTGAAGGTCTGGCTGTTTCGATTATATCCGGACAGGTCAATCTCGCAGAGCTCAGACGCATGGAGGATGAAGCAGCCCGTAATTCCCTGTTAAACATCAGGAGTATCGGCCCCTGGACAGCGAATATCTATTTACTGATGGCACTTCGACGCCCGGATATCTGGCCGGACGGCGATCTGGCCCTGGCGGAATCTGCTCGCAGGATCAAAGGGCTGAGAAAAAGACCCTCTTACGAACGACTTAACAAGATGGCGCAAAAGTGGACGCCCTGGCGTTCAGTCGCTGCACGCATTCTATGGCATGCCTATTTATCTGAGAACGGACATCAGCCAGGGCCGCAGAACAAAGCCGTCTAAGCGACCGGTTTATAAGCAACACAGTCAATCTCCACTGCTGCGCCCAGAGCCAGACCGGCCTTGCCCACGGTAATTCGCGCCGGCGGCGCGTCTCCTGTTACTTCCATATAAGCCGCATTCATCTCGGCAAATGTATCCATATCATTCAAAAAAACATTCATTTTCACCACATCTTTCATTGAAGCGTTGCAGGCGGCGAGAATGGTTTCAATATTGTGCAGCACCTGTTTCGTCTCCCCGGCTGTACCACCCGGGGCCAGATCCACAGTCTCACCCAGAGTTCCCAGACTACCGGATACATAAATGTAATCTCCCGCCACGACAGCGTGACTGAAAGCCGCCAATTGCATGAGTCCATCAACGTTTACTCTTCTTATGCTCATCTGTTTTTCCTTTGTATTAAGGTTATTATAATACCAGTAAGCACAACATGCGGGGGCGGCAAATATGAAAGCGACTAAATACAGAGACTATCAGCCCGGTGAAGATCAGCTTGCGCTGTTCCCGGATATCTCGGGAAACACTGTGAATGGACTGGGACAAAAGCTGCGCAAGCGGCCGACACCACTGTACTGGTTTGATCCTGACACGATTCCCCACGGCAAATTACAAAAATACTTTTACGAAAACGCCGGAAAACTGGCCCATCTTCGTAAAGAAACCAGTATTGATCAGCATAAACGTGGTCCGACAACATTAGCGGACCTTGCTGCTGAAAAGCAGGAGGACACGCCGGAAAACTGGTCACGAAGAATCAAGGAATTCGCGCTGGCCAATGAGTCAGACCTGATTGGCATCACCCGGATAAAAGATGAATGGATCTACGAGGGTCATGAGGTTGATGATAAGTGGATTATTGTTGTAGGCATCGCGATGGATCAACGAGAGCTCGCCAAAGGCCCGCCACGGGAAGAAGATGTGTCTTCTGCAGATGAGGTTTCAAAACAGTACAACCGCGCTGCCCGGGCCTCCAAGGCCGTGGCGAACTGGATCCGCAGCAAGGGTTGGCCGGCTGATGCCCGAACCGGGCCGATGGCGGGCGATCTCATTATGATTCCGGCGGCAATAGAGTCGGGTATGGGGCAGTTGGGAAAGCACGGCTCCGTTATAAATGACGTATACGGTGCGTCTTTTCGCCTGGCCTCCGTCACCACCAGTTTGCCCCTGGTCGCAGACAGTCCCAGAGACATCGGTGTCGATGACTTTTGTTCGCACTGCCAGGTATGCACGAATACCTGTCCGCCTGACGCCATATTTCCGGAAAAACAGCTGGTAAGGGGTGAAATGAAATGGTACGTCAATTTCGATAAATGCATTCCCTATTTTAATGACACGCTGGCCTGTGGTATTTGTATTGCTGAGTGCCCCTGGAGTCTACCGGGCGTTGCGCCCCGACTGACACAGAAAATGTTACGAAGAAGGGAAAAGAAAAGTCGTCTTTGACTATTTTACGACGGCTGTATAAAAACGGCGAAGTGTTGTCGGGATGCCGCTTCCGAGCTGACCTGGACGTATCCACAGCGTGCCCGTGTTCTATTCAGCTTGATGTAAAGGAACCCGGAACGGCTGTTTAGAATCGACGGTTGCGGGATTCCGTCAGTTTGTTTTGTATCATGTGTTTAATCAGCGGGAAATTGTTGGCCAGCCGTACCGTAATTTGTCTGAGCAACCTGACCGGTCTGCGATCATCAGTGAACAATTTGACTATTTTATTGGTGCCGTGATAAATGGGCAGCGTCGCCCGCATATGTGCGCTTTCGAAACGCTCAAGCAAAGCTGTATTACCGATATCCGCATCCCGATTCACCGCCTTGATCACTTCTTTTGCCAGGATATCCTGACCACTGAGCCCAAGATTGAATCCATGGGCGGTCACAGGATGCATACCGACTGCTGCATCACCGATCAGGGCAAAACGGGTGGCAATAAACTTTCTGGCATGGACACCCACCAGTGGATAGGCAAAACGTTCAGTGATTAATCGCATCTCGCCGTATCGATGTTCAAAGCGGGTCTGAACATCATGGTTGAACTCATCCTCCGGCATTCCCATGATGAGATCCCGCTCCGACATGGGCGCGGTAATGACAATCGACGATTGATTCTCGCCCAGTGGCAACACGGCCAGGGTCCTGCCGTAGTGGAAGCATTCATAGGCAATGCCATTGTTAGCCAGATCATGTTCCATGCGACAAACAATGCATATACGGGCGAAATCATGCATTGAAGCCGGTATTCCCAACATCCGGCGGGTCTCGGAGAAGCGACTGTCCGCCGCCACGACCAGAGTAGCACTGAGTTCCTGTCCATCCGATAAAACCACGGAGGCGCCATTCTTACCGGTACTCACCGATGTCACCGCAGTATCGGCAATAATATCCAGCTCTTCTATCTGTCGCGCTTCATCATACAGGGCCTGGCGAATATTATGATTGGACACCAGATAGCCCAATGCCTCGATGGATTCGCCCCGTGTATCAAAATCGAGGCTGTAAGGTGACTGTCCATCCAGCACTTTTGCTTCACGTATCAGAGAAATATTCTCCGGAGAAAAACGCGCCCAGACACCCAGCTCCTTGAGGATACGAACAGACTGATGAGTCAGGGCAATGTCCCGGCCGTCAAACAGTGGCTCGGAGAAAGACTGCTGTGCCTGCTTCTCAATAATGACCATGCGAAGACCCCTGTTGGCCAGGGAACAGGCAAAACTCAGACCGGCGGGGCCGGCACCAACGATAATGATGTCATAGTTCATTGTCCGCCTAGTATATCGTGTTTGGCATATCGATGGATACGCCATAATGGAAACTGTCACGGAGAAGCGGCTGAACAAATATCGCTTGCAGTGCTGCCGGTGCGGGTACGCAGCTAGTTCTCAAGTATCAGGCGGGATACCAGACTGGTCCGGTTATGCACCTGAACTTTGTCATATATTGAACGCAAATGGGCCTGCACTGTACGGATACTGATATTAAGCTGGCCGGCGATCTCGGGATTGGTCATGCCTGCACTGACCAAATGGACAATGTCAATCTCCCGGCGCGTCAAGCTGAATTTTGAAAAATTATCGGGACTGATCAGTTCTTTGGCGCCAGTGTTAAAACATATCATAAAACACAGACCCCTGAGTGCGGCCTCATACGCATAGACATAACCGCTTATATGCATTGCATCTTTTTTCACGGTAAAGTCCATGTATTGTTTGGTTTTTGTATCGTGAGAGTGTTTTATTCTCTCCTTTATTTCCCTGCAGTACTGATAAATCTGAGCCGGCAGGAAACCTGCGACTGTCTTGAAGTTTTCGTGCCTGCAATCCTGAGAGACATTAAAAAGTTTTCTGGCATTCTCATCGAGAAAAACAGGAAACAAATCCCGGTTAAGGATCATCACGCCCTTGTAGTGGAGATCATCTGCCAGGACTTTGATAATCTCCTTACGCTCGGATGTCATTTCTGACAATTTGATTTTTTGTACCGCTGCCGACAGATAAGGAACAATGGCATCCACCTTACTGATTTCCTTTCTGGAAAATGCCGACGAATTTGCTGATCGATGCAGGCCCACGAGACCGATAGGCTGGGATCTGTATTTCAGTACGACCGTCAGCATATGGTAAATGGACTGTGGCCGCAGAAAATCGCAATAGAGCTCCGTACGTACGTAATCCGCATGCTTGAGGGTGTTGTCAGAACTGACAACTCGTGTATTTCTGGATTGCAGCAGACGAATAACGAAAGGGTCTTCCGTCTGGTAGTGTTCACACCATGTTATGGGGGCCTCCTCGGGAACGCCTTTCGACATGCCGTTGATAAACTGCCAGCCCAGGCAGGTACGGTTGACATCAAAATAAACGCTGCTGTCCGCGCCTATTATCTGTTGTATCTGGAAAAGCGCTCGCTGTTGTAAATCCTCCATTGTGTCACAGCCCAAAGCGTCCTCGCACAATGCATGGATATCCTGAAAATCCCGCAGTTTTAATTCACTCAGACTGGAAGCCATTGAAATAAGCAGAGCATCTGTATGCAAACATATAGGGTTGAATATCCAATTGTTTTTTTATGACTCATCTACCGGGCACGATAAGCAATTAGGCAATTTGCGCTATTGTGCCAACGGAGATAACTGTTAATTTCCCGAGACGATGAGCAGAATAATACTGAAGGCGAATTTTATTGTCCATTATCCGACCTGGCTGCTGATGAAAACAACTGGTTTTGTCTCATAATAACAACACTCGGTTCAGCGGGAAAAGGGGGAAATATCAGCCAATACGGCTTCCTGCCCAGCCACTGCCTCCCGGTTACGTGTCCATACAGCTGATGCGTCGCCCTGCGGTTGAAAGCAAACACAGTAAGTATGCTGCGGCCACCGATAACAGGGATTCGGCCGACATCGCTTCTGTTTCGAGTTGATGATGGCGCTTCTGCCTGCGAGACTGACAAATGACCGGCTGCACTCCAAACGGCAGGATTTGCAATAACAACGACTGCACTGGCCAATCAATCATTGAGCATAAGATAAATTATTGATGAACAACGAGAAAGCATTTGATGTCAACCACGCATCCACCATCTGGGCAATAACACTGCTGGCGGCCATTACACCAACGGTGGCTGTCATAAGCCCCTTGCTGGTGGGGGCCTACGTCGTGGACCTGGGTTTTTCGGCACAACAGGCCGGCTATCTAATCGCAGTAGAACTCTCCGGTGCAGCCCTGTCCACCTTTTCAACCCTGTTCCTTGTCGGCCGGGTTGACTGGCGCAAAATTCTATACAGCTCTATCAGCATTATAATAGCGGCTTATCTTGTTTCCTGTCTGCTTACATCGATTACGCTGCTGTTACCGATACGGTTTTTCTCAGGCCTGGCTCTCGGCACCGTCATGACCATGACAATAGTAACAACGGGAATGACAAGAGATCAGGAGCGGGTTTTCGGTTTCTGGTCGCTGGGCCAGATTGTTTTTGCTGTATTCGGATTCGCCGTTCTCCCCCATGTTTTTCCCGTAATCGGTGTCAAAGGTTTCTTTTTGATCATGGCATTGGCGATGGGCCTGCTGCTGAAAGTGGTTCCTTACATGCCGGCCACAGGAACAACGGAACACAGACTGGGGTGGAAAAATATTCCTGCAAAAACACGGAAACTCGCCGTATTCGGATTGCTCTCGCTGTTACTCTTTTTTACTGCCATCGGCAGTATCTGGGCTTATGTAGAACGTATTGCAGATACAGCAGAGCTGCAGGCGGCATTTATCGGATACGTCCTGTCCACAGCTTCTGTTGTCGGCGTCATCGGAGCCGGCGCGGCCACCTGGCTCAGTATACGCATGGGCCGTGTTTTCCCGTCACTGACAGGCTATTTCCTGGTGGCTGCGGGGATTGTATTGCTGTTCAACCTTGACAGCGCCGTGTTGTACACGGTTTCATCTTTCGTGTTTAAATTTGCCTGGTGGTTTACCCTGCCCTATCTTCTCGCGAATATGACGAGTCTTGATCCCTCGGGAAGAATCGCTATTGTCACCAACTTTGTGATTGCCTGCGGAATGGGTTTGGGGCCGGCGGTGGCAGCAACCATTCTCGGCTTCTCACACCCGGCAGGGGGCGAATTAAATTACAATATGATAATTGTTTTCGGATTGATCTGTCTGGCAATATCCTATCCCCTGCTCTACCCGGTGATTCAGGCTAATGCAAGCAAAGCCATGGAGACCGCCAACTGACTTTGCTGGTGAGGTGACCGGTGAATACAAAAGTGCGATCCGCTTAATGCACGACGATTTCGTCAACGAAAATGGAAACAGGGATTTTCTTTTCGAGCCGGGTGCTGAATACTTTTCTGTTGTTGATTCCAAGTACTCTCAGGTATCGTGTCTCCAACGCAGGAAATGCCAGACGCAGGGCGGGACGATGTTGTTTTATCTGTGCTTCAGTCACTGAGGCAACTGCCTGCCAGGTCTGGCGATCATTGGAAACCAGTAATTTTACTTGCTCGGGATAGTAAAGCCGCCGGTACTTTCCAGGCTGAAAGGCGAGGCTGACACTTTGAATTTCAGTACTCTGTTCGAAGTCAATGATGGCATCGAGATTGCCGTCATGAAATTCCGCCCATTCGCCGGGATGAAATATTCTGTCATAGGCGACCAGACCGTCCAGCAGACTGACTGCCGGACCGGGAGCATAATGCGCTTTGGGTTGATGGCCGAAACTGACAGGCTTGCCAAGGGCCTTGTGCGGGATCAACGTCATCCGCAAATCCCCGAACAAGGCCCCGGTACGGCTGTCCTGACCGGCAGCTCTGACCATGGTTTTTTCTGTCAGCATCAATGGTCCCGAGTAAAGCCGCGAGTGTACAGTGGGTCTGGATCCATCCAGTGTGTAGCGAATAACATGCCCTTGTCCCTCTGTGTGCAGTTCAACTTCCAGTGCCCCGTCACGTATCCTGTGTTCGGCGGACACCTTGTACACTGACCTTGAAGCATTGACGCCAAGAACATCCAGCCTTTTATAGAACGCGCTGAGCCGCGTCAGGAAACCCGGCCAGGAAAGGTGGTCATTCGGTGACCAGAGCACTTCCGCAAGCGCGGTCATGCGGGGGACGGCGGCGTACTCAACCTGCTCCGGCAACTTGATGAAATTACCCCAGACATGGCCCTGTGCGCCCAGAACGTGATTTTTCTGGGTTTCGCTCAATCCTTCCGGCAACGGGTCGTATTCATAAACGTTCCTGAGGGAAATAGGAGGCTGCCAACTGGAAGACATGGGTTCATCGAATGAGAGAGACTCAAACTGGTTAAAATACAATTTCTCGCTGAGACCGACAATAACATCATGTCTGGCCCTGATCGCCTTGACGGTTTCCTCCCGCCCCCGCCAGGATGTAATGGTTGCGCTGGGATTAATGCCGCCTTCCAGTATTTCGTCACAGCCCGCCATTTTTTTTCCAAGATCGTTTATAATTTTCTCCACCCTGCGCACAAAATAGCTTTGCAACTCATCATAGTTTTCAAGACCCTCACGGCGCATAAGTTCGGTACAACTGTCACAGGCCTTCCACTGATCCTTCATCACTTCATCGCCGCCGATATGGATGTAAGGCCCGGGAAAAAGCCCGGCCACTTCCGTGAAAACGTCTTTCAGGAAAGCAAAGCTTTTTCCAGTCGGGCATATAACATCGCGGAAAATATGAAATTCCGTTTTGACCTTGAAATCTTTCTTTATGCAGGCAAGCTCCGGATAGGCGGCAAGTACGGCAGATGTATGACCGGGAACATCGATCTCCGGGATAATCACAACCTGTCTTTGCAGGGCGTACTGGACAATTTCCCGGACATCTTCCTGAGTATAAAAACCACTTACCGGCTTGTCGTCGTAATAGCGGGGGGTTCTGTCGTAAGGATGAGCGATAACTGTTCTTTCACGCCTGCTGCCGACGGATGTCAACCTCGGGTACTTTTTTATTTCAATACGCCAGCCCTGATCATCCGTCAGATGCCAGTGGAAAACATTCATTTTATGCAAAGCAATTAAATCGATGTAGCGTTTGATAAAGTCTTTGGAAAAAAAATGGCGGCTCACATCAAGGTGCATGCCACGATAATGGAAACGGGGACTGTCCTTGATTCTGACACCGGCCATTTTCCACTGAACATTGTTAACGGGATAGGCGCTTTCTATTTCCTCCGGCAACATCTGACGCAAAGTTTGAACTCCATAGAACAAACCCATACGATCAGAGGCAAGGATGCTCACTCTTTCGGGATCAATTCTGAGTTCATAGGCTTCAGATGAAAAAGCCCCCTCGGCAATAAACAGGTGGATGGCCTGATCTTCAGGCACAGATCTTTCGATAATATCCAGCTTGTATCCAGTGGCAGGAATAATCAGCGCCTGAAAGTATGTTGCGACTTCCCTTGCAGCCTCGCTGTTGACCAGCAACGGGGTATCCGCTGTCAGATGAAAAAACCCGGGGCTTGCCGCCAGTGCCTGCGGCAAAGGAATAATATCGTATTTTCCGTCACTTTTTGACAGAGCGCCTGTCCCGGAGGCCGCATCAATATTCCCGGACAAAGAAAACAAAGCAAACAAAAAACTGTATCTCAAGATAATTTGGAGCGAATGAAAAGGATATTTCCTCATTACGTCTTATTTTTGTATCGCCTGTTTATACACCCAGATCGCTGATGACCATGCCATGACGGCACGATTTCGCACCTTATGTTTTTGTTTAAGGCGGCAATAATACATTGCCACGCTCTCGAACGTCCTGTCGGTAAAAGAGCCTTCAAAGTCCCATGTCCCCGGTTGCCAGCGTTTAATGATCTGAAAGGAACC
The DNA here is from genome assembly GCA_024278135.1 of Gammaproteobacteria bacterium. Classification (GTDB taxonomy): domain Bacteria; phylum Pseudomonadota; class Gammaproteobacteria; order Eutrophobiales; family Eutrophobiaceae; genus WLWS01. The sequence continues at coordinate 12,092 of JAJRTU010000098.1, forward strand.
GTCATCTTCCTGATAGCGCAGCAGTTCCACCCAGTCAATTTCATCGGTACCGATAACCTTAATGCTTATTTCCGGGTTTGACGCTACCTTGACGGCATTCCCCATCATCGTTCCGTTCACTGCGAAATCCAGTATTATCTTTGCTCCGGTAGTCGCATAGGTCTGCCGGTCATATAAACCCTGGAATATCGAGTCCCTTGTGAGTTGTGGTGCCCGTACCGCTGCCAGACCGTAGTGCGGTTGCCCGGGGTGGGAACGATGGTCATCTGACGAAGCAATGGCAGACAGGATCAGTCCCATCATCCAGACATCCTGGAGATGCGAGGGTTGATTTAAAGATTTGGAGTCCCAGGTGAAAATACTCTGCTCGAAGGCCAAAGGATGTGAGGGGTCGTACACTTCACTTAAACCATGGCCGGAATACAGTTCAAAGTTCCGTCTCAATTCTGGATCGTGTACGGTAAAATCAAGGTCTTTGGGAAACTTGCCGGTATGATGGGGAATGGTCAGGGCATCACCCCGATGCAGGCGTTCCCACAAACCCGGTAATGTAGTGCGGTTGGGATATTCCAGCTTGCCCGGTCTGTCACGAAAATAAACATTGTGATGCCCGTAAGGTGTACCGAAAGAGGCTTCATAGGCATGCAGGGTGACGAAATACGGGGGATCATAATACCTGTCCGTCAGGGCGGTGTAGTCTTTCCAGCTTTTCTCATTCAGACCGCGCGACAGATTTTCTTTTTCGGGAAAAAAGGAATGATCGGCCAGGGCATAAAAATCCAGACCGGCAACATATCGCGCATAGTCAAAACTCTGATATCCCACACCGTCCCAGCTAAAGTGGCTGTGTGAATGCAGATCTCCCCAATAGAGTTTATCCTTCGGTTCGGTTTCCGTCACCCGCATCGGATTGGAAATCGTTTCCATCTCAAGATCTTTAGTCCGTACCTTCAACCGGAAGATCCCTGATCGCTGCGGCGTGATTTCAAATTCGATATGACCCCGCCCGGAAGCAATAGTCAGTTCTGCGGGGAAAGCGGCATAACCGGTGTGTTGTGCAAGTTGCAGTGGAACCGCATGATCTATCTGATTGGCTTCCTGATCCACCAGCGCAATCAAACCTTTCACTGGTGTGCCGGCGACAGCCTGGGACGGCAGATGCACCCACATCTCCACCGCCGAACCAGGCCTGGCTGTAATAGTCGGGCTGTCGCGCAAAAGCCTGAATTCATTGTTGCCATCCTCGTCCACCGCTACCAGTACAGGTAGGGGAGTGGTGGAAACAGCAGAAGCGCGGTATCCAGCAGAACCGCCCGAACGGTCACCATAGACAACGGAAATCGTATCTCCTTCTTCCAGTTGTCCGTTTACAATCAGAACGCGAACAACAAAAACATATCTTTCTGTGCGCCCGTCCAGTGAAATTTTTTCATGTTTAATCAGAATGTCTTCCCGCTCTGATTCGACAATTGTCTTAATCTTCACCCCGGATCGGGATGTGTGACCGGTCACATAATTATTGGCCCCGGCGTCCTTTGTCTGTAAACGATTGGCGGAATTGCGCGGACCTGCATGCCATTCATCCGGCAGTTGTACCCGGATACCGCCACCCTGCTGGATGCCCTTTCTGCCCGCAGTGTAAGTAAGCATCCAACTGCCGTACTGGCCGGCCACGCCTTCATTCGGCACAATGACAACGGAACCTTCCGCCGATACCGTCGGCAACATCACCGGAAAATCAGTTTCGAGGGCCGATGCCAGCAAGGGCAACATCGTGATCAACATGATCCAGACCGTTCTTTTTTTCATTGCAGATTCTCTATTTATTCATTTGCAGAAATACCGATGATGATTTTCTTATGCGGGCGGCAAGCGGCCCCGCGATATAATCAGATCAATCTACCATGCAGCTCACCTGTGTCCAGACTTCTGCTGATTCCCGTTTCAAGTCCCGCTAATTCGGCCAGACCTTTCATTCTTCCTGGCAGGGAGTATCCAGGGTAGCTAAGCTGCTTTCCTAAATCATCCAGCATCAGGTGCCCATGATCAGGCCGCACAGGAAGTCGTTCATCCTTTCTACCTGCCTTTTTTCTGCGTTTTTGTGCCACCAGTGAAACTTTCATTATCCGGAAACTTTCTACTGAACCGGGAAGGCCCTGCAGCACGGTTGAGCGCAGTCTTGCAATATCATTTTCGTCGGCACTTTCAATAAACTCATCAGCCTGTTGCCTGACAACCTGGCCGTAGTCGTTCTGTGCCTGAGGTCGTTTCAGGATGTGGATGTCAAAAGCGGCTAATTCATTGATCCTGAATACAAGAACTTTTTTGCCGTCATTCAACTCATGATAAAGACGGGTTCTTGACCAATACGGACCGGCCGCTTCGATTGTCTGTTGTCGTTCCCGAATGGCCTCAACACTCCAGGCCTTTCCATTCTGTATATGATGCAAAGCGCTTACAGTACCGCCTGCACCTGTTTGTCTGATTTCTTTCAGGCCTATGAGATTGTCTGGCCCGAACCATCGCCATGTTTTTTTCGAGTGTCATAAAACGAGGCAAGCATCCCTTATCTGCCGAGATCAGCGGGAACATATTCCGGCACAGACCGGGAAGAAAGATGCCATCCCCCGCATAAGGAGGAGGCCGGGCAATTTCGAGTCCACTTCTTTTGTATGGAAATAATCAGGTGCTGAAGCGAAATTCCCCGCACAATCCGTTTTGGTGCGGAACGGAGAAAGCCGGTTTCGTCAAAACCGGCTCCCCTGTGCTGCTTCCGCCCTGGTAAATCAGAACGAATAACCCACTCTTATACCGGCGGTACGCTCGGATGTCCTTGGTATCTGCTGTGTCGTGCCGGTTGAACTGCCCCAAAGACTGCCGGGTGCTCTGATACTTGAGACATAATCCTTGTCAAACAGATTATTGATAAACACCGTGGCGTTTAATCCGGCACCTTGCTGGCGCGCCCCGAAACTGAGGTTGGCAATACCGAAATCATCCTGTTCGGTGAGCGGGTTCTGATCCAGTTGGTACTGCACGTTGCTCTGCCAGGTGAAGTTCAGGTTGGCGAAACCAATGTATGATCCAAAGGCCCTTTCATAGTCAGCTCCGATATATATTTTACCGCTTGGGGCGTTGGGCAAGGTCGCTCCCTCTACATTCTGTACCGGCCTTGCGCCGGA
>JAJRTU010000099.1 GCA_024278135.1 Gammaproteobacteria bacterium
AACGGCATGGAGCGCCGGCCCGGAATGACGTCGTCAATACCCGGTCAACATATAACGAGTATTTTTACTCGTTTGTTTTCAGCCCCTGTGCAAATCTCAGTTTTACCGGGATCGTTTATTCAACCCTGACGAATGTCTCTATAAGATCATTGACCTTTCCCGCCGCTTCCATATGTACCATATGCCCGGCATCTTCTATGACATGACTGTTGATGTGCTCAGGAAGATCATCCGTATGTGAGACAGCTGCTATTTGGTCATCCTTCCCCCAGATAACCTGTATCGGTAATTCGATTTTAGCCAGATTTTCACGCGGCTTTACGTCACCTGTATCAAGTAACGAGGCCTGCGCAATACTGCGTAGACAGGATTCGGCACCTTCTATACGTTTTGCTTTCAATACGTCTTCTATCATGTCCCGGTTGACAAGATCCGGCCTGGCAAACAACTGTTGCAGGTAGGGTTTAATCTCTTTACGCCGATTGGCGTTGATAAATCCCTCAATATATTGCGGGTCAACAGCAGTACCCGCACCGGCACCACTGATAAGTGTTAACGAGGCCACCTGACTGTTCGACAGACCGGCCAGTTCTACCGCGACAGCCGCGCCGAGTGAATGCCCCACGATATGGGCCTGCTGCAGATCGATAGCTTCCATTAAGGCACTTACAGATTCGGCCAGTTCAGTCAAGGACCCGCTGACAAGTGACTTTGATGATGAACCGTGTCCCGGTAGATCAATGGTGTACAGTGTATGCTTGTCACCAAGCCCGCTGATATTGAACAACCAGCTGTTCTGATCGCCGCCAAAACCATGGATAAACAAAATGGGCAAAACAGCCTGATCATCTCCTGCCGGGAAAGTCCGATAAGCAATGCGCATCTCTCCGACATTGGCCAACAGCGGCGCGTTGTCAGTCTCTTCGCTAATCTCTTCGGGGATAAAATCTTCCTGAAATTTTTCAATAAAGGCATCCACCTCTGCGCTGTCCACTCCGTCCTGCGTAATAACACCCAGCAGGGCACCCACAGGCAGTTCATCATCTACCTCTGCAATCCGGCGGGCCAATATACCTGACTCATTCGCCTCACAGGCATTGACAATTTTTTCTGATTCCACTTCAAGCAACTCATCGCCTTTCTCTACTGTGGCCCCTTCTTCCTTAAGCCACTCCACCACCTTGCCTGTGGCCATCGACATACCCCATTTCGGCATGGTCAACGCAATAATATTATTCTTACTCATCAATCAGGCCTCCAGTACTTTACGCACCGCCGCGACAGCCTGATCCGCATCGGGGATGTAGAGCTGCTCCAGATTGGGTGCGGCAGGTATGGGGACATAGGGGGGCGTCACTTTGACGATGGGAGCCTTAAGGAATGAAAACCCTTCCTCTGCCACCACAGCGGCAATTTCCGAGGCCATACCACAACGAGGGCCGGATTCATCAACTATAACCAGTCGTCCTGTTGCTTCAACGCTCTCCAGTATGGTATCGGTATCCAGCGGCGTTGTGGTTCTGGGATCAATAATCTCACACTCTATTCCATCCCTGGCTAGCCTGGCGGCCGCTTCCGAGGCGATATGCACCATGCGCGACAACGCGACAAGGGTGACGTCGCCACCTTCCCTGACAATGTTGGCCTCACCAAAGGGGATCAGATAAGACTCATCGGGCACCTCTTCAGTCATTTCATAGAGCAATTTGTGCTCGCAAAATATCACCGGGTCATTATCCCGTATCGCTGAGATGAGCAGCCCTTTCGCATCATAGGGCCCCGATGGCACCAGCACCTTGAGACCGGCAAAATAAGAGAATATCGGATACAGGACCTGTGAATGCTGCGAGGCGATACCCAGACCCGCGCCGATCATGGTACGGATTGTCAACGGTATCTGATCCTGCCCGCCATACATATAATGGTATTTGGCCGCCTGGTTAATCACCTGGTCAAAACACACGCCGACGAAATCATTGAACATCAGATCAGCAATAGGTCGCATGCCGGCAGCGGCCGCACCAATAGCTGCACCAATATATCCGGCTTCACTGATGGGCGTATCCAGTACCCTTTGTTCACCAAATTCACCCACCAGTCCCTTCGTCACTCCCAGGGGGCCGCCCCAGGCATCTCCCTGACCACCAGTGCCGGCACCACCGGCAACGTCTTCTCCCATTAAAATAACATTCGAATCTCTTCTCATCTCCAGCAATATTGCTTCGTTTATCGCCTGACGATAACTTTTCTTTGGCATATCGATTAATTCCTAAATACGGGTAGCATAAATATCGAGCATCAACTCCTCGTCTGCCGGGAGTGCTGCTGATTTGGCCTGTTCGTAGACCTGGTCTATCAGTGCGGCCACTTCTTTATCGATGGCATCCAACTGTTCGCCTTGCAGGTGTTTATCTGCTGTCACCTTTTCCCGAAAGCGAAGCAGACAATCTTTGTTATTTCGGTAGTCTTCAACTTCGCCGGGAGGACGATAGCTTTGTGCATCACCTTCAAAATGACCGTAGTAACGACGTTGTTTCAGCTCAATAACACTTGGCCCGCCCCCGGCCCGGGCCCTGGCTGTCGCCTCTTTAAGTACTTCGTATACGGCAAAATAGTCGTGACCATCCGCCACCACACCGGGCATATTGAAAGCGGCAGCACGTTTATAGATATCTTTGCCGGCAATAGCATATTCCGAGCCGGTGGATTCGGCATAGCCGTTATTCTCAAATACAATCACCAGCGGCAACTGCCAGATAGACGCCAGATTCATCGCCTCGGACACGACCCCCTGATTGGCACCACCATCACCTACCAGGGAAACCGCAATACCGCCGGTGTTTTGGTTGCGAAACGCGAGAGCGGCACCACAACCCAGCGCCACGCCACTGCCGACGCCACTGTTGGCGCCCCACAGACCCTTGCTGACGTCGTGCAGATGCGCAGAGCCGCCACGCCCCCGGCACAGTCCTTCACCGCGGCAGTAGATCTCTTTCGCCACTGCAAACACATCGGCACCACGCGCAATGGCCGGACCATGGGCCCGGTGCGTGTTTAACAAAACATCTTTGTCAGTCAGGTTCGCGCAAACACCCGCCGCCGACGCTTCCTGTCCCGCATAAAGATGGACAAAGCCCGGCACTCCGCCATTGGCAAATTCAACATGCATACGCTCTTCAAAGTCACGCATCATGCGCATGCTTTTATAAGCTGCTAATAATTCTTCCGGGCTTTGTGACATTCAAACACTCTCCTGTAATATCTACTTACCAATTCTTTATTTATATCGAATATTTTTTACGACAGATCAGGCACGGCGAACCGGATCAGTACCATCCCAGTCCTGGGCTGCAGACTGCAGGCCCTCAAACAATTCCTTCACATTCACCGGGAAATCAATTAATTCCACCATCCCGCCGAGTGCATCGTAACAATCCATATAGGCGAAACGCCCACCGACTTTGACATTGCCGCTGAACGCCAGGGGATAACCCATGGATTCATAACGCGCCAGCTCCGCATCAAAGTTATCCGTCATGTAGCCCCAATGATGGAAACCGGGGCCGTGTTTATCCATGATCTCTTTGTAAACAGAAGGCGAGTCGTTGGATTGCTTTATGACTTCAACACACATTGAGCCGTTGTATGACAAGGCCGCGGTAATGTCTACATCAGTAGGCTCGCCTCTGTAGCGCATATTTTCAATACCACTCGAGTCAATGAGAAAAAAGGGGCCTATCCCCAGCACCTCTGTCCAGTGTTTCAGGGCGGCATCAAGGTCATCGACAATATAGGCGATCTGACCGATCGCATTTACCGGTTGAATCATCTGTTTTCTCCTCAGGATAAATCCATGATTGATTTTAACTGAAATATTGCAT
>JAJRTU010000100.1 GCA_024278135.1 Gammaproteobacteria bacterium
CATTCTTCCAGATTGGCCTGACGGTACAGGGCGTTGTCGTCAACCGACACTTTGGCATCCAGAGCTTCGAGATCACCGGATTTTGTGATGATCAGCGGATTGATTTCGACCAGGCTCAGGTCTTTCTCGATGAAGAGCCGGTAGATGCTGCTGAGAATACCGGCCAGCTGTTTTTGCTGCTTGTTGTCGAATTCAAGTTGAAAACCGAGTTGGCGACATTGATAGCTCTGCAAACCCATGATCGGATCTATCATGAAAGTAAAAATCTTTTCCGGCTCGGTTGCCGCGACTTCCTCAATGTCCATGCCGCCGGCTCTGGAGGCCATGACAGCGATACGCCGTTGGCTGCGATCAACCAGCATACCCAGATAGAGTTCTGACTCGATTTCAGAAATAGCCGAGACCAGCACGCAGTCAACCGGATTGCCGTCCGGGCCGGATTGCTTCGTTACCAGGCGCGTGCCGAGCAGGCTTTTCACGTAATCTTCCAGCTCACTCCTGTCTTTCACCAGTTTGACGCCCCCCGCCTTGCCACGGCCGCCGGCATGTACCTGGGCCTTGACTACCCAGCCCTCACCACCGAGATCAGCGGCACAGCGAGTGGCTTCATTGACAGAATGAGCCGGTTTTCCCGGTGGCACCGGGATGCCGTAGTCTTCAAAAAGCAATTTTGCCTGGTATTCGTGCAGGTTCATCTTCTATCCTTTAATTTGTTGTAATATCGGTTTTGGGAGTCTGGCTACAGACTCCGGAAATATAGCCGTTTGCCTGGATACATGCATAATGTATCGTCACCTGGCGTGAAAGTTTAATTAATTACACTCAGTTTGCCCAGCAAAGGTTTAAAATTTCGGGATTATGTTACGTATACTGTTGATCGTCCTTGTATTTGCTGCGGTTATTTTTTTGTTTAACCGCTTAAAGTACAGTCGGGAAACTGTTCGTGAGAAGAGCGAAAAAATATTGCCTGCCACTTTGGTGCGATGTGCCTACTGTCAGTTGCACCTGAACCGGGACGAGGCCGTGGAATCCGGGGAACACTACTTCTGTTGTGTCGAACACCGGGATATGGCGGAAAATGAGAGCAGCCGGTAAGTATGAAGACGATAGAAAAGTCACAAAAGATTTCATGGGAAGCCCTGACCTATTTTAATTTTTATCGTTTCCTTATTTCTTTTTTGTTTGTCTCTCTCTACTGGATAGGCCATCTTCCCGAGCCATTGGGGGAATATGACCGGAATATCTTCGGCATTGCCGCGCATATATACCTGTTTGTCTCTATCTCAGCACAACTTCTGGTTCGGGTAAAAGTCCCGGCATACGTGATCCAGGTGGCTGTCAATGTTTTTCTGGACATCGCCATCATCACCGTAATGATGTACGCAAGCGCCGGTTTAAACAGTGGCTTTGGCATGTTGCTGGTTATATCGGTTGCCGGAGGCAGTCTGCTGAGTTCGGGGAAAATGGGTATCCTCTATGCTTCTGTCGCCACGATCATGGTGCTGGGCCATGAAGGATACATGCAGTTGCAGCAGACGGGCGTGACGCCCCACTACACCCATGCCGGTTTTCTGGGCATTACCTTTTTTGCGGCGGCATTGATAAGTCATGCCCTGGCCAAGCGCGTGGCAGTATCGGAAGCGCTGGCAGAAGAACGTGCCGTTGATCTGGAAAACCTGGCGATTCTGAATGAACATATAGTGCAGCGACTTCAGTCCGGGATTGTCGTGCTGGATGACGCATTCAGAGTCGTTCTCGTCAATGAGTCAGCGACCCAGTTGCTGGGGATCACTAATGTTCCGCAATCAGCCGACCTGAGTGAAATATCGTCCGAACTGGACAGGAAAATGCATGAATGGATAGAGAGTACAGGCAGGCAGAGTACGATTATTAAATTAGGCAACGAAAAAGTGGAAATTCAGGCCTCATTTACTCGGCTGAAACTTGAGAAGAAGTTCGAGATCCTGATTTTTCTTGAGGATGTGTCCACTTTGCGACAACGTGCCCAGCAGATGAAACTGGCATCACTGGGAAGACTGACAGCCAGTATTGCACACGAAGTACGTAATCCGCTTGGGGCTATCAGTCATGCCGGGCAACTCTTGATGGAAGCGGATTCCATCACCGACGAGAACAGGCGGCTGACGACGATCATTGATGAACAATCCCGACGCGTGAATAACATCATAGAAAACGTTATGAGTATCAGCCGTAGAGAGAAGGCTGTGCCGACCATTGTCAAGCTGGATGAATGGCTGGAGAAATTCAAACAGGAATTTGTCAACAGAAACGAACTGCGGCCGGAAGCACTGAAACTGCTTGTGGGTTCGGATAATATTTACGCTACTATGGATCCGGAACAGCTCTACCAGGTCTTGTGGAATTTGAGCGAAAATGCCATCCGTTACAGCAGCGAAAACCCACTGCTCGAGATCAGGTGCGAAATCATGAGAGAAATGCAGCGACCGTATATTGATGTGATTGACCGTGGGCCCGGCATCGCTGCCGATGTGGAAGAGCAGTTGTTCGAGCCTTTCTTTACTACCAGTTCCGAAGGCAGTGGTCTGGGATTGTATATTGCCAGGGAATTATGTGAAGCCAACCAGGCCAGTTTAAGACTCAATGCCAATACCGAACAGGGCTGTTGTTTTCGAATTTATTTTTCACATCATGAAAAACAGCATAATATTATTTAATTATCATGACGTTTACCGCACTAATTATCGATGACGAACCTGATATTCGTGAGTTGCTGGAAATCACCTTAAGCCGGATGGAGATCGGCTGTACCTGTGTTGGGGATATCTCTTCCGCCAAAGCCTCATTAATGAATCGGCAGTTTGATATTTGTTTGACTGACATGAAGTTGCCGGATGGGGACGGTGTGGATTTTGTCGCTTATGTTCAGGAGCACTGGCCGCAAATGCCGGTGGCTGTGATCACGGCTCACGGTAACATGGAGACAGCTATTCAGTCACTGAAGGCGGGGGCTTTTGATTTTTTAAGTAAACCTGTCGATCTGGTTTTATTGCGCTCACTGATCTCCAGTGCATTGAAACTTTCAGTGGCAGAATCCGCCTCAACAATTGAGCTTATCGGCCAGAGTGAGGAGATAAAAAATTTGCGGACAAGGATAGCCAAAGTGGCGCGTACTCAGGCGCCGATTTATATTTACGGAGAGTCAGGGACTGGAAAGGAACTGGTGGCCCGTATGATTCACGAACAAAGCTCTCGCTGTGATAAACCCTTCGTCCCGATTAATTGTGGTGCCATCCCTACTGAATTGATGGAAAGTGAATTTTTCGGCCATGCGAAAGGCAGCTTTACCGGGGCCTATGCTGATAAACAGGGTTTATTTTCCCTGGCGGAGGGGGGAACTTTATTTCTGGATGAAGTTGCGGAATTACCCGCGCATATGCAGGTAAAGTTATTGCGCGTATTACAGGAAAAGAAGGTGAGGCCCATTGGAGCAAAACAGGAAAACTCTACAGATGTACGTATTATCAGCGCTTCCCATAAAAGCCTCACTGCACAACTGAACCAGGGCGAGTTTCGTAATGATTTATATTTTCGGATCAATGTTATCCAGCTTGATATACCAGGCCTGCGGGAAAGAAAAGAGGACATAGCATTACTGGCTGCCCATGCTTTGAAGAAAATACTGAAGTCCTCAAACCTGGAGAATAAAACTCTGAGCAAAGAGGCGATGGGTCTGTTAAAAAATTATTCTTTTCCGGGTAATGTTCGAGAGCTGGAAAATATTCTGGAAAGGGCTGTCGCATTTTGCGATGGTGATGAGATTGACAGCTCCCATATCGAAACACAGGATGTGACGATGGCAGGATATGAAGGAGATGTCTCCAGTATTATTGAAAATTTTTCTCCGGAGTATCATTTGGACAGTTATCTTGAAGATATCTAAAGGCAGGTTATCGTGAGTGCATGTGAAAAAGTAAAATGGAAGAAATCAGCAGCAGCTCATCTGCTGGGAATTTCACTCAGATCCCTTCGATATAAATTGAAGAAGTTGGGTCTGGACAAACAGGAAGGGATGACTGAGTAGCTGAACGAATTTGTCATATATCCAGGGACAGTAAATATCAGGTTGCCGCCAGCGGCAAATCAGGGGATGTCGGCATTGGCAGGATTATTGTTGTAAGCGCAGTGACGTTTTGTGTCAGAAATTGACAAAATCTGTTTCTCTGCCGACATAAGGGCTGTGGAGACGACAAAAATGAAAATCATTTAATATCAATTGCTTATATCAGGATTTATGAGGTTCAACGTGTATTGCCGGAGATGGCCTGGATCATGCTTGCTAAAGAACTGCTGCGATACGCCGAAACTAGTTTCGTGGTTTGTTAAAGGTAGCTATCGCAGCCATGATTTTAGACTGGCAGGCGTAAGCGCCACCAGTTTGGTTAAATTATAATTTTTAGGAGACTTTAAAATGAATAAGACACAACAGGGTTTTACCCTTATCGAATTAATGATCGTTGTTGCGATTATCGGTATTCTGGCTGCTGTAGCTCTACCTGCTTACCAGGATTACACGAACAGGGCGAAAGTATCTGAAATGATACTGGCAGGTGCCGATGCCAAGATAAACGTCGCGGAATTTGCTCAGGTGAAGGGTACTCTGACAGGTTCTGGAACAGGGCTGGATGTTCTTGACTCAGGGAAAAATGTTGCGGCTGCCAGTAATGTATCTGCAGATGGTATCATCACAGTTATTGGCAGTGGTATAACAGGGACACCATCTTTGACACTCACCCCGGTACTGGATTCAAATACTGGTGTAGTGACGTGGACGTGTGCAGGTGGCCCGGCTAAATTGATGCCAGCATCCTGCAAGTAATTCACAATTACTTTTAGCGGTTTAGTGTAAATGCCCCACCTGGTGGGGCATTTTTTATGCACAGGATGTGCTGTATGCCGTGAGCGCATGGATGCGCAGGAGCGGCGATGCTGACAATGATGGCTGACAGCAAACAAATTAAGGCAAAATTATTTTTCCTGGCCGCACTGTTCATTGGTGTTTGGGCCTACTTTCCCGGCCTGGGCGGCACTTTCATCTTTGACGATGTTGATAACATTTCCGGTAACCCTTACCTGAAAATTGACAGTTTCTCGTTTGACGATATCTGGCAGGCATCCTGGAGTGGTTATAGCGGGCCACTTCGGCGCCCGGTGGCAATGCTCAGTTTCGGCATCAATCACATATTCACCGGCATGGATCCCTGGTGGATGAAGTTGAGCAATCTGATAATTCATATAGTTAATTCCTTCATTCTACTGTTGCTGTGTAAAGAACTGTTCCATCGAATCAACGAAAAGTATCCGGTGAAAATGGGGGCTGCACCCTATGTCATCGCGGGCCTGTGGTTCGTACATCCCGTCAATGTCACCTCCGTCAGTTATATAGTGCAGCGAATGACCTCGTTGTCCGGTACCTTCGTTCTACTCGCCATCTTGTGTTATCTGAAATTAAGGAACGGAAAAGCGGAGAACTGGAGAGCAATTGTACTGAGTTTATCAATGATGCTCAGTTGGGCGCTCGGGCTGTTAACTAAGGAGATTGCAATATCCCTCAGTATTTATGTATTTGCGATTGAGTGGTGCGTGTACGGGTTTCAGACGGATTCAAAAAAGGAAAGAAAACTACTGGGCGTTCTATGGGCCTTAATCGCGGCACCATGGGTCTGCGCGCTGTTCTATGCTGTTTACGATCCGTCCTTTCTGCTGAGTGCTTATAAATTCCGGGATTTCTCGCCTTTGGAGCGTGTATTGACTGAGTTTAGAATTGTGATGGATTATCTACGTTTGATTATCATCCCTGATATTCAAGACATGGGTCTTTATCATGATGACATAATGGTTTCCACTTCACTTTTTTCTCCGATTTCAACACTGTTATCCCTGTTTCTGATTATCGCTTTACTGACATCAGCCATCTATGCCAGGCAAAAATTCACTCTGTACAGTTTGGGTGTATTCTGGTTTTTCGGTGGACACCTGGTCGAATCCACTGTTTATCCACTGGAACTGATGTTTTTGCATCGTAATTACCTCCCTTCTATTGGAATTTTCTTCATTTTGGCAGAGGGACTGGCCTGTTTGCTCAACCGGTACGGGAAACTGCTGGTCATTATTCTCCTGTCGATATTGGCAGCTTATTCTCTGTGCACAAGGTCGCTTGCTTATCATTGGTCAGGTGACTACAGAATGTTGATACTGGAGGTCATGCATCATCCGCAATCGGTCAGGGCTAATTTCAGAGCAGGACAGGTTTACAAGGTCTATGCGATTAGCGTTGAAAAAGGCAGGCAAAGGGAAGTTTATCGGCAAAGGGCCTTTGAATATTTCGGCAAGATCCAGACGCTGGACAAGAATGATTTTACAGGAAAAATGGGTATGCTGGAGACATATCTGCAGTTGGACATGGAGCCGCCTCAATTATTCATTGAAGAATTGGTTCATGATCTGAGTTTGACGAAGGTCGATATTGGACTGATAAACTTATTGTATTCAGTTAAAAATTGCATGATCGAAAAAGGTTGCCCATTACAGACAAAGGACTACCACAGTATCCTGCAGTCATTGCTGAACAATCCGAATATGACGGGTGATTTCAGGAGAAAACTGCTTATTAATCATGCCGAATATCTGGCGAAAGCAATGGGGAATATCGATGCGGCCATTACCACAATACTGGAAGCTTTTCTGGTACACCCGACACCGGACGATTTAATGTTATTGGCCCTCTATTATGAGAAGGGTGGTTATAAACAGGATGTTTTAAGGACTGTTGACTATCTGGAAGAGCAGGATAAATTTGGACGATTTAGAAAATTTATCAATGAAACCAGAAAAAGGCTTGAATAACCCGTTTATTACGAAATATTATGATACTGCTGATTAATGCTTTGCCAGGTATAGACAGGTACAGGGAATATCACGATTTTGTAAGTCGGACCGGAAAAGCCACTGACGTATCAGTTGGTTTGTCGGTCACCCGATGAGTACGAAAACACCAATTGTGAATGGAAATATGATGAATTCGAGAATTAGTATCGTAATCCCGGCAAAGAACGAGCAGGCCGGTTTGGAAAAGATATTACCGGAACTTGGTGAGTTATATCCCGATTATAATATAATTGTTGTTGATGACGGATCGAATGACCGCACAGAGCAGTTGTGTAAAAGCAATAATGTCACTGTAGTACGCCATCCTTATTCGAAAGGAAATGGGGCGTCGATAAAAACAGGGGCCAGGGCGGCTGACTCGGACATTCTTGTTTTCATGGATGCTGACGGGCAGCACAAGCCGGAAGATGTCAGGCGATTGCTTGATAAAATGAATGAGGGCTTTGACATGGTCGTAGGTGCCAGGTCGGCTTCTTCACAAGCCAGTGTGGGTCGCTTGTGTGCCAATACTTTTTACAACTGGTTCGCCTCATTAATAGTGGGGCAGAAAATTGATGATCTGACATCCGGCTACCGGGCAGTTAAATCCCGATATTTCAGAGAATTTCTATACCTGCTGCCCAACGGCTTCTCCTATCCCACGACATGCACTATGGCTTTTTTCCGTTCTGGTTACAGCGTGGGTTATATTCCAGTCGAAGTGGAAAAACGCATAGGCCGCAGCCACATCAGGTGGTTGAGAGACGGTACACGCTTCCTGTTGATCCTGTTCAAGATAGGCACATTATATTCCCCGCTTAAAATATTTTTACCGGTCAGCCTCATCAGTTTTGGAACCGGCGTATGTTATTATTTGTTCACGTATATAACAGCGGGTCGTTTTACCAATATGAGTGCTTTATTGTTTACAACATCCGTCATTATTTTTCTGATGGGCTTGATATCAGAACAAATCACCAGTTTGCTCTACTCGAAAGTCGGTGATGATTAACCCGACATCATCTCACGAATATAATGGAGACTGTTCACATCATGCCTGAACTGATTTTTCCAAATGCGTAAAGTAGCCCTGATTACAGGTATTACCGGGCAAGATGGGTCGTATCTGGCCGAGTTGCTGTTATCCAAAAATTACGAAGTGCATGGACTGAGAAGGCGATCGTCACAATTTAATACCGATAGAATAGATCATTTATATCATGATCCGCATGAGGAAGATGTTAACCTTTTTCTTCATTATGGCGATCTGACGGACAGCACAAATCTAATCCGAATTATTCAGGAGGTGCAACCTGATGAGATTTATAATCTTGCGGCGCAAAGCCATGTAGCTGTCAGTTTTGAAACACCGGAATACACGGCGAATGCAGATGCACTCGGGCCATTGAGAATACTGGAAGCAATACGAATTCTTAAACTTCAGGATAAAGTTAAATTTTATCAGGCATCCACCAGTGAATTATTTGGAGCATCAGAAGAAAAAAGACAAAATGAAAAAACTGCCTTTTATCCCAGAAGCCCTTATGGTGTGGCCAAACTTTACGGTTACTGGATTACTGTAAATTACAGAGAAGCCTATGGCATTTTTGCCAGCAATGGTATTTTGTTTAATCATGAGTCTCCCAGAAGAGGTGAAACATTTGTAACTCGAAAGATCACGCGTGCTGCAGCCCGTATGAAAATGGGACTGCAAAAACGTCTTTACCTTGGGAATCTGGATGCGATGCGGGACTGGGGGCATGCGAAGGACTACGTGATAGCCCAATGGATGATATTGCAGAAAGACAGGCCTGACGATTATGTGATTGCGACAGGGGTACAATACAGTGTCAGAGCGTTTTGTGATGCGGTATACGCCTGTATTGGGGTGAAAATAGACTGGACGGGTGAGGGAAGTGATGAAATCGGTGTAATCTCGGAAATACAGGATCCGGAGAATTTCCCCATGTTGGTTGGAGAGCCGATAATATCGGTCGACCCGGAGTACTTCCGTCCGGCAGAAGTAAAAAATTTACTTGGAGATGCCGGCAAGGCAGCCGCAGAGCTGAACTGGCATCCCAATATTTCGTTTGAGGATTTGGTCAGCGAAATGGTTAAGCATGACGTGAAGTGCGCTGAACAGGAAGTGCATAACATTAAAGGCGGGTTCGAGGTTAAAACGCCAATTGAATGACGACAGGTCTGTTATCCGATAATTTGATCTAAAGATATCCGGATGGGAGGCAGTAAACGGCAGGGGTAACAGGATATTGCCAGAACCTGTCCGGATCGCAGTCAAAACGTGATAATAAATAATTTATTGATGGACAATAAATGAATAGAACAAAACTCGAAGAAGAATATTTTGGAAAAATTGTTCAAAGTTGCAGAATGTGTGCAAGCGGATCACTTTACCCATTCCTGGATTTAGGACATACACCGCCCGCAGACGAATTTAGAAGTGAAAAAGACCTGAATAATTTCATTGGCTATTATCCGTTAAAAGTTCTCGTCTGTGATGATTGTGGCCTGGTACAATTATCTTATGTTGTTAACCCCGAAGTTCTCTATCAGAATGATTATCCGTATGAATCATCCATTACCAGCACCGGCCGAACCCATTGGCGTGAATTCGCAGGCTCGGTTGTCAGCGAGTACAAATTAAAACAACAATCGCTGGTTGTCGATATAGGCAGCAACGTAGGCGTTCTTCTGGCAGCGTTTAAACAACTAGGCATGTCAGTACAGGGAATAGATCCTGCCCAGGGTATTGTTGACATTGCGAACAATCAGGGCATAAACACCCGTTGTTCTTTTTTTGACGAGAAGACAGTGGCCGAGATTGTAAAAGAGAATGGTCGAGCCTCCGTAGTGACAGCCACCAATGTCGTTGCTCATGTTGATAATCTGGATATTTTCATCAGAGCGCTCGACAGCTTGCTGGATGAGGATGGCGTTTTTATTTTTGAAGCCCCCTATTTGGTTGATCTTCTGGAGAATCTGGAATACGACACCATTTATCATGAACATTTGTCGTATTTATCCGTCAGACCCATGCTTCGTTTCTTTGAAAAATTCAATTTTGAAATAATTGATATTGAAGAACAGAAGATACATGGAGGCTCAATTCGGGTTGTCGTCAGCCGTAAAGACAAGTACAAAAATACCGGCAAGGCGAACCTTTATGCAGACCGGGAAACGAGCCTGGGAATTTACAAACACGACTATCTCGATGATTTCGCCGCTCGGGTTTATGAAAATAAACAGGTGTTGCGGGATTTGTTATATCAGTTGAAAGGAAAGGGTAAAAAAATCGCGGCTGTAAGTGCGCCGGCAAAAGGTATGACACTGTTGAATTATTGCCGGATCGGCCGGGAACAACTGGATTTTGTGACAGAAAAATCCACGTTGAAGAAAAATAAATTTACACCGGGAAGTCATCTTAAAGTAATGGAAGATGATGATCTGGTGAAGAATCAGATAGACTATGCGTTGTTGCTGGCCTGGAATTTCTCGGATGAGATAATGAAGAATCTGGAAGAGTATCGGGCCGCAGGCGGGAAATTCATTATTCCCATTCCTGATCCGAAAATTGTTAGTGCTGAATAGAAACAGGTGTTTTATGAAAAAGATTAAAATAGAAACTTCTTTTAAAGATGACCGCGGGACGATAACTGATTTGCTGGAGAATGAACAAATTGATGCAATTACCAGGATCAGCTTTAACTCGGGTGCAGTTCGGGCAAACCATTATCATAAACAAACGTTTCAATGGAATTATCTGCTTGAAGGTGAAATTATGTTGGTAACCCGCCTGCCGGATGAAGCAGTAGAGCAAACAATTATGACGGCGGGTGATCTTTACGTGACCGTACCGCTTGAAGAACATGCCTTGAAATGTTTGTCGGATACGGCGGATTTACTGGTATTCACCCGGGGACCTCGGGCGGGCAAAGAGTATAAAAGTGACACCTTCACGTTGGAAGTCCCGCTTATCTGAATGGAAATTCCTGATCACCCTGCCCTGACACGAACAGAACACGGACACGCTTTGAATACGTTCATGTATGCTGCATGGCCGGCGCATGCTGATGTACTTGCCTGCAGTCACCCTGTGAGAATTCTTGTTCAGGCGAAAAATGGAAAATATTCGTAAGTATATACCCGTATCGCAGCCA
Source organism: Gammaproteobacteria bacterium (assembly GCA_024278135.1). Lineage (GTDB taxonomy): Bacteria > Pseudomonadota > Gammaproteobacteria > Eutrophobiales > Eutrophobiaceae > WLWS01. The sequence continues at coordinate 11,085 of JAJRTU010000100.1, forward strand.
CTGCTTGACGACAGTGAAAAGCAGCATGTTCTGGCGGCCTTGAACAATGGTGCGATATCCGGCCTGTACGGCGATGCACTCGAGCAATTTGAAACAGGATTTTCAAATTATTGTAACAGTCGCTATGGGATATCCACCAGCAGTGGTACGACTGCATTACATTTGGTATTGGCTGCCTTGAATATCGGTACTGGTGATGAAGTGTTGATTTCAACATATACCAATATGGCGACATTTTTTTCTGCCCTGTATCAGGGGGCCACTCCCATACCCATAGATTCATATTCCGGTACCTGGAATTTAGACCCGAGTCTGATCGAGGAAAAGATCACAGCTAAAACCCGGGCTATTGTCGTCGTGCATATCTTCGGTCATCCGGTTGATATGGATCCGATTATGGAAATAGCTGAAAAATACAGCCTGTATGTGATCGAAGATTGCGCGCAGGCCCATGGGGCACAGTACAAAGGCAGGAAGGTCGGCTCAATAGGAGACGCTGGATGTTTCAGTTTTTACGCCAATAAGATTGTGACCACTGGAGAGGGTGGAATGCTTGTCACCAGCAACAAGGAACTGGCCGACAGAGCCAGATCTTTAAAAAGCCTTGCATTCGGAACAGGGAATAAATTCATGCACAAGGAAGTGGGTTATAACTATCGTATGTCCAACCTTCAGGCTGCAGTTGGCTGCTCCCAGTTGAATAAAATAGATCTGATTATCGAGCGTAAAAGAGAAATAGCCGGGCAATACCGGACATTATTATATGATATTCCACAAATTATGCTGCCAATAGAGAAGCCGGGAAATAAAAACGTATACTGGATGTATCATATTGTACACAGGGAAGCATGTGATATTACTGCACAAACGGTAATGAACAAGTTGCGGGATAATGGCATTGAAACAAGGCCGGGGTTTATACCTTTTAATATGCAGGAGATTTTTATAAAAGAAGGGATGGCCCATGCGTCTGACTGCCCTGTTGCCAACCACCTGGCTGCCAACAGTTATTACCTGCCCAGCGGGCCGGAGTTGACGGACAATGAAGTGGTGTATATTACCAATATTTACAGAAGAATTTTCAAAAACCAGGCAGCTAGCTGACCTTACCCGCTCTCTTCTTCAACTCCGGGCGAGGCAACCACGATAAAACCGGTGCCAAGTTCGGTGTTCCTGAAAAATTTTTGCAGCCAGGAAAAAGGATACAGTGTATATCGATTCAAAACGATATAGACAAGTGAAGCGAATATATTTGTTGAAATTTCCCCGCTTTTTTTAACAGCCGTACTCCTGTCATGTTTTCTGCCGAGCATATAGAAAACAGATGTTAATGGTCGAATGATGTTAGATAGCGGATAGCCGTAGTTCCACAGTATTACTTTTCTCAGACCTGCCTTATCCAGCATATTCAAAATCTCGGACTTTGAGAAGCAATGCATGTTTCCGGTGATGGATTCCGCTTGAGATGCATGCTTTTTGTTGGTGAAGGAAAAAACAATCATTCCGTCTCGATTTAATTTATTTTTCAGCTGAGATAAATAAACAACAGGATCTGATAAATAACCGATAACCTCGAACATCAGAATATAGTCGTAATTATTATTCTCCGGCAATTGAGATAATAATTCTATGTTGGTGATATTATGCGATTTCAGCTTGTTCAGTGCTGAATTGCGGGCGATTTCTGAAAAATCGTAAGCGGCACCATGATATCCCGCCTGGGACAAGCGGATAAGAAAATCACCTTCACCGCACCCAATTTCCAGAAACTTTCCAACAGGAAACAATTTCAGGATATTGAATACCTCGTGCTCTCTAAGAATATATCTGGGAGGCAGCATCAAGTATGATCTGTTAATACACTGTTTAGACCGTCTTTCATTCGTTCGAAAGAAAAATGCTTGTTGAACTTTATGAGTGCGTTTTGGCTTAGAATGCTCCTGAGCTGCTTGTCTTCAATAAGCAGTTGAAGTGCTTCGGCTAGTGATTGCGCATTGTTTTCTTCAACCAATACAGCGGTTTCTCTGTCTGTCAGGTCTTCCGGGATGCCGTCGCATGCAGTCGATACAATGGGTATACCGCATTTCATGGCCTCAAGGACGGATACAGCGCCGCTTCCCTCTTCAACGGAGGAAATAACAAATATATCCGATGATGTTAACAGTTCTTCGCTGGATTTGATAAAGCCGGGAAATGACACTGACTCGGAGATACCCAGTTTTTCGGATAGCTGAATATGCTTATTTCGAAAAAATCCGGTCCCGGCAATAATACACTCAAACTCAAGTCCGGCATCTCTCATGATCTTCACGGCCTTTAACAGTGTATTGATTCCCTTACGTGGGTCGTGGCGACATATGGTGACTATTCTGATTTTATTTTTATTCAGGTTGCCGGGGTGTCTTTCAGAGGCTCTGTCATAGAGATCAATGTAATAGGGGATCTTTTTGATTTTTTCGGCATTTATATCCGGAAATTCATTTTTGATGATATCGACAGCTGAATTGTAATGGACAATAATTTTATCAATATTATCGAGAACATTTTGTTCCTGCCTGGAGTGATACAAGGAGGTGACAAACAACAACATTCTTAAACACACATTATAAAAAACACCATAATCAGCTATTGGAGCACCTTTAACCTGGCCTTCATACTCATGCTTATATGTAGTGAAGTATGATGCGATGGTTGTTATTTTGATTTTATCCAAACCTATATTGTTTTTGACGTCTATACCCACTTTCCCCCAAATTGCCGCCCCGAAAATAATAACTTCTTCCGGTCCAGTTTTACTGATAATGGCGTGTACTTTTTCCGTTATCCTGGGCGCAATCAGAAAATTACCGAAACTCACCAGTTTCAGATAGGGATTTTCAATTTGATGTAAAACACCGAATTTTAATTCGGAACAATCGTTTTTATCACCATATCCAATCAAGTGAACCGAATACCCCAATTCGTAAAATATTTTGGCAATATTATAACTGTACGATCCTAAACCGCCGGGCATGGTAGTAGGTGATTTACCGCACACAATGATTGCCAGTTTCATTGGATGCTACTCAATATCTACTGTATTCCTGTCCGTCGATTTATCGGACAGCATTAAACCGAGTAATCCAGCGATCACATCCGAGCAGGTAAACCAAAGTCGAAACATAAGGACTAAAACGACAGAGTCGGCAAGCAGCAGATGTTGTGATAACAGGCCGATGATAACCCCTTCCCTGACACCAATACCTCCGGGAGCAAAAAATGCAAAAAAGCCGGCCACGAATGCGACAGCACTGCTGCCCATTAGTAAAAGTATCAAATCAGCAGAAGCAGGCATAGTGAATAGCGCAAAATATAAAACAACCAGAACCAGGCCAACGAATACCCACTCCATCAGATACAGCATAAACAGTATTGAGTATGATCGGCGATCTATCTCGAATCCCGTGACATCCATTTCATCATCGTTATTTTTCCTGTATCTGGATAAAAGACGAAAAATTTTGTTCTGAATTAACGGTGAGAACAAGATGGATACGATAATAAATATAAGGGATGGCAAAATCAGCCATGATTTAACGGCTATCAACCACGCTGTAATTCCGAATGCAAGGCCGGAATGAACACTTATCAGTTGTTCCAGGTAGGTCCCCAGTAAACTCTCCCTGTAGGAAATATTATGAGAAAGCAGGTGCAGACTCCTTGCATACATCCCCCATATTTTACCCGGAATATATTTGCCGACCAGCACCAGGCTTACCTGGCAGAAACATGCCTTTAATGAGATTGCTTTTCCGGTGCAAATATGCATATTGCACTTCCAGGCATAACTTATTATCAGCAATAATACTATTTGCGCCACCCCGCCGTAGACGAGCAATGCCGGGGTGAACGTCGAGGGCAGTATCAATACGTCATAGTATTTGCTCAGTTCACTGAGAACAAACAATAAAGCTATTCCCACCATCAGCGCAATTGCAATTCTATGTAAATACTTCCTGTATGAAGTTGGATTGTTGCCCGTCATATGGTGTGCTTACATGAAAACAGAGATCGAGTGTATCGTTCAATGCAGCAGTATTAAAGCAGATAACATTATAAAAAGGCTGATTTCAGGAACTGTCATTGACGATCTGAGTCTTTGGGAAGATATACTTTACCTGCCTGCCACGATTTATCATCAAAAACACTGCCGTTTATTTTAAATTCCTGAATGGGGCCGGTATAGTCACTTTCCCAGTCGTCACGTTGCCACGCATAATAATAGAATCGTCTGTCAATGACTGCATTTTCATCAATCCCGGTAATGGAGCGTCCGTCAAAATCACCGCCGAGACCCAGTATGGAGTTGATGGTTGCGGCAGTGTCTGCCAGCGAGCTTTGAGCATCAGACAGTTGCAATGTCCCCCTGCTGTTGGGAGGCTTGATAGCCATTAAGGAGAGTGCCATGCTGATTATGTATGGATGTATCCTGTTGGGATCATCATCGGCTGGTTTATTTTGACGTAAATCCAGGCCGGCGCCGTGATCCGCCATTATTATGATCAAACTGGAGTCATATATACCGATACGCTTCATTTCCTCCAGTAAGGAAATGACGGTATCCAGGGAGCACCTCGCCTGAAAAGAGACATTGTCTACGTTGCGTTCAAGAGTTTGTCCCGCATAAGTACAATTTTCATTTACAACGAAAGGAGCATGCGTTGTCATTAAATGGAATAGTTTATAAACAGGTTTTTGTCTGTCGTTTCTGATATTTTCAGCCAAACTCTTTAAAAAAGCATTATGTGAAAAGTATCTGTACTGCTGATATTCCCTGTTTATCAGAAATTGCTGCAACAGCCATAACTGGTCACTGTATATATATTTTTTGACAAAATGTGGAGCATACCTGAAGAGCGATATATCCAGCAATCGTATTGAATCGTCTAATTCAATACTCTCCTTTTTTATATGTAAATTATTGGGTATTGCATATGAATTGGTATAATGTCCACGGTTATACATATTCACTTCAAATTTATCGCTGACTAAATCCACGTCATATCCCTTATTAAAGGCCAGATTCAAAATGTTGTCTCCCCTAAATACCTGGGTGACAAAATCAGGCTTTGGCATATGATTAAAATATATTTTGCCGCTTACTATTGCCGGTATTGTCATATAAGTGGAGGACCATAAACCGGAATTGCCGCGGTAGAACGTGAATCCGTCAAGACGATCATAGTAATCATCAAAAGATTTATCATTTATGATGCGCTGAAAAATGTCTGACTGAAAACCGTCAAGCACTATATGTAATACATTTTTCTCCGGTGAAAAGTTTTGAATATCTTTCAGCGAGGAAGCAGATTCCAGTTTCAACGCTTTGTCCGACATCAGATCTTCATATCGGGACCAGGTGGCTGAAATACCGATCAGTTGAATAAAGAACAAGAAGGCTGTCAGGTTTAAAAGGGGTGCCCGTAAAGACTGATGTTTAATTGTGGAAACAACCAGCACCAAAATCCAGATAGAAGCATCAACCCAACCACGCCAGCCGCCAATTTCCCAGTTAATGCTGTTGCCGTCAAAAATTCCGTAGTCCCAGACGAATATATTACCTTGCAGCCATAAAAGGATAGAGATGGAACAAAGAATGACGATATAGCGGCTGTATAATCCTGCTGGCAGGCAATAACCAATAACTGCAAACAACATAACGATAAATGCCACAATGCCAACGTACAGTCCAAGAATGGTGAATAGTGGAACAACAAATTCATTGATATTACTTGTGTAAAGATTATAGGGGCCAAATAAAAAAATATTTGAGACCAGAAATAAAGAGATAATGGTGGAAAACAGTATTTGTCGTGATCGTGTTGTAATGATCATGACAGCACACGGATATTGTTTAAATTATTCGTGTTGCCGTCATAGGAAAGTCTCACCTGAGAATATTGCATCAAGGAATGTTTTTGTCTGTAGCGAATCAGGAATATATAAAAATTTGACAGGGTCGTTTCCGTTCTGCTTTTGTTCTTCTTTAAAAATACCTGTTTATTTGAGAACTGTTAACAGGTTATTGAATAATTCGGGGTTTGCCGCAGCGATATTCCCGGAGTCCAGATAATGTTGCCCACCATCAGTTTCCCCAACCATACCGCCGGCTTCGAGAATCAGCAATGCTCCGGCAGCTATATCCCACTCCTTTAAATCAAACTCCCAGAACCCGTCCAGTCTGCCACAGGCCACATAAGCGAGATCCAGCGATGCAGCCCCTGCGCGTCTTATACCCGCAGTGATGGGGCAGAATTTCCGGAAACATGCCAGATAATGGTCGAGCCTGTCCATGTTGCTGTAGGGGAAGCCGGTGCCGATCAGCGCACCCTCCAGGTCCTTTTGCTTGCTGACCCGTATGCGCCGGTTGTTCAAATGTGCGCCTGCTCCCTTGCCGGCAGTAAACAGTTCCTGTCGCAGCGGATCGTAAATCACTGCCTGATCCAGTACCCCTTTGTGTTTTAACGCAATGGAAACAGCGAAATGCGGCAGGCCATGTAAGAAGTTAGTGGTGCCATCAAGCGGGTCAATCACCCATTGAAAAGAGTCATTTCCCTGTTGGCCGCTTTCCTCGGCCAAAATACCGTGCATGGGGTAGGCTTTTCGAATGTGATCGATAATAATGGCTTCGGCCTGCCTGTCGACTTCACTGACAAAGTCGTTTCGACCTTTGCTGTTCACGGTCATACCTTCCAGGCGGTCTATATACCTGACAATATGATCTCCGGCGGCATGGGCGGCTCGTATGCCGATATTTAGCATGGGGTGCATTTATTTCTCCTGGCTGCAATCGTGTTATTGTACGGGGCCTCAGTACTCCAGTGAAGTGATTACACAAGAAGATGCGGGAAGACAGGTTACAAAATTTAAAAATTGTTCTGGTGGGAACAACCCACCCCGGCAATATCGGTGCGACAGCCAGAGCGATGAAAACCATGGGACTCAGTCAACTGGTGTTGGTGGCACCGAAGATTTTTCCCGATGCCGACGCCACGGCCCGTGCTTCCGGCGCTGATGATATTCTGGCCGCTGCAATAATACATCAATCTTTTGCCAAAGCCATCAGCGACTGCCATTATGTTATCGGCACCAGTACCCGGAACAGGAGTATCCCCTGGCCTTTACATACACCGGCACAGGCGGCGGAGCAGGCAGTGAGTATGCTCGGAGAAGGTTCGATGGTGGCGATTGTTTTCGGCAGGGAAAGCTCCGGTCTGGCGAACGAGGAACTGGAGTTGTGCAATGCCATGATACAGATACCGACAAATCCGGCATTTTCGTCCCTTAATATCGCTTCGGCTGTACAGATTGTCAGCTATGAAATACGCAGGAATCTGTTGGAAACCGAGTGTATTTCTGAAGATTTGAATCAAAAGACACCGCCGGCCAATGCTGAACAGATACAGCAGTTGTATGATCACCTGCAACAATGTCTGACTGATATCGGCTATTTTGATCCAGCCAAACCACGTCGGCTCATGCGCCGATTAAAGCGTATCATTAATCGCTCGCAACTGGATGCGAATGAATACAACATCGTTCGCGGGGTGCTCAGCGCAGCACAGGACACCGCGAAAAAAGAGAAAGACTGAGAACTATTTTTTCAACAGGACTCGTGGTCCATCTGCAAGCGGACTTATCTCTCCCAGGCGCCAGGCCTGTTCACCGAGATCATTCAACAGTTTCATCACGTCGTCGGCCCTGGTGCGCTCAGTGATCAACACCAGCCCCACACCACAATTGAAGGTGCGATACATTTCCTCTCTGTCAATATTGCCGCTTTCCATTAACCAGTTAAAAACAGGGGGCCATTGCCAGCTGTCGCATTCAACAGTCGCCCGAACCTTGTCGGGTAAGATTCGAGGCAGGTTTTCCAGCAAACCGCCGCCGGTAATGTGCGCTATGGCTTTCAGTCGAATATTTTTCAGCAGTTCAAGCACCGGTTTGATGTAGATTCGGGTCGGTTCCAACAAGGTATCAACGAAGGCCTGGCCGTTAAAATCGTCCATCAGGTCAGTACCGGATCGGGCCAGTATATGACGCAGCAGTGAATAGCCATTCGAGTGCAGGCCACTGGATGCCAGACCGATAAGTACATCCCCCGACGTCACCGCACTGCCGTCAATAATCTCGTCCTTCTCAACCGCGCCGACACAAAAACCGGCCAGATCGTAGTCCCCGGGCTGATACATACCCGGCATTTCCGCTGTCTCGCCACCGATGAGAGCACAGCCGGCCTGTTCGCAGCCTCTCGCGATGCCGCCAATCACCTGTTCCGCCACATCTACATCCAGTGTCGAGCAGGCAAAGTAATCGAGGAAGAACAAAGGCTCAGCACCCTGCACGAGTAAATCATTCGCGCACATGGCCACCAGATCAATACCGATGCTGTCGTGCCGTCCGGTCTCGATTGCCAGCTTGATTTTAGTGCCCACACCATCGGTGCCGGAGACCAGTACCGGCTGGCGATAATGCAGTGATGACATATCAAACAGGGCGCCGAAACCGCCCAGTCCCCCCATAACACCGCTGCGATGGGTCCCTGCCACCCGGGATTTGATGCGTTCAACCAGCAGGTTACCCTGTTCGATGTTGACACCTGCATCGGCGTAAGTGCTTTTGTCCTGTCGATCATCTGTCATGGGCCGCAATACTATAGACCCGGGCCAAAGACAGCAAACCTTGACTTCATTGTCCCACTTGCATAGCGTTGTCGACATGATTACCTTGCGACTATTCTGCCTGCTGTCGATGTGCCTCATTTCTTTGAGTGTGCAGGCGATAAAAGTACCGGGTCTGTACGAAGTAGAGGTGCAGGTGGCGGATCAGTCGGAAGCGGCAAGGAAAGAGGGCCTGCAACGTGCCTTTCGTATGGTGCTGATAAAGTTGACAGGTGACCGTCAGGCGCCCGGGCGAACGGCCCTGGTACCGGTGATGCAGCAGGCCGAGAGCTATCTGCAGCAATATCGTTATCGCGAAGTGCCGGTGGAACAGAAAAGCGACTCAGATGAGACGATTCATACGCTGGAAACCCGATTATGGGTAAAATTTGATGAAGACAATCTGAACCGGGCCTTACGTGATCTGAGTGTGCCGGTCTGGGGCAGGGAACGACCGTCGACATTGCTTTGGCTGGCTGTTGGCGACGAAGCAGGTCGGCGTCTGGTCGGGCTGGAAGGCGCCCCCGAATATTTCCAGGTCATCGAGCGCCGCGCCGTACAAAGAGGTATTGTCCTGATCTATCCTCTGCTGGATCTGGATGACAGTATGGCACTGCGGGCCAGTGATGTCTGGGGTGGTTTCAGAGGACCTATCTTTAAAGCATCCAGTCGTTACCATGCGGATGCCATCCTTATCGGCACTATTGAATCTCCCGTGCCCGGTATCTGGGAAGGACGTTGGACCGCCTTCATTGACAATCAAATGGCAAACTGGACGAGCGAAGCTGATCTGCCTGAAGCCGTGCTGGATGAAGGTATAGACAAATTAGCTGATATCCTCGCCTCACGATTTGCCCGCTCGACGGGATTTGCCGGTATGAATGAAGTCAGGTTATCGGTGGCGGATATATTCAACACGGATCAATATGCCAGCGTGTTGAAATATCTGTCGTCCCTGAACTCCGTTGCTGATGTGGAAGTCCTGCAGGTCGAAGAGGGCCGGGTCACTTTTATACTAAATGCCCATGGTGGTGAGCTGGCGGTTACCCAGGCCATCGAACTGGGTCGCGTGCTGGAACCGATCAGTGGCAGTGGAGAGGGCAGCTACCGCCTGCTGCCCTGAGCGCCATCTCCAACATGAAGGCAGCAAAACAACATATCATTCAAAGGATACACAGCGGTATAACATGCCATGCGAAGGATCTACAACGGTATAGCATGCCATTCAAAAAGCATGCAAAGGTATAAACCGGTATGACAGACGCACAAAAGTGGTTGATACTCACCTGTGTATTTCTCAGCGCGTGGTTGTTGTATCTGCTTGCCCCCGTGTTAACACCCTTTTTGATGGCCGCGCTGCTGGCCTACCTCGGCGATCCTATTGTGGATCGGCTCGAGCGGAAAAAGTGTTCAAGAACCCTGGCTGTGGTCGTCGTTTTTGCCGTGATGCTTTTTGCCGCCCTGTTACTGCTGCTGATTTTACTCCCGGTGTTACAAAAGCAGTTAAGCGCCCTGTTGAGTCGCCTGCCTTTGATTGTGCCATGGTTACAGGAAATCGCGTTGCCGTGGTTGTCAGCAACACTGAATATCGAACTGGCCAATGTGGATTTGCAGGCGCTGAAACAGGCTCTGGCGGGAAACTGGCAGGATATCAGTAACATACTCGGCCTGCTCCTGGGCAAAGTTTCCGACTCCGGGCAGTTGATCTTCGCCTGGCTGGCCTGGCTGGTGTTGGTGCCGGTGGTGACCTTCTATCTGCTGCGGGACTGGGATGTGTTGGTGGCAAATGTAAGGGAGCTGATCCCGCGGCAATACGAACCCGTCGTCAGCAAGTTGACGAAGGAATGTGATGGTGTCCTGGCCGAATTCCTGCGCGGGCAATTGATACTGATGCTGGCGCTGGGGCTGATGTATTCTGTTGGATTATGGCTGTTGGTCGGTCTGGAATTTGCCCTGCTGGTGGGACTGATGGCGGGACTGGTGAGTTTTGTGCCTTATCTGGGTGCTATCGTCGGTATCGGAGTCGCTGGCGTGCTCGCCTACATGCAATATCATGATGTGATTCACCTGGTGTATGTGGCTATCGTATTCGGCGTCGGCCAGAGTATTGAAGGCATGTTGTTATCGCCCATGCTGGTGGGTGAGCGTATCGGGCTGCATCCGGTTGCCGTGATTTTTGCGGTATTGGCCGGCGGACAATTATTCGGTTTTTTGGGTGTTCTGCTGGCTTTGCCGGCAGCGGCAATTATCGTGGTCCTGTTGCGCCACACGAAACAAAAATACATCGAGAGCAGTTTTTATACACCATGAGCGGGGACAATGGTGTCGGCACGCAAATACTGCTGGCCTTCAATAAATATGAGCATGTCGATTTTGATTTGTATCAGCCGGGAGAGAATCAACAGGTGTTGCAGCACCTGCAAAACGTCATCAGCGGTGAGGATCATAAAAACGTCTATCTCTGGGGACAGGCGGGCACTGGCAAGAGTCATTTACTTCAGGCCCTGTGTACGGAGGCCGCCAGGGCTGAGTTGAAAATCGCGTACGTCCCCCTGCTTGATGCAGATACACTTTCTCCGCAAATGCTGCTGGGGCTGGAACAGCTGGCATTGGTGTGTCTCGATGACATCGACCATATCGCGGGAAACAGTGAATGGGAGCAGGCTGTCTTTCATTTATATAACCGCTTACGTGACGCGCAAACCCCTTTACTCATCACCGCCCGCCACAGCCCCAGGGGCAGTCCTATACAGTTACCCGATTTGCTTTCGCGTCTGGCCTGGGATCATGTATTTCATCTGCAAAGCCTGGACGAAAGGTCAAGCCTGTTGGCCCTGCAAAAACGCGCGCAATCGAGGGGCTTTGAGCTGTCGGACGAAGTCGCCCGATATCTTTTGAAACGTGTTGCTCGTGATATGCACAACCTGTTTCAGGTGCTGGATAAACTTGACAGGGCGAGTTTGATCGCCAAGAAGAAGCTGACCATTCCTTTTGTAAAATCCCTGCTGGACTGAAGGGAAGCATGAACGCGCAGTTAAACAACAGTTTTTGAGCGGCGTATAGAGTAAAATCCTTTGTCATGCCGGACCCAGTAAGGCGGTTCATCTATTCGACTGAATTTTGGCATTCGCCGGAATGACGGCTGTCCGGTTTATACGTCCATTCGGAACAGCTGCTCAGTGATTCGTTGTCGATAATTTTATTGTCGTTTCGGCCAGACGTTTACCCTGGGCGAAACAGAGCTGTTTTTCTTCATCAGTGATGGGCTGATCGTTCTCAACGCCAGCGACGTGACCGGCGCCATAGGGGCTGCCACCTGAGCAGGTGGTCAGTAAAGCCGATTCGGAGTAGGGCAGACCCACAATCATCATGCCATGATGTAAAAGCGGCAACATCATGGACAGCAGCGTGCTTTCCTGGCCACCGTGCAAGCTGGCAGTCGAGGTGAAGACGGTGGCGGGTTTGTCTATCAGGGCACCCGAAATCCACAGGTCGCCGGTACTGTCGAGAAAGTATTTCAATGGCGCTGCCATATTGCCGAAGCGGGTCGGACTACCCAGTGCCAGACCTGCACATTCTTTTAGATCATCGTGCCCGGCATAGGGTGGCCCGGAGTCAGGGATGTCAGCCTGCGTTGCTTCGCAAACAGTGGACACGGGCGCTACCGTGCGAACCCGGGCTGAGCAGTCGCTAACGGAATCAATGCCACGGGCAATGTGCCTGGCCATCTCTGCGACATTGCCGTAACGGCTGTAATACAGGACCAGTATTTCTGTCACAGGATTTCCAGCACGCTCTCCGGTGGCCGCCCGATTCGGGCTTTGCCGTTTGCCAGCACGATGGGTCGTTCAATGAGTATGGGGTGGGCCTGCATGGCTGCGATCAGTTCACCATCCGATAAACTCTCGTCATCCAGACCGGCTTCCCGGTAGACGGATTCGCCTTTTCGCATCAAATCCCGCGGGCCCATATCCAGTGATTCCAGTGTCAGTTTCAATTCTTCCGCAGAGGGTGGCGTATTCAGATATTCAATGATCTGTGGTTCAACTCCCTGGTCGCGCAACAATTGCAGGGTCTGTCGGGACTTGGAACAACGTGGATTGTGATAAATGGTGACGCTCATTTCTACCTCCTTCGTAATTTGGGTGGTATTCTAACTCTTATAACTCGAAATCGCATTTTGTGAGGACCTGGCTGGATTGGGATGATGAATAAGCTTATTGGCAAGCTAC
>JAJRTU010000101.1 GCA_024278135.1 Gammaproteobacteria bacterium
GCATTCTTCGGATCGACAGCGGCCTTACCCTGTCGAAAATCACCAGCCAGTTGTGACAGACATTGCTCCCAGCCGGCCAGCATACCCTGCCAGTCGGTTAATTCCTGTGCGTAACGCGTTTCCGTCAATGACCTGACATTCGGAACAATACCCTGGCCCTCGGCAATACCTGCAAAGGTGGATTCACCACGTTTAATTTTTGCGAATACAATGGCGGCAAGTGGCGTCTTATTGGTAATGGCATACAGAGGCAACTGTGGTTCATCGGGTCGTTCATCAAACCACGCACTGACGGCGACGTTACCGGTCTTGTAATCAATAATCACCTGCCGACCATCGTCCAGTTGATCAATCCGATCGATACGTGTATGGACGGCTATTTCTGAAAATACAAAATCATGTTTTTGCTCACAGGCAAGTACGCTGAAAGGCAGTCGTTGTTTTTCCACGTCCAGCCATTCACTGACGATCAACTTCAGGCGTTGCTTTTCAAGTTGCATGAAACCTTCGCTGGAAGTCTGTATCCCCTGTTTTTGATAATCAGTGATTGCAGCATCAATACTGGCCTCAATCCGGGCGCTTTCCTGCGCCTCTGTCAGCGCCACAAGCGCTTCATACCCGTTTGTTTTCCGCCAGAAATTTTGCATAACCGCATGCAGGAGGGAACCCCGCTGCATGGCATCCAGACCAATATCGGTGCTCGCCAGATGACGTGCGTGTAAACGGTGTTTGGCGAAAGCCCGGAAAGGGCAGGCGGCCTGGTCCTTGAACAACGCTGAGCCACCCCTCGCCTGCCTGCCTTTCGCCATCGCCGGGCCCCTGTCGTCCTCACTACAGTCAAACAGGCGCGAATCAAAAATACGTTTGTGATAAGCGGGTAATCGCTCAATCTTCAACGGGCCGCTTTCACGCAAAAAAGGAACAATCAGCGGACTCGGTCTCAGTGATCGCTCCTTGTCATTTTGCGGATAACTGATGACGATATCCGGAGAGGATTGAAGCAAACAGCCACCCATGTGGCGGGCATGCGCCAATCGACTTTCCGCAGATGCATTCGGCAGTTTATGCTGACGTTGCAGGATGATGGGGATAAAGGGATCAGGCTCTGTAGCAGCCGGCCAGGCTTCTTCGTGCAAGCCCATCCACCACAGATGATCGAAGCACATACCTGCCGCGCCCACGGGTCCCATGATCTGCACCGGCGCTTCGGCTGTTTCCGGCTGAAAACTGAAATGATTGGCAAGTTGCCGAAGATGTGTCAAGGCTACCCGGTAACTTAAGGGTGAATTGACCAGATCAAGAGAGACAAACTGCGCCAGGTTGTCCCGCCAGGCCTGCAGGGTCTGATATTCAGCACTGTTGAGCGGCCGTTCTCCAGGCCAGTTGAATATCGCCAGCAATGCCGAAAAAGTATCGGCCCACTCGTGCGCTGTTTGCGTGGCCGGCAGGTCCCGGACAGCACTTTGCCATTGCTGCAGACAGCTCAGAAATATATCACTCCGCTGATCGTCATCCAGAAAACGTCCGGCGACATACATCAGTGTATTTATCGACAGATCCGGTTCGCCGAACTCACGCAGGGCCGCATCCAGCACGGCACGTTTGACCTGCTCCTCAGGCGCCGCCTTTATAAAGGGCGAACGCAGTAATACGCCGATATCCTCCAGTGGCAATGTGTTTTCTATCAACGCCAGAATGGAAAAAGCCGCCGCGATGACAGGATAACGACTCAAATCCCGCCCCAGTGAAATACTGTAAGGTCTGTTTGCCGGCTCTGAGGCTTCCAACAGGGAATCCGCCAGCAATACATGATCAAACTGATCCTGAATCTGTGTGCGCACATGCGCTAAATCGGGCACGATGACACCTGTTGTCTCGTGTTTATTTGTCTGTAACCGTTGTCGCACCCAGTTTGCCGCTGCATTGATTTCATCGCGCACATCGATAAAACCACCGGCAGTAACAAGCTGCTGTCGTCGTTCCAATGCGATCACTTTCACTTCACAGCCTGAAGCTGTCAGCGCCGTGAGCAAGGCCTGTTGTTGCGGGGAAATATTCTCAAACCCCGTTAAGGCAATCTTCTGTTGCTGCCGGGGTGAGTGTGTTGACAGACGATGGACAAGCAGCTCGGGTAAACAGGCATCATCCAGCCAGTTTTCAGTCTGGCACAATCGTTGATAGGCATGGGCCCAGCTTTGAAAGGCACGCACATCGTGACTTATATAAATATGCTGAGGGTAAAGCGGTATTTGCCATTGATGCAACAGTTCCCAGGTCTGTACAGCCCGCCTGGCCACGCTGGCTGTTTGCAAAAGATGGGCTGCAAAATCCGAGTCCTGCACCACTCGCTGCCAGATACTCTGTTGTTGCCAGTTATTCAGTCGCAGAGGCTCTTCATCGCGCCGGGAAGAATAGTCTTCCCAGAGACGATTCAACCACGCCTGCCAGGGCAGAATGTCGACACTCTCCCAGACATTTTTACCCTGTTCCAGTTGCAATGCAGCATGCCGGTTCAACAGATAACGGCTCAGGCGCATAGTCGGCGTCAGCAGACTGTAGCCCTGTTGTAACAAGTATACGATTTCCTTATTCATCAACGTGTCATTGTCTGTATATTGCGTTTACCTGAACTGCAAATGGAGAATGAAATTAGCTTTGACGGCAGCGGGTATGTTAGCCTCTGCCGGGCAATAAATTAATAACAATCGCCGTATTTCAGGAATATTATGCAAAGCTTGCAAAAATGCCTCTCGCTTGAGGCTGACACAAAATGTCTGGTGATTGAACCGACTTATGCTGTTCCCGACCTGCTTGACGATGTCCGCATGGGCTTGTTGGAAACACCCCGCTCACTTCCACCCAAATATTTTTACGACGAACACGGTTCGCAGCTGTTCGATCAAATTTGTGATACGGCCGAATATTACCCCACCCGAGTGGAAGACGCTTTATTAAAACGCTACGCCAATAACATTATTACTGAAGCCTCACCCAGTCATATTATTGAGCTGGGCAGTGGCAGTTCAAGAAAGACCCGGCGTTTATTCGATGCCTGTACTGATTTGTCACATCACTGCAGCTATGCACCCTTTGATGTGTGCGAGCCGATGCTGGAACTTGCCGCCCGTGAGCTGGATGTCAGGTATGACTGGCTGGATATTACACCGATGCTGGGAGATTACCATGCCGGGCTGAACCAATTGCCCGTTGATATCGGCACCAATTTATTCCTGTTCCTCGGCAGCACCATTGGTAATTTCACCCCGGATGAGGCCCGGAGTTTTATTCAGGATTTGCACCATCGCATGCCGGAGGGTGATTATTTTCTGATTGGCGTAGATCGTGTCAAAGATACCGAAGTACTGAATGCGGCCTATAATGACAGCAAAGGCCTGACGGCTGAATTCAACATGAACGTATTGCGGGTGCTGAATCGGGAAGTCGGCAGTAATTTTGACCTGAACAAGTTTCAACACCGGGCCTTTTTCAATGCTGCGCAGGGGCGGATCGAGATGCATCTGCTCTCGCTTGAAGCACAGACAGTCAAACTTTCCGCCCTGCAGACTTCATTTGACCTGGAACAGGGCGAAAGCATACTTACCGAGATCAGCCACAAGTTTCAGCACGATGAAATCGAATCGCTGTTACTGGACTGCGGTTTTGAAATTGTTCGACACTACGAGGCGGACAATCAATACTTTTCCCTGTTATTGGTGCGTGCGAATCAACTGATTCAAACCGGTCTTTCCCGACAGTCAGCCTGACGTCGGACTTATTTCATCATAATAAATTTTTGACGCCCCGCCAGTGACGGCCTGTCAATATAGGGGTTACGATTCCCCTGTAAACGCTCGATAATATCGTTACGGATTTCTTCCTGCTTGCTGGGCGGATCATTTTTGTTCCACATCTTGAACAGGATCAGCGATTTTTTATCGACGGGAATGTCATAGCGTGAATACATATACAACATGGCTCTGGCAATATTGCCGCGGGCAATCGGCCGTGGCTCAACCACCCCGTTTTTCCATTCAAGATCACAATCGTCTATACGCCAGTCTTCACCCTTGACCAGGCCGTAACGAAAACCATAGCGAAGGGTGATCACCGACTGCGAGACCGGATACATATTATGTAAATCCGCTTCCATACGGATGAACCGGGTATTTTTATTCTCGCGACATTGCATACGACTCTGACAACCTGCCTGCTTCATCATCCAGGTCGTCGGGTAAATATGCTCAATACCGATGATTTCCTTTTCGCTTGTTCTTTTGTTCGCGACAAACCTGTAGCCACAAAATAATGACCAGCCACCGCCCGGATACAATTTCCGCCAGAAGGAGTCTGAAGCGATCTGATCATAGTTCGCCACTGCTTCCGCCTGAATACCGCCGGACAAAAGAAAACAGGCAAATAACAACAATACCGACCGGCGTTTACTGCTGGAAAATAGTTTCATTGACTCAATCGTGGAATTATTTGACTGCGACACTGGCTGATAAACAGTATGTCATTCCACATCTTTACCGGTAAGCACTTCACGAAAAAAGGATGGTGCATTGGCGTTACGCTGCATTTCGCCTGATTTAAGCCGTCCGATATAGTTCTTGTACGCGGCCATGGCCTTATAACCAAAGAACAGGGTGATGGGAACATTCGCCCATAACATCAGGCCATTCCCCAGGGCTGAAAAATTATCCAGATCCTCAGGTGTCTCGATGAAA
>JAJRTU010000102.1 GCA_024278135.1 Gammaproteobacteria bacterium
AAAGCGCAGCTGGTGGATTTGCTCGTCCATGTATCCCGCACACGCCCCGCTGTCCGGCGTGAGTGCCTCGATTATCTGAACAAACGCGCTGCCCTGTCACCCGGCCGAAGGAAGCAGTCCGAGGGTGAAAAACTGCTGGCCCTGTGGGCCGAGCTCGCGCCGGATCTGGACGAACTGGACGCCTACGGCGGTGGCGATTATGACATCGATTTCCAGGTTTCCAGCCTGTTGCGGGAGATCGCACAGGCGCTTTCACGGACAAAGATCGATGCAGGCTACCGGCAAACACTGCTCGACAACGCCCTGCCCTATATCGAAAGTGGCAATACCGGGCTTGACGATGAACTCTATGACCTGGCCTATGCAACCTGTTACACCGATGACGATTGGCGCGCATTGGCGGAAGCCTTTGAGACCATGGGCGGGGACTGGCGTATCGACCATGCCCGCCGCATTTATCGCCGACTCGGCGACCGGGAAAAATACCTCGAACTGCGCCAGCGTAAACTGGCCGCCGGCGCCGACTATTTCGACCTGGCGGATTTCTACTGGAAGGCCGGTGAAAAACAAAAGGCCATGGAGGTGGCGGAGGCTGGACTGCGCAAGGGAAGAGGCCGCATGAATGAGTTGCGCCAGTTCGTTGCCAGGCGGGCCAAAGCCGCCGGCAATCGCGAACGCTACCTGGCACTGCAATTCGATCAGGCGGTCGATCCTCTATCCTGCGACAAGTACAAGGCATTTCGAAAGCTGTGCACGGCGGCCGAATGGAAGCGTTACGAAGCGAAGATTCTCGCGCGGCTGGAGAACGCCGGGGAAACAGAGCAGCTTCGCATCCGCATGCACCGGAAAGAGTACGACAAGGCCGTAGCCATACTGAGCCGGCGTCGCTATCCGCTCTACGCCTGGGACAGCGACTATGCACTGCGAACCGCCAAACGCCTTGAAAGCAGGTATCCCGAGGCGATCCTGAAATACTATTTATCCGGCCTGGGCAACCTCAAGACCAGTGCCTCGCGCAAGGAATACACCCGCAAGGCACAGGTGATGAGCAAGGTCCACCGTGTGATGGTCAAGGTGCTGCACGATCCGTCTCGCTGGCGCGTCTTCGCCCTCAAAGTCAAAAAGGACAACGCCAAACGCCCGGCATTTCAAGAAGAGTTCACCAAGGCCGTACCGGGTTGGCAGGCATTGAAGTAACACAGGGACACGCTTTTCGGAAATGGAGGCAGGCAACGTTATCAACTGTGCCCACCAGTAGAATCACACCACACCCCGTTCGAGAAGAGGAATCTGGACGCACCCACCAATACCATGACTGCACCAATTCGACTCCCATGGTATCACCGTTTTTGTGATCAAAGGCGGCAGGAAATACCATGAAAAACACCATTGATGATGCAGATTATCATCAATTTAGAGAACACACCCTTTATAATCAATGCGTTACAAACACCAGCCACCCCCGCTCTCATCAATAAGCCATTTTTATATTATATTTTCAATGACTTGCTTTCCTTCCAAAGGATAATACCATGTTCAGAAATTTCTATCCCAGCCCCTGAATATCTCGAAATTAGATGGGGCTAACTGGCTTTGTACCAAAATGCATTCAGCCCAGGGGCTGTCACGGTGATAGCCGAATCCGTATAAAGCAAAAAAACCACCTTTCCTTTGAGCTACTTTTTTCATGGTAAAAAACTACCATAAAAGGAGACATTCGCAGTCAAGAAAGATCGGGGGGGGTTAATAAGACCTCTGGCATCTTTCAAAGATCAAGTAAAAGTTTCAGCCTGACCCGCTTGTGCCCGCCCTCGAAATTCGTTGCAATAAGCCGATCAGCGTGTTGAGACTGGATCATTTCGTTGTATCAGCGGTCGCCCGATGCTCTTGAAGGCAATGCCTTGATTATTGTCCAGGCCAACCATAACCGCTTCAATAACCGGCTCGTACACCGCCTGATCCGAATACCAGTCAACGATGAAATTTGCACCGGATCCACCTTCTACATGGCTTTTCTCTACCAGAAAAGCTGTACTCTCCAGTGGCCCCAGAGCGAGGCCACCATCAAGATAGTCCTTGATTAGCTTGCCTTTGGTATCGTAATACCTGACCTTTGTAATGTGGATACTTCTGTCCGGATCCGAGTTGCGGACGCTGAGCGTGCTGGCCAGCAGAACAGGCATACCACCTCCGGAATAAATATGTGAATACACCGGCACATAGACAGTCTGCGAGCTGGCCAGATCGATACCAACCGTTGGTTTATCCATGGTGACAGGACTGTTATAACTCAGCCGGTCCTCCAAAGTTTCCACGCGGCCAGCCAGATAAGTGATGATAACCAGCAGCAAAATAAAACCTGCACCACCCAGTAAAGACAGCAGTAAGGGATGATGTGATTCCTGAACAGAATCCTGCTTGTCTTTTATATTGTCGTCATTTTTCATAGGCTCCCCCTGTATTGACAAGTTCAAGACCCGGCAACATCGTATCGCGCAAATTTATTCCAGGCTCTGATAATTCATGGATGAATTAATCTGAGCTTCCTGAAAATATTGACACATCGCCTGAGCCGGGTTGTAATGATTTTCTCCGCCATTGGCAGTTCGTTACAGACCAACCGCCCGGCCCGCTGCCCCCATTAACAAGTCACCTGATTTGGTGACATCAAACCATTCGGCAGGGTTTGTTTTGCCCATTGCCATCTTCTGATAGGCGCGACTCCAGACGATAAAGGTCAGACGCGCTTCCTTGATGCCGTCTTCTTTTTTCTCAACCACCTTTCTCAGTTCACGATGACTGGCATAATAAGCATCCATATCTGGTTGTAACTGATTATAGTTTTCATTAATCATCGTCATGCGCTCGGTTATGAAGCGATGGATTGCCACGATGTCATCGCCGCTCAATTGCTGTTTGCCCTTTATTATTTTATTCACGGCCGCGATATTGTATTCTCTGATCGCATCCAGATATTTGCTATCCTTTGTCTCCGAATATTTCGACAGATTGATCAGTGTGCTGTAAAAACCGTTTCTGACTTTTCGCAGCTCACGTTCAAAAGCAATCGCATCACCGTATTTTCTGTCAATCGCCTGCTCGAACATGGCAACAAGTTTTCGTTTTTCCTGTTCAAGTTCATCAATCACTCTCAATGCGTGCAGGCTGAATTCATTGATCACCGGCAACAACAGGCGTAAGGAATGCAGATATTCTTCACTGTTTCTGACTTCCTCCAGTATGATCTTGTTTCGTTCATTGCTGTTTTTATCTTCAACGATTACCTGGTCCTTGTTAACCAGTTCCTCGAGCGAAATGAGAATATCCGCCAGATCGTTGGATTTCTTGTTTTCACTGACCGGCA
>JAJRTU010000103.1 GCA_024278135.1 Gammaproteobacteria bacterium
ATGGCTGTTATTATCGCCGGGATGGATGACAGGGCCGCTTTTAAATCAATTTGATTCATATTGTCTCTCCAGACGTTTAAAATCCGCCAAACAACATCTGCCGGATGGATTTCGAAGCTCACAGGCGCAGGCACCCTGTCGGGTCTGTTCGATGACGAATGATTTAATCGCTTCCGCGCCATTCGTTGCCAATGCTGTTTTATAAGCTGCTGCTGATATTCCGAAGCAATGGCAAAGCCAGGCCGCCCTTATTTGATTGCAGGATCGGAGATTCTTTTTCTTCACTGTACTGCCAGCCTCGCTAAAATATCCGATATCACAATCAATATCCCCACAGTAAAAATATTGTTGTTCCTCCACGGTCATATTCAGTGGAAATACAATGTTCTGTAGCAGGGTTGCTTTCACTACGGAAATTGCTGTTCCCGCACACAGCGGGCATTTCGCTTTAGATGTCAGGGTTGGGCTGCAATTTTTCATGTTCTTCGCAAAAACAGCTCACTCAGATCGGGTCGGTGCCGACATCCGAAAACCCCTGCTCTTCTTTAAGTCCCGTCACGGTTTTTTCTTCCACCAGGTCCAGGGCCTCAAGCACCGGGCATTCGGATATGGGTCCCGTGCCACTGCAGACTTCGTCCAGTGTTTCAAGCGCCTGTAAAAAACACTCCAGTTCAGCAATGTGCTTTTTGACTTCCCCCATCTTTTTTTGCAGTTTCTGTTTGACATCTATACAGCCGGCATCATCCGTGTTGCGCAGCCCCATTAATTCTTTAATTTCATTCAGAGTGAAACCACAATCCTGTGCGCGTTTGATAAAAAGAATTCTCCGGACAGTGTCGGCTCCAAACTGCCGGTATCCGGCCGCAGTTCTGCTGAGCACGGTGACGAGGCCTTTTTGCTCGTAGAATCGGATCGTATCAACGGATACACGGGTGGCTTCGGCGACTTTTCCGATGGAAAACAGTGATGACGACAGGTGAGAGGACATACTGTCAGTATAAACTCTTGAGTTAACTCCAGAGTCAATAGGGGACAAATAATGCTCTTTTGTAGATCTGCTGTCTTCCCAGGTATGAATATTGCCGTGTCAGCCGTATTCATTACCTGTGTAAAATACAAAACCAGTCGCTTGACAGGTTTATAAATATCCTTAAAAATGCCAGGCAAGCACTGAAAAATACCTTTATAGATTAGAGAATGAACGAAGTCACCCTCGATACGAACAGTGCCTGGCTGCAACCCCGCGCAGCCAGCAGCGAGAAAGGCAGAAAGCGTCTTGCCACTATCTTGCAAGTGGCCCGGGAGATATTTGCCCTGGAGGGCTACAGTAAACTCACTTTGCGCCGGGTCGCCTTGCAGACGGGTATTCACCTGGCCAGTTTGCAACATTATTTCGCTACGAAGGAAGACCTGCTGGGTGCCTTGCTGGACGATACCAATCTTTATCATGACCGTGTATTGCAGCAAATCATGGCACAGCCTGTGGATTCAGCAGATGAACGATTTATTTTTTTCATCCGCCACCAACTGGCGGAACACCAGAATATTCACACCTGTGGTTTTTTCTTTCAACTATGGTCGCTGGCGCCCAATCACAAATTCGCACAGACCTTGATGGAAAAAATGTATACGAATTACAGCAATCAGTTATTTCAGCTGATGCGCGATATGCGACCGGAACTGGAAGCCGATGAATTGCAACAGCGGGCAGCACTGATTGTGGCCATGCTTGAAGGTATGATGTTGCTTGTCGGCGGTAAGAAAAAGTCGACAGTCTCTTTTGATAAACTATGCAGGAAAGCCGAACATGTGGCTTTACAGATTGTGAACAGCTGATCCATTTTAAATATACAAGAAGGTAAATATTATGATTTCAGAACAGGCGCTTGAAGAACTCTCCTTTGCCGATGCCCCCAACATGATAACGGATGCTATTCCCGGCCCCAAAACAGGCGAATTACTCGGTGAAGCACCTGAATATGAATCCATGACCCGAGGCGGTGGCGGATTTCCCCTGGTATTTGACATTGGCAAGGGTGTGACGGTCAAGGATCCGGATGGCAACCTGTATATTGATGTTTCCGCGGGTGTCGGTGTGAACAGTGTCGGCCGTGCCCATCCGCGGGTGATTGAGGCGATGGAACGCCAGTCGAAAATACTGATGCACGCCTCGGACATCAGCAATACCCGGCGTGGGGAGCTGGCGAGAAAGATTGCCTCCATTGCCCCACCGGGATTAAAAGACGACTGCATCACCTACTTTACCCAGAGTGGCAGCGGTGCGTTGGAAAGTGCCATCAAGTTTGCCCGGAAAGTGACCGGTCGCCACCAGATCATGGCCTTTCACGGCGCCTACCACGGTGTCTGGGCGGCATCGAATGCACTGACGACCGGCGATCAATATCGCAAGGGCTACGGTCCCTTTATGGGCGGCGTGATACATGCCCCCTACCAGTATTGTTACCGTTGTCCTTTCGGTCTGAAACGGGACGGCTGCGAGCTGGCCTGCGCACATTATGTTGACCATGTCCTGAATACGCCTTATACGGCTGCTGACGATGTCGCGGCAGTCATTATCGAGCCTCTGCAGGGAGAAGGCGGTTACATTCCCCCCGATCCTGAATACCTGCAGATCATCAAGGCTGCCTGTGAAAAACACGGTGCCCTGTTCATTGCAGATGAGGTACAGGCCGGTGCCGGCCGCACCGGCAAGATGTGGTCGATTGAACACGCCGGTGTCGAACCGGATATGATGACTTTCGGCAAGGGCATGGGCGGCGATCTGCCGATGGCCGGACTGATAATGCGCAAGGATCTCGCGCAGCAACTGGATGACATGTCACAACCGCAGACCTTTGCCGCCAACGCCGTATCTGCAGCGGTGTGTATGACCAATATCGATATTATCAATGAATATGAACTGGTGGAACGTGCTGCCGTCGTCGGCGAGGAAGTCATGAAACGCCTGCGAACCGCCAGCGAGACTATTCCCATTATTGGTGAAGTACGGGGCCGGGGATTGATGATTGGCATAGAACTGGTCAAAGACAAAGAAACACGGGAGCCGGCTGACGGAGAGATGATGATGAACGTCGTGATGGGTCTGCTGTCGAAAGGCATTATCATGGTACCCTGCGGCCGTAATGGCAATGTACTCAGACTGATGCCCTCATTAACCATTACCCGGGATTATATGAACAAGGCCGTGGATATATTACTGGATGTGTTGAACACACTGTAAGGTGAGAAATAATCTGCTCCTGATGTCCTGTCAGGAATACGGCACACAGGAGGGTTTTGTCTGATGCAATGGTTGATGAGGGACAATACGCATACGGTCGATGTGAATTCCCGCATTTCGATAATCGCGATTGTTTATATTGCGGTTATCGCGCCATGTGTTTTCATACTGCAGCCGGGATATGTACAGGGTCTGGTGGAGCATCTTGGCTTCGGCGATGAGCAGGCGGGCAAAATTGCCTCTGCTGAAATGTTTGGTCTGGCATTCACGACCGTACTGCTTAACTTCCTGGAATCGCGGTTTGACTGGCGTAAATTAACCATATTTTTCCTGCTGGTATCGGCTACGGGCAACCTCCTGTCTGTATCAGTGACGGATTTCAACTCGCTGGCAGCGCTGCGCTTTTATACCGGCATGGGCTCAGGCGGGCTGATGTCGCTGACATTTGCCATGATGGGCCTTACCCGACAATCCGATCGAAATTTTGGTTTTATTATCACCTGGGTATTGACCTACGGTGCATTCGGCATACTGGTCATGCCGACCGCCTTTGAAGTGACTGGGATGAACGGCGTGTTGATATTCTTTGCACTGTTCTGCGCCTCGGGTCTGTTTTTTACCCGCCACCTGCCGCGTTCCGGTGTACACCATCTGGACAGCGCCGGGCCGGCAAGGGCAAATTATGCCTGGTCATTGAAAGCATTGTCTCTGTTGGCCATTCTGGTGTACAACACTTCCATCGGTATCGTCTGGGCTTATATGTTTCTGCTCGGACTGGAAGCCGGTATTGGCGAACAGACCGTCGCCAATACCTTGACGATGTCACAGTTTCTGGGTATCGCCGGTGCCTTCGTCACGGTGGTGCTGCAGTTAAAGATTGGCCGCGTCATTCCCCTGTTGGTCAGCATCATGGCGACTGCCACCGGCATCTATCTGCTGGCAGGGGAAATTGCTCTTGCTCATTACATCTTCGGAGTATGCATGTTCAATTTTTTCTGGAACGTCAGCATGCCCTACCTGCTGGCGACACTGGCTGAATTTGATCAAAGTGGAAAGGTGGTTATTTACGGAATATCAATGCAGACGGTGGGCTACGCTATCGGACCCTATATTGCCGCACTCATCCTCGGTCAGAGCAACTACGACAATGTATATCTTACAGCCGGTGTATTATTCGTCATCAGTGCGATACTGTTACTGCCGGGTCTGTATGCGCAAAAAAAGCATTTATGACGGTAATAACAACAAATTCAATATGAGACAGAACTTCTGTTCAATGCTGGCTGTCGTTTCCAGTTTTTTATGGCTGTCTGCCGCCGCGTATGCGGAAAGATGTGCCACGCCTGCGGAGGTTAGAGACAGGTTGATATCACCGGATTATGAATGGACGGTGAATGAAGATGTCAGCCTGGACAAACTGCTGGCTGTGGAGAAACTGTACGGCGTGAGCATTGAAAACTATGGTGAATTCGTCGCCTGCAAATATACAGCGCCGCAGCAATATATCAGACTCGACGGCGTACCCAGGAACAGTCAGTGTCCGGTTCGCGCCATATCCGATAACTGGTTTGTCAGCGAATCCGGAGAAACGGTTTGTGAGGAAAAAGACCCGACACTATGCCACTTTGAATTTGGCTGTTGACAGTAATTCCCATGCGCCTTTTCAGGCAGATTCTCCCGCCTGCTCTGCAACATGCATATAACCCGACTCGGCCAGCATACGCCCCGCTTTTTCCCGGAATTCGCTGGAGTTCCTGATACCATAGCCTTCAAGCAGGCGATTATAAAGATTGAACATTCCGCATATCATAATGGCAAAATGAAGCGATCTTTCGTCCCAGCCGGCGCTGAAAACAGCATCAACGTCAGCCTGCAGCATGCGCGTTGGCGTCAAGGTGAGTTTTTTGACATATTTCAGCACGGGCCTTAATTTCTCATCGACGGGAGCCGTATCAATGTCATCAAGCAAGGCATCAAATAAAGAGGTCTCAATACCCAGCGCTTCGGCTGTGGCCTGATGAGTACGGGCACAGTAAGTGCAGGCATTCAGATCTGAAACAAAAGTGGCGATTATTTCACGCTCGGCCTGTGTCAATTGCACATCTTTGCTGCGCATGACGTATTCTGTCAGCATACCGACTGGTGTGGCAATTTCCGGATAGGGTTTCAGAATGGCGGCGACGGAACCTTCCTCTTCAGGAATACGTGAAACAAAACTCATTCTCTTCCTCCTTTTAGTGAGAATATGAAAGCAAGGTAGTATGCTAATGTCTATGAGCATATGCGTCCAGAATTAAGCCGAAAATGTTATCGGATATGTTAAGAGTATTTATTCTTGTGCTAATGACATTAAGCATGTTGGCCTGTGAGCGCGCTGATTTCGAAAAAGCCCACCGGGCCTACAAGGCAGGGGACTACGACAGTGCCCTGAAACAGCTTAATATCCTCGCCGATGCCGGTGACGCGAAGGCACAAAATAATCTTGGGTATATGTATTTGAACGGGATTGGTGTCGATAAAAATAATTCCAGAGCACTGAAATGGTATCGTAAGGCAGCGCAACAGGGTGTGCCGGAAGCGCAGCACAGCCTGGGGTTTCTTTATGCAGAAGGTCTGGGGACAGCCACCGTTCCGGCCATAGCCTTAAAGTGGTACCGTCTGGCCGCAGAGCAGGGTTTGTCGCAGGCGCAGTTTAATCTGGCCTATATGTACGAGCATGGTATTGGTATTCGCAGGGACAATAAAGAGGTGGAGAAATGGTATCGTCTGGCCGCAGAACAGGGAAATCTCCAGGCGCAGTATAAGCTGGGTTCAATGTATTTATACGGAGATGGAGTGGAAAAAGACAGGCTGAAGGCCTATGCCTGGTTCGGTGTTGCCGTGGCGGGTGGTGATGAGCAGGCACTCAGCCCGCGAGAGGCCATTGGTTTGCAACTCAGCGATGAAGAACTGGAGCAGGCCAGAAACATGGCCAGAGATCTCTGGCTGAAACACAATATGGCGCAGGTAACACGGGCAGAGAAGGTCGACCCGCACTGATTTCAGCAAATGGTCTTTCCATTCACGATCAGCCTCCCGGCCCGACAGTTTACTTTGATTTTAGTGGAGCGCGTTCGTAGAAGCGTACGATTTTCAACGGTCCGGCAAACATTAAGGGGTTTAATTTAAGCTCGACGCGCAATAAATCTTCCCCGGTTTCTGACTTTACCAGGGTATATACTTCATTGGTTCTGCCGCCATCACGTGGTCTGGCTTCCACATACAGTTTATTCGAGCCTGACCAACTGGCAAAGGCGAAGTCCTGACGCTCACCTCTCGTCGTACCGCTTGCACTGGCTGTTCTACGCCTGCCGTCGGAGTGAAATACACGTTCAAAATTGTCTTCGTACAGCAAGTGAAACTCCGGCTCCCGATATTGAAAGCGAAGGATTTCATCATAGGAAATATGATCATACAGGGCCTGTTCCGGCGGCCCGCCCTTGTAGCGTCCCTTCCCTTTCTTTTTGGTCCGCGTGACTTTTCCACCTGCGGCCTTAATGGCCTTTTCCACCTGCTTGTCGGTATCGTCGCTCAATTCTTCGTTAATCAGCCAGGTGCCGTTGAACGCGGGATTGCCATCATCCGCAGATACAAAAAAGGGGCAGGCCATCAGGAATACCGTCAGATTGCTGAAAATTAACAGCGTAGCAGGTCGCAGGCGCATAGTGTCATTCATCATAAAGTTGAAAAGTCAGCATATAGACAGGGAAAGAAGGATTCAATTCCCGGCGGCTCGGTATTATTACGCCGATCATCGGGGGGCCGACCCTGTGGGACTGAGTGCTGATAATATATTAATAACTAAATCATCTAAAAATTTAGTTATTAATGCTTTTAATGTAGCAGCTTGGCACTACAATGACAGTCATACACAAAGTCATGAGCCCTCAGGATAAATAAGCAGGTGTCAGCTGTCATACAAAAACGCGAAGACAATACAACAGTGGCAGAGCAATCGCCACAGGAGATTATTGCCTGGGCCGTGGCCCAGAACAATAAAGCCATTGTCACTACCAGTTTCGGCCCTTATTCGGCAGTGATGCTGCATCTTGCGACGCGTGTTAAAGCCGACATTCCGGTGATCTGGATTGACACAGGTTACAATACGCTGGAAACCTATCTCTATGCAGAGGGCTTGATCCGGGATCTGAATCTGAACATACAGGTTTTCATCCCGACAATGACCGCCGCACGCCGCAGTGCTTTAATGGGCGGCATCCCCGGTGTGGACAGTGATTTACACAGCGAATTTACCCGGCAGGTAAAACTCGAACCTTTCCGACAGATGCTGGAGACGGTAAAACCCGATATCTGGTTAACAGCGATACGTAAGGACGAAACAGAATTCCGCAAGACCCTTGATGTTGTCAGTGAAGGTCCTGACGGTATCATCAAAGTGGCTCCTTTCCTCAATTGGACAGAAGTGGATATGGAGGGTTATCTTTACGAACATGGCTTGCCGCAGGTCAGCAAATATAAAGATCCCACCAAGGCGGAAGAAAATCGGGAATGCGGTTTACATACGACGGACTATTCAATCTAGACCGTTGTCAGCCTGCCTGCCGCGGGCCAAATCACGCGCTTAGCCTGCAAATGCCTGTACTTTCAGTGGCTTTATCCTGTAGATGACTCTCACCTCGCCTTCCTGACGAAATGGATAAGGACGTTGTTTCAGGTATAGTTCGGATAGTTGATCAATATGTTCATCGGCACCCTCCTCCGTGATCTCCTCCACAGTGCCGCGAACTTCCAGCCAGCGATAAGGATTTGTCGGGTCACCCGCAAAAACCGTTATCGTCGGATTGGCCCGGATATTCTTGTCCTTCACTCGACCCAGAGCAGAGTTGATCAGGATATGTGAGCCGTCATAGCTGCACCAGACCGGGTTAATCTGGATCGAGCCATCTTTCATATACGTGGCTATTTGCACACAAATAGGACCCTCCAGCAAGTCCCGGTGTGAATCCGGAATAGTCGCTGTCATGTATATCTCCTGGTGTTGTAACCGGTAGTATCATCACCCGCCGGGTCTTTCATTAAATTGCCAATCAGAAATTTAGCCTCGGTGACGCGTCCACCGATATCTGTATTGTCCACTTCCACTTCAGCACAATTGAGAATGATGTCAATTTCTTCACTGGACAGTAATTTTTTCTTTTGCATAATTTCCAGCAATACTTTTAATATGGCCAGCGCAGCAACACCATTGGCGCTGCCGGAAGATCTATTTTTTGCGACATTCATTTAAGTTTACTCCACATGTTTGTCCACGGTGTTCGCCGCCACGCAACTGTCTTGCAGCGGCAATTATGACACGTCAAAAACCAGAACTCAGTAACTTCCCTGCTGTCAGCGGTGTTGCCAGTTTTGTTCATCACCGGAATCGTTTGGAGATAAACCGAGTATGTCACCATCCGTGCTGACACCTAGGCCCAGTACGGTGCGGTTGGCATAGTTGAAATAGGCGGTAACTTGATTGATCTCCAGGATCTCCCCATCCTCCCAGCCGGCACGGCGCAGAGAGTCGATATCAGCCTCATTGACATTAGACGGGTTTTTAGTCAGTTTGCCGGTGTATGCCAATGCTGCGCTGACCTTCGGTTCAAAAAAATCGTTCCAGTTTCCTGATTCCAGTGCGGCGCGTATATTATTCGCGTAGTCATCATCATTCAGTAATTGTTTCATCCCGGTAAAATGATGCTCGATACAATAAGGGCAACTGTTCAGCATGCTGGTGTATACGCCGATCATTTCCAGTAAGTATCTGTCGACGGTGTTTTGCGAGTGATGCAGCACGTTCTTGTACAGACTCATATGACCGTTCATGCTGTGCGGTCGCAAGCTGTGGGCCAGCATGATGTTGTCAATGTTATTGTTCGGGCCCTTAACGCGGTCATATAACTTCAGCAAGCCCCCAGCGGCCTGTTCATATGAAATGGTTTTGATCCAGGACATCTTTCCTCCTTTTTCGTCAACCGGGCTTTGGAAATTTGCAGGACTGTAAGCCCACAAAGCCCGAACGATGTTGTTTGACTAAAACTGTCATAGCTGACAGCTTAACATTGAAGACTGCCCCAGCCGGGCTGAATACCTGTTAATATTTATATCGTACGAAACAATTGATAATATTATATGAAACCGGTATCACCTACTGATGAGTTTTACAGCTTGTTGAGTCAGGCCTTTAATCATTTCAACAAACATCTTTTTGACAACAGGCTTCCGCCATGTCTGTTGACTGTGCAAAGGGAAAGTAACACCTTGGGTTATTTTTCGCCGAATCGCTGGGCTAACCGAAAGGGGCAGAAAGCCCACGAAATTGCGATAAACCCGGCTTATTTTGCCACTCATACGCTGATTGAAGTCCTGCAAACCCTGGTTCATGAACAATGTCATCTC
>JAJRTU010000104.1 GCA_024278135.1 Gammaproteobacteria bacterium
ACAATGACCCTGCCCCGCTCACCCACAGCGTGATGAAAAAGGGCGGACATATCACCGGTCCCTCCGGCCACATCGAGTATCTTTGCACCCGGTTTTATTTGCGCAATATGAATGGTATAACGCTTCCACAGTCGATGGATGCCCAGCGACATCAGATCATTCATCAGGTCGTAGCGTGAGGCTACCGAGCTGAATACTTCACCGACCCGCCGGGTTTTTTCCCGGGGGCTGAGCTGCTCGAAGCCGAAATCGGTTGTCTGCTTTTCCATTACTGTTGTTTTCTGTCATATCCCGCGTGTGTCAACGCGTGCAAATAACTTTGCCAGTATTCGTCCTGCCGGGAGCCCAGATCATGTAAGAAATCCCAGGTATATATCCCGCTGTCGTGCCCATCGTCAAAAATAAGTTTGACCGCATAATTACCGACTGCCTCAATATCATCAAGACCCACGTTCTCCTTGCCGATCTGCAATATTTCCTGTCCCGGTCCATGGCCCCTCACCTCTGCCGAGGGCGAATAGACGCG
The DNA here is from genome assembly GCA_024278135.1 of Gammaproteobacteria bacterium. Lineage (GTDB taxonomy): Bacteria > Pseudomonadota > Gammaproteobacteria > Eutrophobiales > Eutrophobiaceae > WLWS01. Next base: position 527 of record JAJRTU010000104.1, read on the forward strand.
CAACAGCTCGCTGCTCAATTCAAATGAAGTATTATCATCAAAATCAATCTTGAGCAAACGAGACTTCTTTTTCAGGTTGATGGAAACAGGTCTTGGTTTTATATCCGACATAACAGTTGGCACTCGCGGCTCTATAAAATGTATCTTGACAGATCTTCGTTCTGCATCAATTCATTCAAATACTGATCAACGTAGCCGGCATCAATATTAATGGTCTCACCGGCTTTCTCGGTTGCTTCAAAGGAAAGCGTTTCCAGCAGACGTTCCATTACCGTATGCAATCTCCGCGCGCCGATATTTTCCGTACTTTCGTTCACTTTCCAGGCAATCTCAGCTATGCGCCTGATGCCATCTTCAGTGAAGGTCAGCGTCAAAGCCTCGGTTTCCATCAAAGCCGCATATTGTTCGGTCAACGATGCATCCGGCTCGGTCAGTATTCGCACAAAATCTTCCACACCCAGGGCATTCAGCTCCACCCGAATGGGCAGTCGACCCTGCAATTCCGGAATCAGATCGGAGGGTCGGGTCAGATGGAAGGCGCCGGATGCAATAAACAGGATATGGTCAGTCTTGACCATGCCATATTTGGTCGAGACGGTACTGCCCTCAACCAACGGTAAAAGATCCCTTTGTACACCTTCGCGTGATACATCCGGGCCGCTGCTCTCGGAGCGACCGCAAACCTTATCGAGTTCATCAAGAAAAACCAGACCATTTTGCTCAACCGCTTCGAGCGCCCGTAACTTTATATCTTCTTCATTGATTAACCTGGCCGCTTCTTCTTCTGTCAGCAGAATCAATGCTTCCTCGACCCGCAGTTTGCGTGTACGCTTCTTTCCTCCCGAAACATTCTGAAACATGCTTTGCAACTGACTGGTCATTTCTTCCATACCGGGCGGGGCCATGATTTCAACACCGATAGTCGGCATATTCAACTCCACTTCAATTTCTTTATCGAGCAGTTCTCCCGATTTCAACATACCTCGAAATTTGTCACGTGTGCTGTTCTCTTTATCCTGCGGCTCTTCATCTCCGAAAGTACGCGGGCCGGGCAACAGAATATCCAGCACCCGATCTTCCGCCGCCTGCTCCGCACGATGTTTGACCTTTTCCAGCTCGATTTCGCGGGTCTGTTTCACCGCCACATCGGCAAGATCACGTATTATCGATTCCACATCTCGCCCAACATATCCCACTTCGGTAAATTTGGTCGCTTCGACTTTTATGAAAGGCGCATCGGCCAGTTTTGCCAGACGTCTGGCGATTTCCGTTTTACCCACGCCGGTGGGGCCGATCATTAATATATTTTTGGGCGTAATTTCATTGCGTAATTCCTCGTCAACACGTGCCCGCCGCCAGCGATTGCGTAAAGCGATGGCGACAGCACGTTTTGCCGAATCCTGACCGATAATATGTTTATCCAGCTCCTGGACAATTTCCCTGGGTTCTAATGCCTGCATCATGGTTCCTGTATTATTTCAGTTCTTCTATTGTGAGAGCCGAATTTGTATAAATGCAAATATCGGCAGCGATAGTCAATGACTTCTCGACGATGCTTCTGGCATCAATGTCGGTATTATCCAGCAGTGCTCTGGCAGCTGATTTCGCATAGGCACCGCCGGAGCCGATAGCCATTATCTGATCTTCCGGCTCGATGACATCACCATTGCCGGAGATGATCAGTGATGCTGTTTCGTCTGCGACACAAAGCATGGCCTCCAGTCGTCTTAACATCCTGTCGGTACGCCAGTCCTTGGCCAGCTCCACGGCAGAACGCATCAGATTACCCTGATGTTTTTCCAGCTTCCCTTCAAAACGCTCAAACAAGGTGAACGCATCGGCCGTACCACCGGCAAAGCCGGCCAGTATACGATCCTTGTACAAACGCCGCACCTTGCGTGCGTTACCCTTCATCACTGTGTCGCCCAAAGATACCTTACCGTCTCCACCAATAACAATATGATTACCTCTGCGGACCGAGAGTATGGTTGTTCCACGAAATTGTTCCAAAGAAGGCCTCCAGCTGAAAATCAGTTATTTTACACGAAGCTGCACTGCAGCATCCTGCTAATTCAGTTTCACAGGGTTCTGCACGCGATTCATCTATATATAGATACATACTTGAAATTCAAGGGGATAACCTTAGAAAAAAACGGATTCTCAATAACGATAAAGTAAACTACCTGTCTTTCTTTTGTGCTCGTGGATGCGCCTGATCATAGACTTTAGCAAGGTGTTGAAAATCGAGATGTGTGTAAACCTGGGTCGTACTGATGTCGGCGTGTCCGAGTAATTCCTGGACCGCGCGCAGATCACTGCTTGATTCCAGAATATGTGTTGCAAATGAATGGCGCAACATGTGCGGGTGTACGTGCGTGCCCAGCCCCTGTTTCACCGACCAGCGTCGCAATCGCTGCTGAACGTTGCGAGGACTGATGCGACTCCCCCGCTTACTGACAAACAGCGCTGTTTCCTGCCGGGCGGCGAGCTTGAACCTTTGTTTCAGCCACATCTGCAATGCCTGTACCGCCTGACGACCAACAGGCAGCATGCGGGTCTTGTTACCCTTGCCGGTAACGGTCACCAGGGCATCAGCCAAATCAAGACTGCTCAGGTCCAGCCCCACCAGTTCCGATAAACGCAAACCGCAGGAGTACATCAGCTCCAGCATCGCCCTGTCGCGCACTGCCAGAATGCCATCGTCTTTTATCTCCAGCAACTGCGCACTCTGGTCCACATCCAGCGTGTTGGGCAACTTCTTCGGTGTTTTGGGTGTGGCGATACCTTGCGCCGGGTTCTGCGTAGCTGCACCGATTTTCATCAGGTAGCGATAAAAAGCCCGTATCGCCGACAGTTTTCTCTGCAAACTGCGGCCCCCCATACCCTGTCTATGTTGTTGTGTCACAAAACCACGAATCTGCCGCCCATCCAGGTCACACCAGGCCTGAATGTTCTGTCCATGGCAATATTCACGAAAACTGCTGATATCACATCGATAAGCCTTGCGTGTGTGCCCGGAGAGATGATGCAAGGACTGCATAAAGGCATCGATATGGGCAATTTCAGTTTGCCGCATGAGATTCACTGTTCGATCTGGCAAAACAGGGGTCGGACCCGGGCCTGGCACTGTCACATTCTGTCAATTCATCCTCCGCCGGTGCTTATTTCTCGACGATCCAGGGTTTGAGAATGAAGCTCAATATCTCGCCCATATTGGCCAGCAATTCCACGCCCATGCCCTCCTGAAAACGATCGGCGTTGGAACTGCCAATCGCCATGATACCGCCCCAGCCTTTTCCGTGCAGCGGTATCATGACGGCCGAGGCAATATCATCGCCCTCATCACCAAACAGAAATACCTGTTGTTGTCTTTTCAGGCAGCCACTCAGGGGCATACGCTTGTCGATGATGGATTTGAACAATGACTGTCGGGGTTCCTCCGATCCTGCAAACTCTTCTCCAGCAAAGGTGTCCACAAAAGCCGGTTCAGCGAACAACCTGACAATCACTTTATCGGCACGAAAATTCTTCCTCAAATTGTCATACAGTGTCGAAAATATATCCTTTGGCTCGGCGGCATCCATCAAAGTCAAGGCCAGTTGGTGCATACGTTTGGCCAGCTCTTCATTCTGCCGGGCGATTTCAATCAGTTCGTGCATGCGTCTTCGGGTTTGATCATTCTGATCCCGCAGGGCCGTCAACTGTCTTTCCACCAGAGAAATGGCTTCGCCACTGGCATGGGGCACCTTGATGTCGGTCAGCAAATCCGGGTAGTGGTTAAAGAACTCGGGATGTGCACGCAAATATGCGGCAATAGCACCGGCGCTCAGCGTTGGCGCCGCATAATTGTCTTCTGAAGCTATATTCATATTTCAATTTGCCCTTCATATACGGTGGTTGCCGGACCAGTCATCCATATAGCCTGGCCCTTGCCCGCCCAGCTAATGCCTAAATTCCCTCCTTTTAATTCGACTTCGACGTCGCTCGCCAGTTTACCAGCATTTATACCCGCTGCGACAGCACCACATGCGCCGGTGCCGCAGGCAAAAGTTTCTCCCACCCCGCGCTCGTAAACACGCAGGCGGATATGCGCCGGATCAACAATCTCCATGAAGCCCACATTGACACCCTCGGGAAATAAACTGTGCTGCTGTATTTCCGGCCCCAAAGACGAGACGGGGGCCTGTCTTACATCCTCAACAAGGAGCACCGCATGCGGATTACCGGTGGCAACGGCCATAACGTCGACCTTGCCGGACGCCAGCACCAGTGAATATTGCGCCTGCCTTTGCCTGGTCGCGAGAGGAATCGCCTCGGGCTCGAAAACGGGGACCCCCATATCAACACGGATTTGTTCATTCTTTTCGAAATAGAGGGTGACCACACCACTGACAGTCTCCACCTTAATCATCTCAGCCTCAACCAGTGCACGTTTACGCAGGTAATCGCCGACACAACGCACACCATTACCGCATTGTTCCACCTCATTGCCATCGGCATTGAAAATACGATAGTGAATATCCACACCTGGTGTCCGGCCGGCTTCGACCATCAATACCTGATCACAACCGATACCTAGACGACGATCGGCTATGAATCGAATTTGATCGGCACTCAGTTCAATAGGGGCTTGCAGGGCATTGAGCAGGACAAAGTCGTTACCCAGACCATGCATCTTTGTAAAAGGCAGTTTCATAACGCAGACAGATTACAGTCTGAGGCAGAACTTGGAAAGACTCTGGATGAAAGCCGCTGTATTCTCACCCGACTTGTTCGGGAATCGCAGCCCCGGCCAGGTGAATCGTGGAAGTCGGGAAAGCACATTCGGCACCATGACCCTCCACGATAGCAATAATCTTCAACATGACATCCTGTTTAATCTCGTGAAACCTGACCCAGTCCGTAGTACGGGTAAAGGTATAGACAAAGAAATCCAGCGATGAGGGTGCAAATTCATTGAAATTAACAATCAGTGTCTGACGTGTATCGATCTCATCGTGCCCCATTAACATCATCTTCACATCATCGACGATAGCCGCCATTTTGCCCACATCATCATAGCGAATGCCGATGGTTTCATAGATCCGCCGGTTGGTCATGCGCGAAGGATTTTCGACAGAGATGGTGGTAAATACCGAATTGGGCACATACAGAGGCCGCTTGTCAAAGGTTCGGATGCAGGTGACACGCCAGCCGATTTTTTCCACCGTCCCCTCTATTTGCTTGTCCGGCGAGCGAATCCAGTCACCCACATCGAAGGGCCTGTCCATATAGATGGTAAAGCCACCAAAGAAATTCGCCAGCAAATCTTTCGCGGCATAACCGACAGCAATACCGCCGATACCACCAAAAGCCAGCACCCCGGAGATGCTGTATCCCAGTGTCTGTAATACCACCAGCCCCGCTGTAATAACCACGGAGATACGCAGGAGCTTGGCAATCGCATCGGTGGTAGTACGATCAAAAGGCTCGCCTGCCTCCAGCCTTTTTTTAATAATGTTGTGCTCGCTAAGACGTATAAAACGCACCAGAAACCAGGCCAGACACACGATGACACCCACATCGCGAATCGGCCCGACAGCATCAAAAATCACCGCATCAGATTCACTGCGGACTATCTCCGCGGCAAAGGTCAGGCCCAGCACCCAGATGAGTGAAGATACGGGACGTTTTACAGCTTCTATGATGGTGTCGTCCCAGTAGTTCTTTGTTCGCTCCAGTTTCTTGTGCAACTGACGCAGTAGTCTTTTTTGTGTCCAGTCAATCAATGAAGCAACGAAAATGATAAGAAACACCTGAACGATCCAGGATTCACTTCTGAAATAGTTCAATGCCACGGTAAAATATTGATCGAAATCCATCACTGCGTCTCTGTTTTAATAGACAAGGGAAATATCATAATTATTCTTTGCCAACAAGGCGAGCACACCTTCCTCGCCGGGCAAATGCATCGCACCGATAGCAATGAAGGCATTGCCATCCTGTAGCACGGCCTGCATACGTTCGGCCATGATGTAGTTACGCTCCACCAGCAGTTCCTGTATTAATTCATTATACAAATCATCATCTGAAAGGGAATATCTCTGGCTGTAAGCATAAAGTCCAGCCAAATCTCCGGCTAAATACAGTGATTTCATTTTTTCAAAACCCGATTCAACGATATCGTAATGACAGGCGGTATCACTCAGCAGTTTCAACTGTTTGTCCAGCGCCATCTTATCAAATATATCAATTTGTTCCTGCAAGGATTCCAGCCCCACCAGTCTGGCACCATTTTGTCGGGCCGTTTCCAGCAACTGCATATCCAGCACCTGTCTAAACTCCGGTGGATAACTCATTGTCAGGAAGGCCGCCCATGGTTTCATCAAGGCGACGGAGTCTTCAGGCAGATGATAAGCACTCAACAGTCTCACCACTTCAGCGAACAAAGGTCTGGAGACTAAATCGCTCAGCTTTTGACCATCGGCAAAGTACATCAGGCTGGCTATGACCATTATCTCCGCTGCTTCGGGTACGACTTCCATAGCAAAAGTCTCTGCCCGTATCAGCGCATCACTGACTTGTTCAGGTAAATTGACAATGGACTCATCAGACACATGGATAGTGCCAAATACATAGCTCGAAGGAACACCAACCTTGCTGACCTGCCATAACAGACCGCTGTCGTAGATACCGGCAACAGGTTTGACATTCTCGAATTGCTGCAATACCTCACATTCAGGCGCATCCAGTGGTGAGGCCGAAACAGCCGGCGCAATAAACAGCAAGGCCGTCAAGCAATATTCAAGATTGAATCTCATCATCGCCCAGCCCCAGTTCAGGATCCTTTTTTAAAGTCAGAATTTCCTCTGATACAGCCTGCCATTTTGCATCCTGCTGCAATTCTTTCAGGCTCTTCGCCGACTGGTAACCATGCATGCGTATCAAACGCACCTGTGAGGCGGGATTAATATCAGTCTCCAATGTATCCAGCACAGTGACGGCAGCCTCCTGATTATTACATACCAGCACCATGTCACAGCCGGCGGTAATCGCCGCATGTGCACGCTGACTGTAACTGCCCAGGGCTTCTGCGCCTGCCATGCTGATATCATCGCTGAAAATAGTTCCCTGAAAACCAAGCTGTTGACGCAAGACGCCCTGAAGCCAACGCTGCGAAAAACCGGCCGGTTTATCATCCACCAGCGGGTAAACCACATGCGCAGGCATGATGCCCTGTAAGTGTGTCCTTGCCAGTCGTTCGAAAGGCAGCATATCCAGCATCACTACATCTTCATAACGCCGATTATCTACCGGTATCGCGTGATGTGAGTCCTCTTTAACGCTGCCGTGGCCTGGAAAATGTTTACCTGTGGCAGCCATACCCGCTTTTTTCATGCCACGAGTGTAATACTTTGCCAGATTGGCCACCGTGTCAGGATGATGGTGAAAAGCCCTGTCGCCGATAACCTGACTGAGGCCTCTATCAATATCCAGTACCGGGGCAAAACTGAAATCAACCCCCACACTGAGTAATTCCACCGCCATCAACCAGCCCGCCTTCTCTGCAGCGGCCAGACCGGCTCTTTTGTCCTGGTCATACAAATCACCATAGCTATGACAGGGAGGCAAGATGGAAAAATCCTGACGGAAACGCTGCACCCGCCCACCTTCATGATCGACGGCGATCAGCAAGGGCGGGCTACGCAAAGCATGAACCTCACGAGTCAGTTCCTGCAATTGCCCGGCATCGGTAAAATTGCGGGAAAAAAGTATAATACCGCCCACCAGTGGATGCTGTAATAACTCGGCCTCATCCTGCTGCAACTCCGGACCACGCAAATCCATCATAATGGGACCGAGGCTCAAAATCCTGCTCCCTTACAAGCGCCTCCAGCTGATTTTTTTTGCTCCAACATTTGCTGAATTATAACGACAAAAAGATTTCAGGTAAGAACTACTACCTGAAGGAGCGGGAGACAAAAACAAATAACAATCATTCTCATGTGTCTCCGACCCCTTTAGGGTTGCAATTATCAAAAAACTTTCTGGTATCTGCTGATCTGGGAACAATACTTATGTGTCATGTTTCGCCTGTTTCCGCCAGGAAACCGAACAATATATTGCCTGCTAAAATGAACAGGCCGATGGCCAAACCACCTACGCCAACATAGGTAAGCAATTCCGTAACAATATGTGAATGGGCAGCATCACGACCCATCGAAGGCGCGAGTAAAAACATATTGAACCATGCAAATGGATAGAGAAAACCTAAACCTATAAAAACAGAAGTGACTTTTTTAATTGCTGGTCTGATATTGGACAAAGCCACCAGTAGCAACATGCCAATTGAAAACGCGGCAATACCGGCAGAATGAAAATGTGCCCGTTGCACGTAGCGCCAGATCTTGTCCTGACTATTGGCATCGTGAACATCAGGATGGGCCGCTATTCCTTCAGCAATATAACCCTGAAAGGCATCTTCATTTATTCCAAACCCGGTACCTAAGGCAATACCGAAAGCAAGTCCAAAGAGAACCAGTACAAGCCCTGGTTTTATTTGCGACAGAACATTTTTCATTAAACCCTCCTGTGAACCCTGATATTCAGTTCACGTGTGAAAATTGAGTACAGCAATAATTTTATTTCTGTACAACCACCTGTTGGGAGCTATGCCAAACTACATTGAGAGGATCTTCCCATGATTTTCAATTATTTAATGCCATGGATCGAGCTCTGACCAGTGGAATTTCCATATACTGACGAGTTCATCGGCCTGCTCCCAGGCTATCCTTTCAATTCTAGACAATTGCCAGAGTGAAAGCGCCTGTTTTTTCAAACCCACAAGGGAACTCCGTGGAATACTTTACTTCACCATTTCGAGACACTTAAGGGGTCGGAGACAAAAACGAATAACAATCATTCTCATATGTCTCCGACCCCTTTAGAGGATAGCAAGATCAATTACTCTTCAATTTCATTGTTAGTGCCAGAGCCACAAAACTAATGCAATGGCTGTCGTTGCGGGTTGAAGTACCCGTCATATCGGTATTGGAGTATTTCCACTGCACTTCCCTGTCACAATTAACAGT